>CAZZAO010000096.1:0-22458 GCA_964652205.1 uncultured Anaerolineaceae bacterium | reverse complement strand
GGCAAGGTAGTTATCGACACAGACCGCAATGATCGTGTTGGTCGCGCGACCTGACTTGACGGAAGGCGATTTCTCCCAATCGACCAGCGCGGTAAACTTGCTCTCCGCGTCATCGTACTTGCGGATGGAGTAGTCTCCGGTCGAGCTGACGAGGAAATAGTAACCGGAGCCATTCGCCTCGGTCGAGGAGCGGCAGATGATCCCCATCCCATTATTAGCAGGCCCACGATCCAGCGAGGCATCGACCTGAATGACGCTGTTGGTCTCGATAGAGTCGTTCTGGCCGAATTCATAGTAGTCGCTGCTCACCGTCGCGCGGTAGGCGCCGTCCTCGACCCGCAGATTGGCTGTGCCGTCCTTCGACTGGTACTTTTCCCAGGCATCGGGGTCATCGAAGGTCTCGGTCAGCAGCGTCTGCCCGACGATCACGCCGTCAATCGCTGGCCCGTTCGAGTTCGACTCAATCGTGGCAACCGTCGTAGCGACCGGGGCGCTGCCCGACGCAATCGCCTCGGTGATGTCCAGACTGTGGACTTCAACGTTCGTGTCCTGGCTCGACCCGCCCAGCGCCGTCAGGCCGACCGCGCCATGCGTGAACTGGTCATCATTGGCCTCGACGATCAACTGATCGTTGACGTACAGAGCCAGATAGTTGCCGACACAGACCGCTGTAACCTTATTCGACTGCGAGCCGAGGTTGATCGCATCGGTCGTCAGCTCAGGCGTCAGATCATCGACGGTCGTGCCGGTGTCTTTGGCAATATAGCCCAGTCCGTTGCCAGAGACGATGAAGAAGTAGCCGTTGCCGCCCCCGTCCGTCTGGCTGGCGCGGCACATCACTCCGTATGCGCCATCGGGATTATCCTCAGCCAGGTTGATGTTGGCCTCGATGACGGTATCGGTATAGTCTTCGGTATTCAGGCCCCAGAAGAAGCTGTTGGCCTGTGATTTGGGAATGTGCAGGTTATACGCCCCGCTCGACACGCCCAGCTTGATGCCGTTGTCACCGGAGAAGCTCGGCCAGTCACTCTCAGAGACAAACGTGTCGTGCAGCAGCAGGTTGCCACGCGTGAAGCTGATCGGCACCACGTCCGCTTCAGTCGAGGCCTGTGTCGGCACTTCAGTCGGCTGCACAATCTCCGCCGTCCAGATCGTCAGATCGTCAGCCGTCACGTCCGCATCGGCGTCCGAACCCGCCAGCGCCGCGAATCCCGCCACGCCGCTGGTGTACTGATCGTCGTTGGCTTCCGCCACCAGCGTGCCGTTAACGTAGAGGGCCAGATAGTTGCCGACACAGACCGCGCGGACGGTATTTTCAGCCGTGCCGGTCTTGATGGCATCCGAAACATTGACGCTGGTCAGGTCATTGATCGAGGTTTCGACGCCCTTACCAATGAAACCAGACCCATTGCCCTCAATGATGAAGTAATAACCTAACCCATTGGAATCCGCGCGGCATATCAGGCCAAACTCACTGCCCGCCGCATCGGTTTTCTGGGCGAAGGTCGCCTGCATAATCACATCCGTCTGGGTGGTCGAGCCGACGCCCCAGATGAACGAATTGGGCAGCGACCGGGGGATGCGCATCGAATAGACGCCACCTTCAACTTGAAAATCGACCCCCCCGTTGCTGTATTTTTCCCAGGCGTCGGGCGAATCAAAACTCTCCTGAAGAAGCTGCGCCCCTTCAGTGAAATTGACAGCAGCGACTGGCCCGCTGTCCGTCGCTTCCCGGGTGGAATCCTGCGCGACCGCCGGGGTTAACCCCACAACGGTCAGCCCTGCAAGCAGTAAACCCACTAAAAGTCCGTATTTTGTATGCATTGCAACTTTCTCCTATAGTGCTATAGGCGTCTGTCCCCATGATAACGGGAAACCTGACGAAGGCAAAGAAACCGCAGCATTTTTTAGACGTTTTTTTCAGAGTCCTCGTTTCCCGATTTCCGTCTCTGTTTTGAGTCCGATTTGCGCCTATAATGAGAAGGGACGCGGTTGGCTCATTGCCGTCACCCGGCAGATGAGTATAATCGCAGCTACGGTCTGATCCCGTGATGTAAACTCAGGTGCTGAGGGGTTCAAAGTAAAAAGCTCATGATAGAGGTTATCATCGATAGCATCCGTGTCAGCTTGATGTCCCAACATCGCATCGTCGTGCTGAAGGACTCGACCGGCGACCGGTACCTGCCGATCTGGATTGGCCCCTGTGAAGCCGACGCGATCACCATTGAGCTACAGGAGATGCCGCCGCAGCGGCCTTTGACCCACGATCTGCTCAAGTCGATCATCCGCGAGCTGGGCGGGAACGTCGTCCACATCCTCATTAGCGACCTGCGTAACGATGTCTACTACGCGCGGATCGTCATCGATGTGGCGGGCAAGCAGATGGAAATCGACTCGCGCCCCAGCGATGCCATCGCGCTGGCGGTGCGCGCCAAAGTGCCGATTTTCGTCGCTGAAACGGTGATGGATAAGGCATCCATCGAGCCGGATGAGGACGTTGAATCCGAAGCCCCGGTCGGCAGCGACGATGAAGTTGAAGATGGACGTCTGAGCGCCTTCTCGGACTTCGTCAACTCGCTCGACCTGGATGATCTGGACGACGAAGAAGAATAACTGCTCTGCCCGCAGGACGACACAGCGTAGGGCGCAGCCGCCCTACGGGAAGCGGCTGCGCGGCTCAACCTGCCCGGCCAGGACACGGTGCGCTCGTCGCGCCGTTTTGTTTCTCTCTCGCAGGACACCATGACGAATCAACCTTCCCCATCCCGCAGCGCAGGCCAACCGAGCTTTCAGGTGCTGACCGGCCAGGTCCCTTACAGTCAGGAAGCTGAAGAGGCCGTCATCGGCGCGGTGCTGGTCAACCCTGAAGCGTTCCTCGCAGTCGCGTCGTTCCTGCAAGCCGAAGACTTTTATATCCTGCGTCACATTTACATCTGGGAAGCGCTCGGACGCCTGAGCGAGCGCAATGAGAATATTGATTACCTGACGCTGCAAGAGGAACTGCGCGCGCTCGGTCGCCTGAATGAGATCGGCGGCCCGGCTTACCTGATCCAGCTCATCAACAATACGCCGACTTCGATGCACGCCGAGATTTACGGTCGGCTGGTCGAGCGCGCCGCCATCCGCCGCCGTCTGCTCAACGCCGCCGACGAAATCAAAGGGCTGGCGCTGGACGAGGAGATGGCGATTGAAAAAGTCACCGACGAGTCCGAATCGCGGCTGTTCCGCGTCACCGAGCGCAACCTGCGCCGCGACGTCATCCCGATCCATCAGGCGATCAGCGATTATTTCGACCAGATCGAATATCAGATGGATCATCAGGACGAGCCGCTCGGCTTGCCGACCGGCTTCCGCGACCTCGACGAGCTGCTCGGCGGGATGCAGCGCTCCGACCTGCTGATCTTCGCCGGACGCCCTGGCATGGGCAAATGCGTCATCGGCAGCACGCTCGTCCAGACCGAGCGCGGCACCGTCCCGATCTCATCGCTGCGACCGAAGGACATTCCCGGCATCGGCGACGGCGAGGGCGGCTGTTATTACGGGATTGACCAGCAGGTGCTTGGGCCGGGCGGGCTGCGCCGTGCAACCCACTTTTACGACAGCGGCCCGCGCCCGACTATTCGCCTCGTCACGCGCAGCGGCTTCTCCGTCACCGGCACGCTCAATCACCCGCTCATGGCCCGCGCGGCCAGCGGCGAGGTGACGTGGCGAGCGCTGCAAGCGCTCCGCCCCGGCGATTTCGTCGCCGTGCAGCGCGAAAGCCTGCCTGTGCCAGACGCGCCAACTCATGATTTCCGCACGTTCGACGGCGACACCGAAGCGCTGGCTGAAACCGAGCGCGTCGAGACGCTCGCGCCTGCGCTCGACTGGGACGCAGTGGTGACGGTCGAGAACGCCGGTATCCGCCACTGCTACGACCTGACGATTCCCGACGGCCACGCCTTCATCAGCAACGGCATCGTCAGCCACAATACCTCATTCCTGCTCTCGGTCGCGCTCAAGGCGGCCAACGTCGGCGCGCGGATCGTCATCTTCACGATGGAAATGGGCCACGACCAGATCGTTCAGCGCCTGCTGTCGATGGAAACCAGCATCAACACGCAGAAGATGCGCGCCGGTCAGCTTGACCCGCGCGAGTGGTCGCGTTTCGTGCAGGCGACCGGTCGGCTCGGCAACTTGAACATCTTCATTGACGACACGCCCGCGATGTCGCCGCTGCAAATGCGCACCAAGTGCCGCCGCATCGCCCATGAATTCGGCATTGACCTCGTCATCATCGACTATATGCAGCTAATGAGCGCGGGCGGCCAGTATGAAAACAACCGTGTGCAGGAAATCAGTTACATCAGCCGCAGCATCAAGGAGATGGCCCGCGAACTCAATGTCCCGGTCATCTCGGCGGCGCAGCTTTCGCGCGCGGTCGAGCAGCGGCAGGACAAGCGCCCTCAGCTCAGCGACCTTCGCGAGTCGGGCTGCCTGGCAGGCGATACACGCGTTTACCTGCCTGAAAGCGGGCGCTACGTCCAAATCCGCGACCTGAGCGGACAATCCGGTTTTGACATCCTGAGTCTCAATCCGACGACCTATGAACTGGAATGCACGTCCGTCAGCCGCGCTTTTTGCACGGGGATCAAGCCGGTCTTTAAACTCACGACTCAGCTTGGCCGCACCATCCGCGCAACCGCCAATCATAAGTTCCTGACGATCCACGGCTGGAAGCGGCTCGATGAGATCGCGCGCGATCAGTACATTGCCCTACCTCGTGTGGTCATTGGCCCTAACAAAGCGAGTATGACAGATAGTGAATTGGCACTGCTTGGACACCTGATCGGCGACGGCTGTACGCTGCCCAGACATGGGATCCAGTACACCACCCGCGAAGGTGAAATTGCTGCAATGGTTGCAAACCTCGCTGACGACGTTTTCGGTTCAGAGATCAAACCACGCATCTATCAGGAACCGGGCCGAAACTGGTATCAGGTTTTCCTACCTTCAGCCAAACACCTAACGCATCATGTCCAGACTCCGGTGCGGACATGGCTTGAAAACCTCGGCGTGTTCGGTCTACGGTCATTTGAAAAATTCGTCCCGACAGAGGTATTCGGGCAACCGAGCGAAGGTATCGCCACCTTCTTGCGTCATCTCTGGACGACCGATGGCTGCATACAAATGAAAATCACAACCGGTGGACGTAATTACCCGGCATTGTATTATGCGTCGAGCAGCGAGCGTCTTGCCCGTAATGTACAATCACTCCTGCTCCGTCTTAGCATCAACGCCCGCATCAGCCGAATCGCTCAAACGGGCAAGGGCCGCGACATGTATCATGTCAGTGTTAGCGGCGCGACGGACCTGGCAACCTTTGTCGAGGTGATCGGCGCTATCGGGATGGCTCGGCAAGGACGGTTGGCCGCAGTCAGCACTTATCTGGAAGCACATAACGTCAATACCAATCGCGATGTCATTCCGAGGGACATCTGGCGACTTCACGTTGTCCCCGCGATGCAGCGCGAAGGCATTACGTCTCGACAAATGCAGGCGCAACTTGGCAATGCCTACTGTGGGACCAGCTTATACAAGCAAAATCTAAGTCGGGATCGCGCGGCGCGGTTAGCGAAAGCCGTCAAATCAGAAGAAATTGCCAGCCTCGCGGGAAGTGACGTCTACTGGGACACCATCGTTTCGATTGAGCCAGATGGCGAAACCGACGTCTACGATCTGACCGTCCCGCTCCACAGCAACTTTGTCGCCAACGATCTGATCGTCCACAACAGCATTGAGCAGGACGCCGATCTGGTGATGTTCCTCTACCGCGACGTGGTCTACAACGAAGCAACCGAGTTCCCGAACCGCGCCGACGTCATCATCGCCAAGCACCGCAACGGCCCGACTGGCGTCGTCTCACTGCACTTCGATAAGACACTGACCAAGTTCTCTGACGCGCGCACGCAGAGCATCGACCTGAGTGGTCTATAATGGAGAAATTCACCGGCTTTCCCCGGCGGAGTGGTCGCGCAACGCCGCTGCCCGGCGCATTTTTCAGCGAACTGCTGCCGCTGATCGACGATCTGGCCGAGCTAAAGGTGACGCTGTTCTGTTTCCGGGCGCTGTATCAGCAGGAAGGCACTTACCGCTATCTGCGCTATCGTGATTTCATCGAGGACAAGGCGCTGATGCGCGGCATTGCGGTCGAGGACGGTCAGCCGCCGGAGACGATTCTCGTCCGCGCGCTGGAACGCGCCCACGAGCGCGGCTCGCTGCTGACCTGCGAGATCAGCCTGCCGGACGGCAGGGAAACGCTCTATTTCGTCAACACGGCCACGGGCCGGAAGGCCGTCGAGCTGATCGAGGCCGGAGCATGGCAGCCCGGCGACGAGTCGCACCCGGTCGAAATTCTGCCGGATCGCTCGAACATCTATCAGTTGTACGAGGAGAACATCGGCCCGCTGACGCCGCTGATCGCCGACTCGCTCAAGGATGCCGAGCGGGAATATCCGGCTAACTGGATTGAGGATGCCGTCCGCGCCGCCGTCGAGAACAATGCCCGTAGCTGGCGCTACGTGCAGAAAGTGCTCGAACGCTGGCAGTCGGAAGGGAGATCGCGTGAGATCACTGAGAGACACATTCAACAACCCGATGGACAACGATATGTCTCAGGACGATACGCCGACTTCATCGATCACTGACGAGCCGACCGGCGAGGCGGCCTGCTCGCTCTGCGGTCGCGCGTCGATCTGCGGCGATATGGGCGTCGTGCGGATGGATGTCTCGGTCAACGACCCCCGTTTCGGCAAGCTGTTTCGCTGCCCGAACTATCAGGTCAACCTCGACCCGGAGCGCCAGGAGAAGCTGCGCAAGCTCAGTAACCTGCACAGCCTCTACGACAAGCGCTTCGAGAACTTCCGCACCGACCTGAACCTGTGGACACCCTCGCAGCAGGAATCGCTCCATTTCGCCCTCGACGCGGCGGCGCGTTACGCCGAGCAGCCCGAAGGCTGGATGCTGCTGCAAGGGACCTACGGCTGCGGCAAGACGCACCTCGCGGCGGCCATCGGCAATGTCCGACTGGATCGCGGCGAAGCGGTGCTGTTCATCACCTCGCCTGACCTGCTCGACCATCTGCGCAGCACCTACGGGCCGTCGTCGGAAGTGGCCTACGACGAGATGTTCGACCGCGTCCGCAACGCGCCGCTGCTGGTGCTCGACGACCTCGGCACGGAAAATCCGAGCCAGTGGGCGCAGGAAAAGCTGTTCCAGTTGCTCAACTATCGCTACAGCGTCCGCCTGCCGACCGTCATCACCACCAACACCGACCTCGACACGCTCGACCCGCGCGTCCGCAGTCGTCTGATGGATACGCAGATGATTCACCACGTCTCAATCAAAGCGCCGGACTATCGCACGCCGATCCAGAACCAGAAAGATGAGCTGATCGGCCTGACGATGTACGCCGAGATGCGCTTCGAGAATTTCGACACCCGTACTGGCCTCGCGCCGGACGACAAAGCCAACCTCGACAAAGCGCTCGACGTCGCCCGCCGCTACGTACAGGACATGCAGGGCTGGCTGCTGTTCGTCGGGCCTTACGGGACAGGCAAGACGCATCTGGCTGCCGCCATCGCCAACGAGTGCCAGCAGCGGGGCAACGAGGTCGTGTTCGTGACCGTGCCTGACCTGCTCGACTACCTGCGCACGACTTACAATCCGGGCGCGACCAGCAGCTTCGAGGGCCGCTTTCAGATGGTGCGCGGCGCCTCGCTGCTGGTGCTCGACGACCTCGGCACAGAGAGCGCGACCGCCTGGGCTAAAGAGAAGCTGTTTCAGATCATCAACTACCGCTATGTGGCCCGCCTGCCAACGATTGTGACGACGGCGCGACCGATTGAGGAGATCGACCCGCGCATCCGCACGCGCCTGCTCGACCGGCGAAGCTGCGTCATGTTCGCTTTGACCGCGCCGCCTTACGTCAACCGCATGTACCGCAAGTGATGCATTTTCCGCACCGACACCCCCCGACGACTCCGGTCACGATCACCCGCTATCAGCGTCGCAACCGGCAGGACGTGCGCGATCTGCTCTTTCGCAGCTACCGGATGCACAGTCACCTCGACTGGCACGAAACTGACCAGTGGCTCGACAGCGAAGACGCGCCGGTTCGGCTGGCGTGGTCAAGCAATAAGCTGGTCGGGCTGCTGGCGACCTCGACGCCGCTCAATCATACTGTCTGGCTGCGGCTAGTCGCCGTCCACGACGACGCGCAGCCGGGGCCGGTGCTGTCCGCGCTGTGGGCAGACATCGTCGAGGAACTGCGCGGCCTGACGATTCATACCGTGGCGCTGCTGATGCTCCGTGACTGGATTTTGCACTACGCCGCCGATCTCGGCTTCCACTATGTCGAGGAGATCGTCACGCTGCGCCGCCCCGGCCTGCCACTGCCGCCCGAAGTTCCGATTCCTATCGAAATTCGCGCCGCAGAGGAAGGCGAGATCGGCAGCATCACTTCGGTCGATCAGGCCGCGTTCGCGCCGCCATGGCAGCTCACCCTGAGCGAGCTTCGGCAGGCGCAGCGCGTCGCCGCCATGACCACGGTCGCGGTCAAGGAGCGCGAAATTGTCGGCTACCAGTTGAGCACGCTCTATTTTGACGGCTCTCATCTGGCCCGGCTGGCCGTCCTGCCGACCGCTCAGCACATCGGCATCGGCAGCGCGCTCGTGGCCGATACCCTGCGCCGCTTCGTCCGGCGCGGCGTCACCAGCATGACGGTCAATACCCAGGCCAGCAACACCCGTTCGCAGCGCCTGTACGCCGATTTCGGCTTCGTCCGCAACGGCTACGATCTACCGGTGTGGATGGCCGACATTTAAGCGCCTACGCTCACAGTAAGCGATATAAAACCCGCGTGACGCTGGTGGCGGCGAAGCTAAACACCCAGTGGCCGAGCAGCCATGAGACGTGCTCACGCGCGCTGACCTGCTGATGATCGCGATAATCTGGTTGATCGGCATCCTCGACGTGACTTATAGTCCGTAGACTCATAGTAATCAGCCACTAACATCTTCTGTATGGACAATTCCCCGGATGTTCTCTATCGCTTTGGGCAGCGTATTCGCGCATTACGACTTGAGAAAAAACTATCTCAGGAAGATTTAGCAGCCCTTTGCAATCTCGACAGAACTTACATCAGCAGTTTGGAACGCGGCAGGCGAAACGTCGGCCTCCGTAATGTTGCTGCGCTTGCTGTGGCACTGGGAATCTCGCTTGCGGAGCTATTCAAAGAAGTTAACACCAATGGAAAGTCAATCGATTCTTGAGCGGTGGAATCTCACCGAACAGGAACTGACAGTCATTGTCGATGCTAACCCCAGCCTGAGAGGAATGTTCATTGGCTACGTCGCTGAATATAAACTCCGAAGGATTTTAGCAGCCAACCCTCATGTTACTCATTTAAGTAAACCCGACGATCATAGTCGGAAAAAAGGCGATAAAAACGATACCGTCATTACGTATAAGGGTGAACAATTTTCGATTGAGGTGAAATCGCTGCAAACGAGCACGATCAAATATGATGCATCGAACAACCTCGACACAGCAAAAGCGCAGGTTGACGCCAGTGACAGCCGAAAGTTGACTTTCCCTGACGGAACTACACTCGTAACAACCAATTTGCTCCGGGGTGAGTTTGATATTCTGGCAGTAAATCTATTTCAGTTTAGGAAAGAATGGGAGTTCGCCTTCGCTTTAAATTCCGATCTGCCCGGTTCACGCTACAAAAACTACACAGAAACTCAAAGAGGGCAACTCCTCGCAACACAGGTTACAGTTACGCTTCCCATTGTGTCCCCCTATGCGCTGAACCCTTTCGATCTGTTCGACAGGTTATTAGAACAGCGCAAGAGCGAATCGCCCGGTAACATCAGCGAATAAATACCAGAAAATACGAATGATTTTTGCGAGCATGAACCTGTTTTTTTAACCTGCTTACCCCCGGTTTATTTGTCCGCATGGTGACAAATAAATCTTTGCAATAGAAGCCCATTCGCATATATTCGTTGATAATTTCTACGTGGGTTAACCACTGCTTGTTCGCGCTAACCTCATCCTGACATTTCACGATCAGTATGCCTTCAGGTCGGAGAATCCTGTGAGCCTCTTTACCAGCCTGTACGTAGAGGTCGAGGACAGCGGCATGCCATTTTGGCTTCGGCAATGGGGCCTGACCGTTATGAGTCCCACCTTGATAAGCGTCCCTGAACGCGCTATGGGTTCCTGAAGCTGCGTGATGATCGGCTTTTTCTCGCAACAAACCTTCCATATATGGCGGATCAAGAACCACACAATCAATTGAACGATCATGATATGGAAGCTGACGACAATCAATGCCCATCATGATGTCGGTTGCTAACACCTCATAGCTGCCTTCATCGACGTTTCGCCAGAACACGCCTTTCCCATAAGTAACGTCAGCCACAATTGCGCCTACAGGAACGTGCAGGGCAAGAATATGGGGAAACACCTCATCGTTATTTCCTTGATAGGCCGATAGCACTAAATCTGTCGTTGCCTGACCGCCCTGTACACGCTTTCTTTTCTCTGAGAGCATACCATCCTCAAGATTTCCGTAGACTATCCGTCACATATTGTAGCTGTACTTTCCTCTGCGACCACTGGTATTGATCCTGAGGATCAATAGCCAGACAAACAGCTAAAGTAAGCGATATAAAACCCGCGTGACGCTGGTGGCGGCGAAGCTAAACACCCAGTGGCCGAGCAGCCATGAGACGTGCTCACGCGCGCTGACCTGCTTCGGGTCGGGGCGCAGGCCGAGCAGCGCCATACCGATGGTGTCCCCGGCGAACAGCCGCAGGCCGTAGAAGAAACCCCCGGCGATATCGCGCCAGCGAGTCGTCGTCCGCGTCGCGCCATAAAGCGCGCCCGCCGTCATGCCCCACGCCAGCAGCGCCGCGTCGTCGAGCTGGCGGCGCGTAGCCGCGTCCGGTTCCTCATGCGTCACCTGCTCATAGATCACGCGGCCCGCTGCTGCCGTCGGCGACTCGCCCCTGCGATAGAGCTTACCGAACGCCGGTTTCAGGTCGGGGAGCAGCTTGACTTCGTCCGGCAGCGGCGGGTCGAAATCCGGCGGCAGAATCTGGGCTTCGTATTCCCAGTAGACTTTGAGCGCCACGACGCCGACCGCGCCGCCAATCAGCCCGACGAGCAAACCTTTACGTCGATCCATCCTGTTGCGCTTCGCCATAATTTTAGCTTCTCCGAATCTCAATATGACGTAGAGCATAACGCACAATGGAGTCTCGCACCTGCACTCTGGATGAGCCGTTGCGCAATAGCCGATAAAATGGGCATGACTCATCAAGCGCTATCAAAACCGCCAGCTATTTCTCCCCTTCCCCGGCGGGCGGTGCGTGTCGAAGCCTGTTCATTCGACCGAAGCTGTAGGCCGTGCAGAGCAGGGGTGAGGGCATTGCGGGCGCAAAAAATCGTGTCTCCACAAAAGATGATGCCTGCGGCACGGGCCAGCCTCAGCGCTCAAGGTTTTTTTACTCAGTCCTCAGTCCTGAAAGTCTCAGTCCCTTAAAATGGCGCGTCGAACTCATCATCGTCATCTGATTCGGGCGGGACGTCATCACGCAGGCGCTGCATCAGGCCGCTGTAGCGCTCGGACACCCGGTTGTTGCCGACCGCCATCGCCACCGCGCGGCGGCTGCCGACCAGCACGACGCGCTGCTTGGCGCGGGTAATGGCCGTATAGAGCAGGTTGCGCTGGAGCATCATGTAATGCTGCGTCAGCACCGGGATAACGACAATTGAGTATTCCGAACCCTGACTGCGATGCGTGCTGATGCAGTAGGCGTGGCGCAGTTCCTCGGCCTCTTTCCACTCATAATCGACGTGCATCCCGTCATCCATGACCACGTCGAAGGTGCTGTCCTCGAAGTCGATGCCGTAGATGCGGCCAATATCGCCGTTAAAGACTTCCTTATCGTAGTTGTTGCGCGTCTGCATCACTTTGTCGCCCGCCCGGAACAGCCGCCCGCCGACCTGCTTTTCGGCGGTACGCGCCCGCCCGTTGAGCGCCTTTTGCAGCAAACTGTTGAGCGCATCGACGCCACATGGCCCGCGATACATCGGCGCGATCACCTGCACATCGCGGATCGGGTCAATGCCGAACTTGGCCGGAAGCCGGTTCTGGACGATATCGACGACCAGCTCGGCAGCTTTAGCCGGGTCGTCCGCGCCGAAGAAGAAAAAGTCGCTGGCGCTGTTGTCGAGGAAGGGCTGCTCGCCGCGATTGATGCGGTAGGCGTTGAGGATGATCTGACTGTCCGAATCCTGGCGGAAGATCGTTTCCAGCCGGGTGACATGGGCGATCCCGCTCTCGATGATGTCATGCAGGACGTTGCCCGCGCCGACGCTCGGAAGCTGGTTAATGTCGCCTACCAGCATCAGGTGGGTCTCCGGCTTGAGCGCCTTGAGCAGATGGTGCAGCAGCAGCAGATCGACCATCGAGGTTTCATCGACGATCACCATATCGACTTCGAGCGGCTCGTCCTCATCGCGCGTGAAACCTTCGGCAGGGATGTAGCCGAGCAGGCGATGGAGTGTGCTGGCGGGGTAGCCGGTTGATTCACTCAGGCGTTTGGCGGCCCGACCGGTCGGTGAGGCGAGCGCAAAGCGGGCATTCAGCTCCGACAGCGCCTCGATCACGGTACGCAGCGTGGTCGTCTTACCGGTTCCCGGCCCGCCCGTCAGCACCGAGATTTTGTTGGTCAGCGCGGCACGGACGGCGTCCTGCTGCTGTTCGGTCAGCGTGATCTGGCTCTTGTCGGTCAGCTTTTGCAGCAGTGACGGCCAATCGCGCTTGAGCGCCTTCGTCCGCAGCTTCGACGGCGCTTCCTTGAGCCGGTGCAGGCGTTGGGCGGCCCGACGTTCGGAGTGGTAGAACATCGGCAGGTAGATGGCCTCGACGATTTCGCCTTCTTCAGTCGTCATCCGCTCGGCAATCAGGTCGTGGCGGATGACCTGTGGGCCAAGCACCAGGTCGATACGGACTCTATCGCTGATCTTGAGGATTTCCGCCGCCGCCTCGATAAGTTGAGGTTTGGGGACGTAAACATGACCCTCGCCCGCCATCTGATTGAGCGTGTAATTCAGTCCGGCGCGAATCCGACCGGGCGCGTCTGCCGCTACGCCCATCGCTTGCGCGATGATATCCGCCTTGATAAAGCCCACACCGTAAACCTCATCAGCCAGCGTGTACGGGTCGGACTGGACGTGGCGGATCGTTTCTTCGCCGTAATGATTGTGAATCCTGGCGGCCAGCCGACTGCTGACGCCGTAGCCTTGTAGATAAATCATCGTCTGGCGAACAGACTGCGCTTTCGCCCAGTTATCAGCCAGCTTTTCGGCCAACTGCGGCTTAAGGACTTCCGACAGCCGATCTGGTTCATGGTCGAGGATTTCGAGCGTCTTCAACCCGAAGCGGTCAACGATGCGCTGCGCTGTGGCAATGCCGATCCCCTTGACCAGGCCGCTGCCGAGGTAATTGACGATTCCGGCCAGGCTGGTCGGCGCGACCGTCGCCACCGTTTCAGCGCGGAACTGGCGACCATACTGTTTGTCCTCGACCCATTCCCCCGTGAATTCGACCAGTTCGCCCACTGCCAGCTCTGGCATCGAGCCAACGACCGCCACGCGACCATCACGGCCTGTATCGAGGCGGCGCTGGTCAGGCGTAATCTTGAGGACGGTATAGCCATTTTCCTCATTGTAATAGGTAATCAGCTCGATTGTGCCGGTCAGCGTTTCCATCGTGGGTTTCGAGAACTGAGTCATCAGGACTGAGGATCGTATGAGGGATAAGCATAACCAATCTCCGCTGATCCCCCAATTTCGTGTTCTCATCATAGCACAGATGAGCGGATTGTCTCAGGCGCAATCCATCAAAAAGCCGGGACAGGTGTCCCGGCCTGACGTTCGCAGCTCTGGCCGTCGTTCGTCCGCGATCAGTCGGCCCAGACCCGGCTGGCGCTGACGATCTGCGTGAAGATCGGCTTGCGCCCGCGCCAGAGCCGCTCGTCGAGGCTAACATGAAATGTCCCGATCACCACGCTGCCGGCAGTATTCTCTTCCCAGCAGGCAGTAATCCCCAGCCCATCCCAGGTCGCGGCCCACTGGCGGCTGCCATTGGGCAGACTCTCAGGCTGCACCAGAGTTGGATCGCCGAAACCGGCGATGATCGAGCGAAGGCCGTAAGGAAGGTTATGAGCGTTCTGCATCAACAAAATCCTCAAAGGAGTCTGCGTTTCTGGCTACGGTTTCAATTATAGGAACTTCGACTCGCCGTGCCGTGAAGGATTTACCAATTTTCTCTTTATACTTATATTACTGTGGCTGCTCTCGCGGCTCCCCCTTTTCAGGTAAACAAAAAGGCCGGGATGCGGCATCCCGGCCTTCTGTTTCAACCTTCTGGCCGTAACTAACCCACGCCGTAGAGTTCGCTGTAAAGCTGTCCATCCCAGTCGCGGTGAACGTCGAAGACCTGGCTAAAGGCCGTCTCACGACCCTTCCAGATGGCTTCGTTCAGCTTGATGGCGGCGGTGCGTAACAGCGTCGTGCCGCCGGGAAATTCTTCCCAGGCCACCGATACGCCGATATCCTTCCAGCCCACGAACCATTTGACATTCCCCGTAGGCAGCAAGCGCTTCCAGCTATAAGTCGGCGCGCCAAAACCGACGATCATGTTACGAACATCAAAAGGTGGGTTAGCACAGTGATCCATTGTCGTTGCTCTCTGATGCAGGTAAATCCTTCACTCATCATAGAGCATGACTGGCGTTTTCGGGTGTGAAAAGTTCCGTAATTTTTCGCGCCTGCCCGGAACCGCCTAGTCGAGCTTGGGGCCAACGCCCAGCACTCCGCCGCTCTCAGTCGATGTCGAGCGATAAGTCTCAACTCCGTGCAGGAATCCCAGAAAAACCAGCGGCTCATCGAGCGCGCGCACCGAGTGGGTTTCGTCGACGTCGAAAGTGAGCAGCGTGTCTGGCCCAAAGGGGTGCTCGATGCCGTCTGAGCCGCTAAACATCCCGGTTCCTTGCAGGATCACGACATGAAACGGGGAATGGGGCGCAGCATGTTCGGCGATGCGCTGGCCCGGTTTCAGCATGAAACGCAGGATACGGCTCTGGGGATTCACCAGCAGCGGTTGTGCATAAGGGTTGTCGTCGTGAAATTCAAGGTGTTCGAGCAGCAGATCAGCTTTCATGGCTTTCACCTGTTTCTCTGGCAGAGCAATAGAATAATGGATCAGGGCTTCTCTGCCAACCAGACCTGAGCCGACTATAACACCTGCCTTCCATATTGCAATTACCATTTCAGCGCGCGGATCGAATGGACTTAAGGCAGAGTCAGCGTCGAACATCCGGCGCGGTTGCACTTGACCGGCCACTGAGCCACACTTCAGTCCTGTTGGAATGAGCGAGGTGGAACCACCATGGAACTCAAGGATGGAGATTGTGTCAGGCTGCCGGATGGACGGATCGGGCGCTTACGGGATACGAGTGACGCCCTGTACATCGTGCGGGTGAGAAGAACCACCAGCAAGTCACACCAGTTCCTCAAGTGCCACCCGACCGACCTGACCAAAGTGGACTGCCCCAAAGGCTGGATGTCACCGGACGGATACAATCGCTATCTCAAGGTCACGTTAGCCAAAATGAAACAGAGGCAGCGCAAAAAATCTTCTTAAGGCGAAGCAGACGCAGCAGGCGCGTCGAACGATCAGGTCACTTCAGGTTTTCGAGCGCCTGATGATACTGTTCAGCTTCCTCGTTGGTCAGGTCAGGGCTGACCTGGAGCATGACATTTTTGCTGGTAAAGACGAACAGCCAGTTACGGCGCGTATCAGAATTCGCCTTCTGGTTACTGATGTAATCCTGCCACTTTTTCAGGGCATCGGGCGTATTGAAAATCATGACCTGCCCGCCCGCTGGCGCAACGGTTGGAATCGTGAAGGTATAGCGGTCGTTGAACGACAGCGGCGCGCCCGGCGCGGCGGCGAGACTGCGCTGCGGGCTGACCACGCTCAGGTTGGCAGCCGTCAGCGCCCTGAGCACATCGACGGCCTTATATTTCGCAAACGGTTCTGGCGTCGCTGCCGACTGCGCGCCGCAGGCGGCCAGCACGCTCAGGCTCATTGCCAGAACACAGAGGACAAGGTATCGTTTGAGCCGCATCGTAGATTCCTCGTTTCTTTCAGGCCGGTGGTTGCAGGACGGTTATGACTGTAATTTACCACGAAGAAGACGCCGAACTCGCCGATCTGGCGGGAAAACGGCTCGGTATTATCGGTTATGGGAATATGGGACGCCCGGTTGCGCTCAACCTGCGTGACAGCGGCCTCGACCTGCTGGTTTGCGATGATCGCCCGGAGCGCATCGCCGAGGCGCGCGCCGAAGGGCTGACGACTGCGCCGATTGAACAGGTCGCCGCCGAATGTGACGTGTTGATGCTGCTCTACCGCGACGAAGCCATGCCGCAGATTTACCTCGAACAGGTTTCGCCCTATCTGCATCGCGGTCAGGCATTGATCTTTAGCAGCGCCTATAACATTACCTTCGGTTTCATCGAAGCGCCGCCTTTTGTGGACGTCGGGCTGGTCGCCGCGCGGACGATGGGCGCTGGCGTGCGCGAGCGCTACGTGAACGGCGAAGGCTTCGCCAGCTTCGTCGCGGTCGGTCAGGATGCCAGCGGGCGCGCATGGCGCACGGTACTGCCGCTGGCGAAGGCGCTCGGCGCGCTCAAGGGCGGCGCGGTCGAAGTTCGCTTCGAGCAGGAAACCGAGCTGGATTTGTTCTTGCAGCAGGCCGTCCTGCCGATGTTCCATCACATCGTCATCACCGCCGCGCGGATGCTGATGGATCGGGGCTTTCCGCCGGAAGCGGTCTTTACCGAGTTATACCTGTCCGGCGAAACGGCGGACTACCTCGATCAGGCGGCGCGCGTCGGTCTGACGAACACCCTCAAGCTGGCCGGGCTGACCAGCCAGTATGGCACGCTCAGTCGCTTCGACCGCTTCAAGGAACTGAACCTTGAACGGATGATGGAAATCACGCTCGACGAAATCCGCTCCGGTCGGTTTTCGCAGGAGTGGGCGAAAGAGTTCGCCGCCGACTATCCACGGCTCAAGCAGCTCATCAAAACCCGCGAGCGGATGGAGATGTGGGAACTGGAACAGCAGACGCTGGAGATGCTCCATCAGCAGGACACCGAAGGGCTGTATTAGGAGAACCGAGAACCGAGAAAAGAGAGCCGAGAAAAAGCCCGGAAACAGGATGCGCGGCTCCGGTCATCGGGGCGCGAAAAATTGCGCCCGCCAGCAAGCCCCACACCCGCTCGGAAAGTTATCGGGACATAATGCGTCATATCTCGACGAAAGACATTGCGCGATCTCTCCCCTCGCTGCTTGCGGAGAGGGGGCCGGGGGTGAGGTCGGCGGACGCGAACCATCGCGCCCCGACAACATCCGCTGTCCCATCTTTCACCCCTCGCCCTGAGGGAGAAGGGCCGGGGGGTGAGGTCGGCGGACGCGAAAAGTCGCGCCCCTACAATGTCCGCTGTCCCATCTTTCACCCCTCGCCCTGAGGGAGAGGGGCCGGGGGTGAGGGCATTGCATCCTGATTGACGAAGTCGGCTAACGCCTGCCAGTAGGCGATGTCCCAGTAAGCGTTGGACGCGCCCGATGTCGAGGGCAGCACCCAGACGCTCGTCTGGCCGATGCGCCGCTCCTGCCTGCCCAGCTCAATTTTCTTGCTGCCATAAAATTCCTGCGCGGCGCGCTTGCCATTGAAGGCAAAGGCGCGCGGCGCATTTATATTGATTTTCCAGCGCAGGGCATCGCTGTCAAAGTCGATGATGTGCAGTTTCTTATCGGCTCCAGCGGTGTGCTTGGCAAGGTCGGTCAAGCCGACGCCGAACTGTGGCAGGATAGCGAACTCCGCCGGGTCGAGCCGACGCGGCGTCAGCCCGATCTCGAACAGCGCGTCGTAGAATTTGTTGCCGGGGCCAGCGTAATAGGCTCCGCGTTCCGCCGACTTCAAACCGGCAGCCGTCCCGCAAAAGACCACTTTCAGGCCGGGCGCAAGCACATCGGGCAGAACCGGAACCGTCATGTCGTCGCCGTCCCTGCGGTATCCGCTTCCGGCTCATCGACCGGGAAGCGAAAGACGCGGTAAGCCTCAGCATAGGCCGTGCCAATCACTCTGCCGTTCTGGGCTGACCACCCGCGCACCATCGGTACAACGCGCTCGTCCACCTGCGATTTATGGCAGAGCAGCGCGGCAATTTTCTGCTCGATAAACTGGCTCACATCCACGTAACGATTCGGTTTAGTGGCAATCATCATCCAGACTTCTTCGACGTGATGCGGCTCGTAGCCCTCGTCCAGCAGCTCCGGGAAAATCGGGCGTGTCTCGGCGCTGGGGAAGACGGCGTAGAGCGCCGCTTCACCGGACGCGCGATGGTCAGGATGGTTGATGTAATCGCCGTCGCGCTCATCCTCGATCAGGATGGTCGTCGGATCCATCAGCAGCACGCGGTCCGCCTTGACCTCGCGGATCAGGCGGGTCAGGTCGCGGCGCAGCGCCATCGTCGGCTCCAGCGCGCCATCCTGATAACCGAGAAAGCGCACATCGGTCACGCCGACGCAGGCCGCCGCTTCGGTCTGCTCGCGGCGGCGCGTTTCGACCAATTGAGTCAGGTCTTCGCCCGGTTTGTTGCTGCCCGCCGCGCCATTGGTGACGATGCAGTAGGTGACGTGGTGGCCTTCGCTCGTCCAGCGGGCGACTGCCCCGCCGTTGCCAAATTCAATGTCATCGGGGTGCGCCACGATGACCAGGATATTCTTCGTCGTCTGGGACATAATTTCCCTCAGTTTCAGGACAGAGCCGCTGCTAAATTTACCGCAATTAGACGCGCTGGAAAAGCCGGGTCATACGACGGATCATACGAATGGCTCGACTTCAGGGAAGGCGCGCAGCGCTGCCGCGAAGCGATCCCGATACGCGAGCGCGTCAGCTTCGGTCTGGCCCTCGAAGCGCAGACTCAGAACCGGCTCGGTGTTACTGGCGCGGATGATGCCCCAGCCGCGAGCGAAACGGACGCGGACACCGTCGATGGTTTCGATCTCACCCGCGCCCTGTAAAGCCGCTGTAAGGCCGCTGATGACGCGCTGTTTGGCGTCGTCGGGGCAGCGAGGCCGATATTCTGGCGTGGCGTAGAGCGTCGGCAGCGCGTCGTTGAGCGCCGAAAGCGGAGCCGTTGTGGCGGACAAAAGCTGAAGCAGCCGCCCCGCCGCCATGAAACCATCGTCAAAGCCGTCATAATCCTCGGCCAGAAAGAGATGCCCGCTCATCTCGCCGCCGAGCAGCGCGCCGACTTCCGCCATCCGCGCCTTGACGAGCGAATGGCCGCTGGCCGCCATAGACGGCACGCCGCCCGCGCGCGCGATCTCGTCGAACAGGATTTGACTGCTGAGAACGTCGGCCACGACCGCCGCGCCGGGATGCCGACTGAGCAGGTCGCGCGCCAGCAGCGCCAGCACGCGATCTCCGGCGATCAGCCTGCCCTGTTCATCCACCGCGCCCAGCCGGTCGGCGTCGCCGTCGAAGGCGAGGCCGACGTCCGCGCCGATTTCACGCACCCGGTCGCCGAGCGCCCGCGTGTTCCCTTCGACCTGCGGGTCAGGCTGATGATTGGGATAGCTGCCGTCCGGCTCGCAGAAAATGCAGCTAACGTTATGGCCCCATGCCTCAAGTAGCGAGGGCGCGATCAGGCCCGCCGTCCCGTTGCCGGGATCGACGACGACCTTAAGCGCCCGCGCCATCGGCACGCGCGGGACGAGGTCAGCCACGTAATGAGCGCGGAGATCGGCATCGAGCGTCAGGCCCCCCGCGCCGTTGGCATAATCCTCGTTGGCGATCATGGCGCGCATCATCTGAAGCGAGTCGCCATAGACCGGGCGCGGGCCGACGCAGAGCTTGAAGCCGTTCTGATCGGGCGCGAGGTGGCTGCCCGTGACCATCAGCCCGCCGACGCTCCCGGCGCGAGTCGCCCGCCAGTAGACCATCGGCGTCGAGACGAGGCCAACATCGATCACCTCGCAACCAGACGCGCGCAGGCCCTCAATCGCGCTCGCTGCCAGCGCTGTCGAACTGTGGCGGTTGTCGCGGCCCACGACGACCGCGCGCAGACCTTCGGCGGCCAGCAGATAGCTGCCAAACGCCTGTCCGACGGATCGGGCAACCTCGACCGTCAGCGGCGCGCCGTCCCCCGTTGCCCGCCCGCGAATGTCGTACTTCTTGAATAGTGCGGAGTCGAGATCAGCCATATCCAAATAGGACTGAGTTGACGAGGACTGAGGACTGAGTCAAATACAAAACTGGCTTGACTTCGTCTTTTGCTCAGTCCTCGGCCCTCAGTCCTCAATCCTTTCTGTCTTCAAACACCAGACTTTGCCGGACGTAGACGCGCTGGCGGTCGGGCAAGTCCTGATGCAGATGCGTCCCCGGCCCAACCTGCCCGCCCTCGCCGATCTTGACGCCGGGCATCGTCATGACGTCAACGCCGACGAAGGCATCGCGCCCGATGATCGCGCCGAGCTTGGCACGCCCGGTATCGAGCTTCTGCCCCTTGACCACACTGCTGACATGACCCTGATCGATCCGTAGATTAGCCGAGGTACACCCGGCAGAGAAATTGACGCCCGCCGCAAAGACCGAATCGAGGACGCGGCAGGCGTGCATGTGGCAGTGATCGGCAACGTAGCTGCGGGCGATTTCAGTTGTGAAGCCGACTTCACATTGATTGAGTACCATCGACTCGCGGACGAGCGCGTTATTGCCGATGATCGAGTCCGCGCCGATATAGGCCGGGCCGACGACCGACGCGCCCGCGAAAATCCGCACGCGCTCGCCGATGTAGACGTTGCCGATGATCGCTGCCGTCGGGGCGATGCTGGCGCTTTCGGCGATATTGCGTCCGGTAATCCGGTCGAGGTAGAAGCGCATGACGTCAAGGACGTGCCACGGGTATTTAAGCGCGCGCCATTCGCCGCGATATGGCACGACGCGATAGACCGATTGTTTCATCAACGAATCCATCGCTCGCTCGTAATGATCGTCAGACGCGATGCCGCGCTCGTATTCGGCGTGAATGGCGTCGAACAGCCGTCCGGCCTCGCTGTGCATGTGGGCGACGATATTGACGAGATTGCCCGGCTTATTGTCCGGCCCCGGCTTCTCGACGATCCCGGAAATCCGCCCGCTCGGACTGACGATCAGGTAGCCGCCGGGGAAATAGTCCTCGATCTCGTAGCCTGCCAGATAGCTCGCGGTCGGGTCTCTCTGAAAGGCGCGCAGCATATCTCGGTGCAGGTCTTCATCGACTACATCATGCACCTGCGTCACATAGATCGGCTGCCTCGGTCGCTCGCGGAACAGGATCGCCGCCTGTAAGAGCGCGTCCCCCATCCCTTTCGCTTCGTCCTGGACGACCACGCGCACCTGCATCGGTCGGACTGCCGCCGTCAGCGCCGAGATGTCAGCCTGATTGTCGCGGTTAGCGACCACGACCGCCTCGTTGAAACCGAGCGCCTGATAGCGGCGAAGCTGGCTGATGAGCAGTGGCTCGGTGCCGAAGCGCAGCAGCGACTTTTCGCGCAGCGGCCACATCCGCGACGACGCGCCGCCCGCGAGAATAATCAGAACCGGGGGAGCAGCTTGCATAGCGAGTCTCAATCTGATGGCATGGCCGAGCTTTCAGCCCGACAGTCTAGCGCGGCGCAGGCGAAAGACGCAAGCTGACAGCGTGTAAACGTCACGATCCACTGTCACGGCGACTGTCGTCACCGAGGCGTAGGTTTCCGACGTGCCGCGCCGCGATCTTCCTGTTATCTTCTACCGCGTAACTTGAGTAGCTCTGGTCAACACAGGGAGCCGCGCTGATGAAGATTAACGACGTAAAAACTTTTCCAGTCCGGGTAGGCCAGCGCAATCAGCTTCTGGTCAAAATCGAAACCGATGACGGCGTCTATGGCTGGGGCGAATCGGGCCTGTCCGGGCGCGAGCTGGCGGTGATCGGCGCGATCAACCATTACCGCGAATGGCTGGTCGGGCGGGATGCGACCCGAATCGGCGCGCTGTGGCAGGAGATGTATCGCAGCCAGTATTTCGAGGGCGGGCGCGTGCTGGCAGCGGCGATTTCCGCCATCGACATCGCCCTGCACGACTTGAACGCCAGAGCGCTCGGCGTCCCGGTCTATCAGCTTCTCGGCGGCAGGCAGCGCGACCGCGTGCCGTGCTTCGGTCACACCGACGCTGGCTCTGAGGCCGAGCTGATCGAGAACGTCAGGCTGCTGATCGCCTCTGGCTGGAACGCCATCCGAAC
>CAZZAO010000095.1:0-22596 GCA_964652205.1 uncultured Anaerolineaceae bacterium | reverse complement strand
GGACGACGCCTATCTTCTCACCCTACTCACCACTATTTAAGACGCGATTGCCCTGGCAAAGCGCCAGGCAGCGAGTGCTGAGTGCTGGATAAAATGGTATGCTAGATTGATGCGTGTGTGGGCGACATACGGCATGATCTTTGACTCAGCACCTTTTTCGGAGTTCCTCTTGACTGACCTGCCTGTTTCGACTGATGCAGCTATCGATTTCCTCGTTGGGCTGCTCAACGTCCACAGCCCGACCGGCTACAGCGATGAGGCGGTCGATTACTGCCGCCGCGCTTTTGAGACGCTGGCTGTGCCGAACCTGTCGATTTCGCTCAATGCCAAAGGCGCGCTGATCCTGACGCTGCCCGGCTCATCGACCAGCGGCCTGAGCGTCGGCGTGACCGCGCACACCGATACGCTCGGCCTGATGGTCAAGGAAGTCAAGGCTAATGGGCGGCTCAAGGCGACCAATATCGGCGGCATCCAGTGGGCCGGAGTCGAGCAGGAAAATGTGCTCGTCCGCACGGTCGAGAATCGGCGCATTCGCGGCACAGTCATCCCGATCAATCCGAGCAGCCATGTCAACCTGAACATCGCCAAAACCGAGCGCAATGCCGACACGATGGAGATTCGCCTCGACGAACGCACGACCAGCGCAGCGCAGACGCGGGCGCTCGGCATCGAAGTTGGCGACTTCATCTTTCTCGATCCGCGCGTTGAAGTGACCGAGACCGGGTTCATTCACAGCCGCTTTCTCGACAACAAGGCGGGCGTGGCCGTGATCTACGCCGCGCTGACGGCGCTGCGCGATGCCGGGGCGCGGCCCGCGCACGACACGACCGTGCTGATTTCGACCTATGAGGAAGTCGGCCACGGCGGGACGAAGGGCGCGGGGCTGCCACCCGGTCTGACCGAACTGCTGACCATCGACATGGGCGCGATTGGCGAAGGGCAGAACGGCGACGAATTCTCGGTCAGCCTGTGCGTCAAGGACAGCGGCGGGCCGTATCACTTCGACATGAACAACAAGCTGCGGCGGCTGGCAAGCGAGAACGGCATCCCGCTCAAGCCGGACATTTACCCGTCCTATGCCTCAGATGGGACGGCGTGGTGGCGCAGCGGCGGCGCGGGGCGCGTCGGGCTGATCGGCCCCGGCGTCGATAGCTCGCATTCCTACGAGCGGACGCACCGTGACAGCCTCGAACACTGCGCGCACCTGACCGCTCGTTACCTGCTGGAGCCGGTGACGGAATAAAGGTCAGGCTGTTTGGCGTCTGGAGCGATGACCGACCGAAAATTGGGCAGCCGGATCAGGGATGGTTGCCCGGACATAACTCCCCCTCGCTGTACACGGAGAGGGGGCAGGGGGTGAGGTTGGTTCCGGCGCAAACCGTGCCTGCACAGTACCGGACAAGTCTTCAAAGCCTGCGGCGGGCGCGACCAGGCGCGTTCCTACGGAAGACCCTCTGGCTTACCTGATTGAAGCGTTCACTGGTATCAGTCAGCCTGACGCAGCAGCGTCTGTAAGGCTTGGACGCCAGTGAACTTTCCGTACTGGCTTTCTCTTACTCAGCACTCATTGCTCAGCACTCAGCACTGGTTTTCGGAGTTTGACCATGCCTGACCGATTGACCATTATCGGCCTGATCCTGTCGGTGAGCGCGCTGCTGTTCGTGCTGGAACTGGTGCGGCGGCGCAGGCTGCGCGAGGATTACTCGCTGCTGTGGCTCGGCACGGCAGTCGTGCTGATCGCGCTGACCGCCTTCCGCCCGCTGCTCGACCAGTTCGCGGCGCTGCTCGGCGTGGTGACGTATCCGCCTGCCGCGCTGTTTGTGGTGGCGATTCTGTTCGTGCTGTTCCTGCTGCTGCACTTCTCGACCGTGCTGACCAAACTGACGCGCGAAAACCGCGAAACCGCGCAGCAGATGGCGATTCTGCGCTGGGAACTATCCCAGACGCGCAAACAGCTAGCCGCGCGAAGCGACGATCAGGACGCCGACCAGCCCGATGCAGTAGAGTAGGATCAGCCCCAGACGGTCGCGCAGGACGCTGCCCTGTGTCCCCAGAGTGACCGTCAGGCGATCCTCGCTGACCTGCGGCGCGGCGGTCGCGCCAACCAGCCATGTGACCGCCAGCCCGCCGACCAGCCCGCCCAGATGCGCCCAGTTATCGACCTGCATCCCGGCGCTGAAGGCGGTGGTGAAGAAGCCGAAGCCGAAATTAATCAGCGCCAGCCAGACGAGCGACTGCATCCGCGCCATTGCCATCCGCCCGTAGATTTTGCGATTCTGATAGAAGTAGACGAACTCTGCCGCCAGAACGGCGAAGACCGCTCCCGACGCGCCGACCGAGACGACATCCGGCCCGTTGATGAGGACGCTGACCAGCGACGCCGTCAGCCCGCCGAGGATGTAGATCACCAGAAAGCGGGCGTGGCCGAGGACTTTTTCGAGCTGGACGCCGACCGCATAAAGCACGTACATATTCAGCAGCAGGTGCAGGCTGTTGCCGAACTGAAAGCGTCCGAGCGGGTCGTAGATGCCCGCGTGCAGGAACATCGACGACAGCAGGCGATAGACCTCGTGATCGACCAGCACCGCGCGGGCGTTGTCCGCGCCCCAGTCGAAAATCTGCGCGTCGAGCGTTGGCGACAGCGCGCGGATGACGAACACCAGCACGTTGAGCGCGATCAGCACGTAGGTGACGGTTGACTGGCTGGCAGCGAAGCGAATGGTGACGCGCGGCGGTGGCGGCCCGCCGGGGCGGGTCGGTGGCGGCCTGAACCCCTGCGGCGGACGTTCAAGCGGGTGGCGGCGGCGTTCTTCGGTCGGGGCGGGTGGTGGCGGCGGCGCGCTCGGCGGGCGTTCCAGAGGGTGCTGGCGAGGCTCGCCGGAAGCAGGTTCGTTGAACATGGGAGACATGACCCGTATGGTATAATTGAAGGTATCGTAGGGCTTCAGATAACCGGGGGAAATTCGATGCCGGTTTACGAATACCATTGTAACCACTGCGGGCGGAATGTCTCGCTTTTCTATAAGACCTATAAGGAATATGACGCGGCCAACAAGCTCTGCCCGAACTGCGGCAGCGCCGGGCTGACGCGCCTCATCAGCCGGGTCGCCATCGGCAAGCCGACGCCGGACTACGCTAAAATGTCGTCCGGCGAGATGCTCAACGTCCTCGACGGCGGCAACTCGCGCGAGGTCGGCCAGATGATGAGCGCGCTCGGTCAGGACGAGGCGGCGCTCGGCCAGACCTATCACGAGGCGACCGAGCGGCTGATGAAGGGCGAAAACCCCGACACCATCGAGCGCGATCTGAGCGCGATGGCCGCGAAGAACGGGGACGGCAATCCGCCGCCCGCGCCGACCAGCACGATCACCGCCGATTAGCTCAACTTCCCTGACGCGGCCCTGCGTGTGCGTCGTATGCAGCCCAAAGGACAATTTCATGACGATTGCGCGCATGTGGCACGGTAAAACGCTGACATCCCGCGCCGACGCTTACCTCGACTACCTCAATCGCACCGGTCTGCCGGAGTACCAGAAGATTCCCGGCAACCTCGGCGTGACCGTGCTGCGCCGCGACGAGGGTGAGGTGACGCACTTCGTCCTGATCTCGTTCTGGAAATCGTATGACGCGATTCGCACCTTCGCCGGGGACATCCTCGACGACGCCATGTACTACCCTGAGGATGTTGACTACCTGATCGATCTGGAGCCGAAAGTTATCCATTACGAGGTCGTGTGGTAGGGAATGCCGCGCTAACTACACCACCTCGATCAACCGGCCTTCGGCGGCGCGAATCAGCCGATCCCAGATCGCCGCGCCGAGGCCGGTTCGCGCCGGGCCACGCGCCAGAATCGCGTTCACCTTGCGCGCGTCCAGCTCGCGCATGGCGGCGTAGAGCCGGCGGCTGATCTGGTCGAGATCCGCTTCCGGGCCGAGCGGCACGATCTCGACGGCGAGGTTGGCGAAGGCGGCGCGATCTTCATCGTAAGCTAGCGCGCCGACCAGTCCGTTTTCGGCCAGCAGGCGCAGCGCGGCAGCGCGCAGGGCGTCACGGACGCGCTCCGGCGGGCCGTCGTAGAGCAGCAGCTGCGCGTGGGGCGAATAGTGCCTGAGCAGCATTCCCGGCCCCTGCGCTGCTTCGCCCTCGGCCAGATAGGTCGGCGTGTAGACGACGTCGGGGATGACGTCACGCAGACGCTCAAGCGGCAGGCCGCCGGGGCGCAGGATGGTCGGGAGGCTGCCGGTCAGGTCGAGGACAGTCGATTCGACGCCGACGCTGGTCGGCCCGCCGTCGAGCAGCACATCGACCCGGTCGCGCAGGTCGTCGAGGACGTGCTGCGCGGTCGTCGGGCTGGTGTGGGCGAACAGGTTGGCGCTCGGCGCGGCGACCGGCAGTTGTGCCGCCCTGAGCAGCGCTAGCGCCACCGGGTGACTCGGCATCCGCACGGCGACCGTCTCGCGTCCGCCGCCGACATTGGCCGCAACGCGCTCGGCGCGAGGCAGCACCAGCGTCAGCGGCCCCGGCCAGAAACGCGCCGCCAGATCGAGCGCCAGCGGCGGCAGGTCGCGCGCCACGGTCTCAAGCTGGTCGAGCGCGGCGATATGGACGATCAGTGGGTCGCTGGCGGGGCGACCTTTGGCCTCGAAAATCCGCGCGACGGCTGCCGGATCGAGCGCGTTCGCGCCGAGTCCGTAGACCGTCTCGGTTGGAAAGGCGACCAGCCCACCGCGACGCAGCGCCCCGGCAGCAATCGCCAGCGGCTCGGCTTCCGGCTCGCGCCGGTCAACGGTGTAGACAAGGGTGTTGGCGTAATAAGGCATCAGTGGTTTTGCGAGTGTGGACTGTGACTTTAAGAAGGAAGAACGGGATGTGATTTTACTCAGTCCTCAGTCCTCGGCCATCAGTCCTTTCTTATCCAGCGCTTGCAGCGCGGCCTGTAACCGCTGCTGGCGGAGAGTCGTGGTCAGGTCGCCGCGCGTCCGTTCCAGCACGCCGCGCACAATATCGGTCTGGCGGCGCAGCCCGCCGGTGATCGCGTCGGGGGAATCGAACGTCACCAGCTTGTCGTAGATAGCGTCCATCGCGTCGAGCAGGCGCTCGGCTTCGGCGGTGTCGCCGTCCTCGCGGCGTAAAATATCGAGGATGAAGCGGCGCAGCTCGGTGGCGGCTTCGGCCAATCCGTTGAGGTAGGTATCGTTCTCGACATTGAGCGTGTCTGGCGTCGGCAGCGGTTGGTTACGCACCATCGCGTAGGTGCAGAAACCTTCGACCAGCTCCTTGAAGGCATCC
Source organism: uncultured Anaerolineaceae bacterium (assembly GCA_964652205.1). Taxonomy (GTDB): domain Bacteria; phylum Chloroflexota; class Anaerolineae; order Aggregatilineales; family Phototrophicaceae; genus ZC4RG36. Next base: position 17,306 of record CAZZAO010000095.1, on the reverse strand, counting down.
TGCGAATAGCCGCTGAAATACAGATCAGGATAGGCGGCGACGCCGTCGAGTAATTCTTCGCAGGCGGCGCGCGCCGTCTCGAGTTTGGCTTCGGCGGGTTCCCATTCGCGGCGGTGAATGGCGCGAATGCCCTCGGAGACGTGGCGGATAATCTCACGCGAGCGGGCAATGGCGCTGTCACGGGCGCTGTTCTTAGCCACCAGCGCGGCGTAGATCGAGTCGGCGATCTGATTCAGTTCATCCATCGGTCGGTTTCTCCTCGTCGTCGGGCCGCGCCTGCCCGAACAGGTGATCGGCCAGCGAGATCGGCTGTGGCGGCAGGCTAATCTCGCCGTGCTTCTCCTCGAAATGCTCGATCTGGGTCGTCAGCGCGCCGAGCAGCAGCCTGGCCGTCGCCGGGGTCAGGATGACGCGCTGAAGGGCGCGGGCGCGCGGGTCGTTGGGCAGCACCTGAAGGAAATCGACGATGATCTCGCTGTGCGTCTGAGTGACCATGCTGGCGTTGGCATAGGTCGCCGCGAGGTTCGCGGGAATTTCCAGCCGGAGTCCGCGCCGCTGTGAATTCTGATTCTGCGTCATGCCTTCCCCTTCAAAATCGACGTTCTCAGGATGAGTATACCACTGTGCTGGAAGGCTCCAGCGGGAATCGAAACGGCGCGAGTCGCAGGGACTCGCGCCGTCGATGGCAGCCATAGGAGCGCGGTTGTTCGCGCTCGCTATTTTTAGAAGGGGATGTCGCTCAAGTTGTCGCTGCCGCTGTCGTAGCCGCCGCCGGCGCTGCTGCTGCCCTGCGGGGCGTAATCGCCGCCACCGGCGTTGTCGCTGCGGCTGCCGAGCATCTGGAAGGTCTGCGCTGTCAGGTCAAGCGACGCCGCAGGCTGGCCGCTCTTGTCAGTGTAGGGGTTGACGTCAACTGTGCCGACCACCATCACCTGCATCCCTTTGCGGATGTACTGGTTGGCAATTTCGGCCTGCTCCCGCCAGACGGTGACGCGGAACCAGGTCGTCTTTTCCTCGCGCTGCTGGCTCTGGCCGCCGCCCTGCTGGTCGTTGCTGCGACCGCCGGAACGGCGCGTGACCGCGACGCTGAAATCACAGACGGCAATTCCCCCCTGAGTATACTTGAAGTTTGGATCGCGTCCGACGTTCCCGACAATGATAGTTTGCTGATACCCGGCCATGTCATCTCCTTAACGTACAGTCGTTTTTTAGCCTATCGGCCAGAGGTGCAGTTGGAAGCGTCACTCTGCTCAAAAGTATACCCCGTTTGGGCATTAATCAGAACAACGTCCCGCCGATAATCCTAGCACAAATGATCTGAAAATGCAACTATCATAACGATCTGTATCATGACGAGAGGGCAGTCATTGCGTATGATAGCGGCGTAGGGTGGCGACCGAGCAATGAGGGTCGTCCTGGAGGGTCAGATGTTTAACCTCACCGCCGACAACCTGTATGACTGGCAGTACCTGTTCCTGCTCCTCAGTATGGAACGGGTCATGATGTTCCTGACCGACCTCAACTTTCCATTCCTCGATCAACTGCCGATGATTCGGGCGATAGCGCGCAGCTTCACCCGTGACTTCTATCGAGTCGAGCTGGAGTTGTTCGCCGATGGCGAAATCAGCCGCGCTGCTGCCGACCTGTTCAGCGCGACCTATGAGGAGTTAGTACGCAGGCTCGGCCCGGAAGCAGCGCTGCGCTTCTGCGACTGGGCCAACCAGATGCAGATGGATCGTCGGCTTGAATGGGCGCTCGACCATCTGTGGTACGACCTGCTCATTCCCTGGGCGCGCACCAGCAGCGACCGACCGACCTTCGAGCCGCGCCGCTTTCAGGACACGGTTAAGGCGATTGTGGCGCGCTGCGACGGCGAACTAAACGGGATGACTGACGCGCTCGATATCATCGACGTGATCCCGGTTGATGGCTGGGATGCCGAAGCCTACCGTTTCTACAATCAGGGGCATCGGCGCAGCATCGGGTTGGACGGGCTGACGGCCAGCCCGCTTGGCTATCTCGAAGCGCTGCTGACCTATATGCGCATCTGCCGCGCCCTGTGCCAGATTGTCCAGCTTGCGACCGACGACGAACTCGATACGCTCATCGACTGGATCGACGCGCAGCTTCCTGCCGAGACCGCCGTTGACGGCGCGACCCTGTTTCAGAGCGTCTGCTGAATCGCGTGGCTGTAAACAAACCCGGCAGTGATGGTCAGCGTCAACCTGCCGATTAGTCAGAGCAGGAGGGATTGACTGGTTTTTCGCATCTTTACCAGTGTCCAACACTCGACTTCGCGGCGTCGTTTACCATGAGGGCTTTAGCCCGCGAGAAAGCCACGTCGCTTTAGCGGCTGTGGATGAAAGCGGATTTGGCTTTAGCCGGCCTGCAACCTTGCTCAATTTGTCGAGCTGGTGTATAACATCAACAGTTCTAGTGACAGGTTGAGTATGGAATATCAGCGCGACGAGCATCGGGTACACCTCATCGTCTATCACCTCATTTGGATACCGAAGCGGCGAAAGCCCGTGCTGGTGAATGGGGTTGCCAAAGACTGTGACGCGCTGATTCGCCAGAAGTGCGACGAGCGGGGTTGGCGCGTGCTGGAACTGGCGATACAACCGGATCACGTCCACCTTTTCGTCCAGGCGTTTCCAACGACGTGCGCCGCCGACATTGTTCAGGAGTGCAAGCGACTCACAGCGCACGAACTGCGAAAGAAATACCCGCACCTGCTCAAGCTTCCTTCCCTGTGGACACGGGCGTATTTCGCCTCGACTGCTGGCAGCGTTTCGCAGGAAACGATTCGCCGCTACATCGAAGCGCAGAAGGGCAAATAGGTGGCGCTCAAGACCTTCAAGTATCGTCTCTACCCCACGACCACGCAGGAACGCCAGATGTTTCGCGTGCTGGACGTCTGCCGCCACTGGTACAACATGTGCCTTGCCGAGCGCAAATGGAGCGACGAACTGGGAGGGCGCAGCGTGAGCAAGTCGGAACAGGAGCGCACGGGCGTTCACTACCGCAAGACGTTCCCGCAGGCGCAGATCGTTTTCAGTCAGACGATGCAAACCGTCTGCGACGATCTGGACAAGGCGTTTCAAGCCTTCTTTCGCCGCGTCAAAGCGGGTGAGAAACCGGGCTATCCGCGTTTTAAGGGACGTGAACATTGCCACTCGTTCGCTTTCAAGCAGTTCGGCGTGGGCGCTCGTCTGGATGGGCGGCGCTTGAAACTCTACGGCATTGGGCGTGTCGCGGTGCGCTGGCACAGAGCGCTTGAAGGCGCGATTAAGACGGTTCGTATCGTCCACAAAGCCGGATGCTGGTACGCGGCGTTTGCCTGTGAAGTCGAGCCGGACGCGCCGCTTGCCCCAACGGGCGACGTGGTCGGTATCGACGTGGGCCTTTCGGCGCTGCTCACGCTCTCGAATGGGGTGAAAGTCGAAAACCCCGCCTACTACCGCGGCGCGCACAAGAAGCTGCGCGTTCTGCAACGGAAGTTGGCGCGAGCTCAACGCGGCTCGAACCACCGCCGCAAAGCCCTGCTTGCCGTTCAGCGCCAACAGGAACACGTCGCCAACCAGCGCAAGGACTACCTGAACAAGCTGGCGCACACGCTCGTGCGCGACTACGACGCGATTGCCCTCGAAGATTTGCAGATCACCAACCTGGTGCGCAGTCGTCACTTGAGCAAAAGCATTCTGGACAGTGGATGGTCGGCATTTCGGCAATATCTCACGTACAAAGCTGAAAACGCTGGTCGTGAGATCGCCTTTGTCAACCCTGCGTATACGTCCAAATGCTGTAGCAACTGCGGTGCTGTCTTTCAGGATTTCAGCCTTTCTACCCGGTGGGTGAAGTGCGACTGTGGTTTGTCTTTGGACAGAGACCACAACGCGGCGCTCAACATTTTAAGCCGTGCCGGATGGGACACATCCGTGAAGCTGAACGTAGAGCGCAGTTAGGCTCATGCGTGCTTCAGAAGCTACGCGGCTTTAGCCGCTGTAGAGTGTCACAAGTTGCCCCAATAATTCTGAGCGCGTCAATAAATGAGACACACTTGCTGCGTGTCTTATTCTAAATCCTATTGGTTTTCCCTTAAGATGCTTGCTATGTCGAGCGTTTGGCCTCAAGTGGCTCGATATAACCGAATTTAGGTTTCGTTTATTTCCCAATCTTCCACCATGAGTTCATGGACACGTCTAAATTCGCGTGTGTTACGGGTAACAAGCGTTAAATTATGAAGCCGTGCGATGGACGCAATCATCAAATCATTTGAGCCAATGGGTATGCCAGACCGTTCAAGATCAGCCCTGATCTGTGCATAGATGCTAGCTGCTTCATCACTGAACGGGAATGAGACGAATCGTTCTACAAAAGAGCGTTGTTTCTCCATAGTGCGCTCAGGGTGATTGCTTTTCATTGCACCAGGATAGAGTTCTGCCTTCACAACAGAACATACTGCAATCTCAGAGTCGGACTTTTGACTCAAATGCCGTGAAATGCTTTCTGAACGCTGGTTGAGGTGACGGATGCAGGTATTTGTGTCAAGCCAATACATCATTCAAACGGCTCGCGTGTTTCGAGCGGAAGTTGCGGCGGACGTTCAATCGGGTCTTCGGCCAGGCTGCCCGCTGTGCGCTCGATAAATTCTTACCACGGCATTCGCCGAAAGGCTTCAACATCAAGATCGCGCTTCAGCGTACTGCTCAGGTGTTCAAGCAGGCGGGCTTTTTCGACTAATGGTAGTTGATCGGCTAAAGTGACGGCCTCTTCATACAGGTTCATCATTCGTCTCCCTTCAGGTCGAGCGTTTGGCCTCAAGCTGGCGCGTCATGATCTCCTTGATGAGCTGCGGGTTGCCCTGACCCTTGAGCGCCTTCATGACCGAACCCATCAACGGGCCGAACAGCTTTTCTTCCCCGGCGAGATACTTCTGCACCAGCGCGTCGCTGTCGGCCAACTGCTGCGCGATGGTCGCCTCGATCACCGAGCTATCGGAAATCTGCGCCAGCCCCCTGTCGCTGACAATCTGCGCCGGGTCAGCGCCGGTTTCCCACATCTCGCTCAGGACGGCTGCGCCCGTCGCGCGGTTGATCGTGCCGTCGTCGATCAGCCTGACCAGCGCGGCCAGATGGGCAGCCGAAATCTTCGTCGCGCCGATGGCTTCGCGCTCGATGCCTTCGCGGTTCATGATCGTCGCCAGGCCGCCGAGCAGCAGATTAGCCGCTGACTTGGCGTTGGCTCCAGCGGCCAGTACATCCTCATAGTAATGGGCGACGGCCTGCTCGGCCACAAGCTGCCCGGCGTCGTACTGGCTCAGGCCCAGTTCGGCAGCGAAGCGGGCGCGCTTGTCGTCGGGCAGTTCTGGCAGATGGGCGCGCACTTCCTCGACCCACTCGCGGCTGACCTCGATCATCGGCAGGTCGGGTTCGGGGAAGTAGCGGTATTCGTCGGCGCTCTCTTTGTAGCGCTGGACGAGCGTGCGCTGCTTATTCTCGTCCCAGCCCATCGTCGCCTGTCGGACGCCTTCGCCGCTCTCCCATGCCTTGATCTGCCGCGCTGTCTCGTACTCGATGGCGCGTACCATGCTGCGGATGCTGTTCAGGTTTTTGACCTCGGTGCGCGTCCGGTAGCCGGTGTCGTCCTTATGTTTGACGCTGATATTAGCTTCGAGCCGCAGCACGCCTTTCGACATATCGCCGCTGTTGACGCCGAGATATTGCAGGATGGCGCGCAGCTTGCGAGCGTAGGCTTCTGCCTGCTCGGCAGTGTCAATGTCCGGCTCGGTGACAATTTCGAGCAGCGGCACGCCCGCGCGGTTGTAATCGACCAGGCTGCCGCCCGCGATGTGCGTCAGCTTGCCGGTATCTTCCTCGAGATGGGCGCGGCGGACGCGAATATGATGCGTACTGCCGTCGGCCAGATCAACATCGAGGTAGCCATTGACGCATAGAGGCCGGTCGTACTGGCTGATCTGGTAGCCTTTGGGCAGGTCAGGATAGAAGTAGCTTTTGCGGGCGAACTGGTTGACCGGCGGAATGTCGCAGTTCAGCGCCAGCCCGACCATCATCGCGTACTCGACCGCCTGCTGATTGATGACCGGCAGCGTCCCCGGCAGGCCGAGCGAAACCGGATCGACGGCGCTGTTCGGCGGCGCGGTCACGCTGTCGACGACCGGGCAACTGCTGAACATTTTGCTCCGGGTGTTGAGTTCGGCGTGAACTTCCAGCCCGACAACCGCCATCCAATTGCTCATGACTCGATTCCTCAAATGATGCGTGAAAGCAGCACGGATTTTAGCACAGGAGCGAGGCAGAGTCGCGCGGTTAGCGGTGCGTCAGCAGGAAGACGATCCGCCGCGAGAGGATGTACTGGAGCAGAACGGCGATCAGCAGCGCGATGCCGAGATTATGCTGATCGGCGGCGTAAAGCAGGCCGGACGCTAGCAGGAAGATACCGAGTTCGAGCGCGAGGCGCAGTTTAGCCGGAATGGCGACTGTTGCCCTGCCGGGATCGTTCGGCACGCGGAAGATGCCCCACGCCAGCGCGACCAGTACCGGCAGGCCGAAGGCCGTCAGGATGCGGACGAGGCCCGCGTGCTGCGTCCAGCCCCAGTAGCCGACGGCGACGAAGGCGACGATTTCGAGGATGAACTGGAACAGATCGAAAATGGTGATGCCTTCCATCGGCAGTTCCTTTAAACCGACAGCAAGACTCCTTTTGACACAAGATATAATACAGTTTCCTCAGTGGACTTTACCGTTATACCAATTTGTGCGAGTTTGTCTCTGTTCCTCAGGATATGTTTGGCATCCTCTGTAACAAATATGTCTCGCTTTCCGCCAGCGTGAGATACCAATTGAATATGGTCCATCATTCTGGCCTTTTCTCCTCGACTTAAGTTCTTAAAGTCTCCTTGAGCACTTACTCCAAGTATCTCTTGAATCCGATAAGAATATGTTGCCTCTTCTTCAGTGGCAAATACCGTGCTTACGTCCCATTCCGAGAAACCTTGAACGCCCCAAATCCACGGTCCGCGTCTTTCTCTAAAATAACCTGTCGCTAACCGTGCAATTTCACCCCCGTTTCTTTCTATATCCAGAATGCCCTGCTGTTGCGCTGCGACAAGTTTTTTGGCAGCGACAATTAGTTTCGCTAATGCGGGTTTTTGAGTTTCATCTTCAAAAGCGTTGATAGCAACATTAGTATCAAAGGTGAGCTTGAATATCATTTAGCGGCCCCCAATTTGGTTTACTATCAAAAGCGTCTCATCAGGGCACTGTACATGCCTGCGCCGCCGTGGGATGACTGCCGCTCGGCGACAGATTGGGGCGCGCTCAGCCCGGCGACGGCGGCCAGCCGTCCCAGCCGGTCGAAGGGAACCGGATGCGGTGTCCACGGCGTCGGTTGATCGTACTCGACCACAATCAGCCGCCCGCCGGGCTTGAGCGCGTGGGCGATCACGCCGAGCGCTGCCGCCTGATCGGCGATGAAATGGAGCGCGTTGGCGATCAGGATGCCGTCGAGCGGAGCCAGCCGCAGCGGTTTGGTGAAGTCGCTGACTTCGAGGTTCAGTTCCGCCGGCTCGCGCCACGAGCGCTTGAGCAGGTTGAGCGCGTCGGCGTCAATGTCAACGGCGTACAGGTTAGCGTCCGCGCCGAGCAGCTCGCCGAGCGCGCGGGTGAAGTTGCCGGTTCCTGCGCCGAGGTCGGCCCAGCGCCCACCCGGTTTCTCGACCGCGCCGCGAATTAAGGCAGCAATTTCTTCGTGAGTCATGGCTTATTCCTCTCTGCCATTATTATAATATGATGCACAAAGATGCGCGGGTTATCGACGCAGAGTCTGTAGAATTGTTGCCGGAGAAAACCGCGAGCTTGACGCTCAAGGGTCGGCATCGATTTTGCCCTTACACGCCTGAGGAATGTAAGAGGGCTAAAGTGTGAATCGTCGACATTTTGAAGGCTTTGACGCCATTCGATTTTATGCGGCGCTCTCAGTCATGGTCGGCCATGCAGGCGTCGGCGGGCTTGCCCCGGCGCTGGTCAATATCCCCTTTCTCGACCGGCTGGACGCAGTGACACTATTTTTCGTTCTGTCCGGTTTCCTGATTACTTACCTGCTTTTAGAGGAACGACGTGCTTTCGGCACGGTCGATATTCCAGCGTTTTATGCTCGCCGCGCTTTGCGTATCTGGCCGTTGTATTTTCTGGTTCTGATCTTCACGATCATTTTTGTGCAATCGGTTCCGCTGCTGGTTGCAGTCGGTACAGCGTTTTTCGCCGGTAATTTTGTGCTGCCTGTCTCTGATTTCAACATCTCGCCTATTTACCAGTTCTGGAGTCTGGGTGTAGAAGAACAGTTTTATCTGATCTGGCCGTGGGCGTTTAAGCGGCTGGCAGATCGGCAAATTGTCACAATATTGACAGTCGTCGTCGTTGTGCGTCCCGTCGTGGCGATCTTTGCTGCTCAGGTTGGAACACCGTATGTCGCAGCCGTGACCGATCTAGCACGCTACGATGCGATGGCGCTCGGCGCGCTGGCGGCATTTGCCTATTACACGCGGCTGCCTATTCTGCGCGTTGTTTATCGACTTGAATGGTTCTGGTGGCTGATGGTTGCCCTCATTGTCGCCATTCCGAGCGTGGATCATCCTGCGGTAGTCGATACCATTTACGCGGCCTTGTTTGCCTGCTGGCTGCTTTGCGTGGGAACGAAGCCGCAGCCAAAGCTGAGGTTGCCGCCCATGCGCTTGCTCGGTAATCTGAGCTATGGGATTTACCTCTGGCATTTCCCACTTTACGCGCTGGTTGTTCGTTATCTTCCTGACTATTTCCCGCTGGTGATCGTCACCAGCACCTCGACACTGGCGCTCGCTTATCTTTCGCATGTCGTCGTCGAGCGTCCGTTCCTGCGCCTGAAATCGCGTTTTCAGCCGCGTAAAGCGCTTGTAGCATTGGCGGTGGCGGATTAGCTGATTTACGTCTGAGACGCTAACTCTTGATCCTTAAGCCCCTTTTCAAATGGGAGTGAATCAACTTTGATCCTTGTGGCCGGTGACATTAAAAACAGCGGGACGACGCTGGCGTGGAAACGGTTGAAAGCCGGGCAGTCGGCGCTCGATGCGATTGAGGTCGGCATTCGCGCCGTCGAAGCCAACGACGATGACTGGTCAGTGGGGCGCGGCGGCTACCCGAACGCGCTCGGCGTGGTCGAACTGGATGGCGGCGTGATGGACGGGCGCAGTCGGGCCAGCGGCGCAGTCGGCGCGTTATCGGGCTTTCTGCATCCGGTCAGCGTGGCTTACGCGGTCATGCATCGACTGCCGCATGTGCTGATCGTCGGCGAGGGCGCGGCTCGCTTTGCCGGGGAAATCGGGGCCGAGCGCGCCGATTTGCTGACCGAGCCGCAGCGCGAAAACCTCGCCCGCTGGCAGCAGCATTCCGGCCTCGGTGCTGGCTCGCGCGGCCTGATCGAGGCCGTTAAGCAGGGGATGGACCCGGCGAAGAAGGACAGCACGACCGTTTATCTGGCGCAGGACGCGAATGGGGACATCGCCGTGGCGACCAGCACCAGCGGTTGGGCGTGGAAGTATCCCGGTCGGCTCGGCGATACGCCGATTGCGGGTGCGGGCTTCTACGCCGACAATCGCTTCGGCGCGGCGGCCTGCATGGGCAAAGGGGAGCTGGCGATTCGTACCGGGCTGGCGCGGCTGACGGTGACGTTGATGCAGGCCGGTCGCTCGGTCGAGGACGCGGTCAGTGAGGCGCTGGCGGACGTCATGCGCCTGCCCGACTTCAACGCGGGCAAGGATGACCTTCAACTGCATGCCATCGACGCGCGAGGACAGCACGACGTTGGCTATCTCGGCCCGGTGGTCGAGGACACATGGCACTCTTATTACGTGGCTACAGACGAGGACGCCGCGCCCGTCCAGCGCCGCGCCCGCCATCTCCCGTAAAACCGGGGGCCTATCGACACAACCGTTTTTCGCTTCTTCTTTTGCTCAGCCCTCAGTCCTGAGGTTCTTAGCCCTGCTTTCCTCCGGCTTCCACGACGGGCGCAGACCATCGCTGACGCGGACGGCAGCCTGAGCGCAGCCTTCTGGCTGATCGAGGCAGGCGAGATCGACGACGTAGATGCTCCAGCCGCTGCCGTAGAAGTTGACGCCCGGCCCGCGGTCAGAGTCGTAGGCCAGCCGCCGACCGTCCGCCGACCATGCCGGGCTGCCGCTGTAGCCGCTGCCGTCACTGACGCGCCGCAGCAGCCCGCTGCCGTCTGCGGGCATGATGAACACATCGCGCGAAAAATGAAAGTTGCTGAACAGGGCAATCTGCGCGCCGTCGGGCGACCAGGCGGCGTCGAAGCTGATCGTCTCGGCGGGCGTGATCGGGCGCAGATCGCCCCCATCGGCGTCGACCGCGAACAGCCGGTAATGGCTGAAGCTGCCGCCGTTGGCCTGAAACACAATCGTTTTACCGTCGGGCGACCAGGCCGGGTTGTAGGCTGCGTAAGGCTGATTAGTGAGCTGACGCAGGTTCGAGCCGTCGATGTCGATCACGTAAAGCTGCAATTGTGGCTCGCGGAAAGAGTAGAAGGCGAGCTGCCTGCCGTCCGGTGACCAGGCCGGTGAGCCGCTTTTGCCATCAGCCGTCACGCGGCGGACGTTGTGACCGGCGCTGTCCATCAGATAGACGTCGAAGTTGTCCTCGCGGATCGAGTCGAAGGCGATCCACTGGCCGTCGGGCGACCACGTCGGGTTGAAGTCGAAGCCTTCATCGGCGGTCAGATCGACCGAGCGGCCCCGGCGCAGATCGCGGACGAAAATATCTGCGCCGCGCGGGCTGAAGCCAACGTAGGCCAGCTCGCCTTCGTAGCGCAGCTCGACTCGGCTGGCCGCGACGGTCGCGCCGAAGACGACAGCCACGATCAGCAGCAGCCCGCCGCTCGCCGCGCGAACGACGCAACCCGTCAGGCTGAACGATGCGCTTCCCGCGTTCATCATGCCATGATCCCCGGTCAGAAGCCGTCGCCCTGATTGTGCCTGATTCTGGCGGCGCAGAACATGGAGTTCAGCAGCAGCTTTTCGAGCCATCACGCTCTGAAGATAGCTGCGCCTCTGCGCGTTTTGTGACGGCTGGAAGTTGCGTTGTTTATAGGGTCAGAGTACCCTCGACACTGCTGGTTTCGTTCAAGGATAAAGCTGATGAATCTTGCCGCCTATCTCGACCGGATTGATTATCACGGCTCGCTGGAGCCAACGCTCGCAACGCTGACGGCGCTGCATCGCGCCCATCTGATGAATATCGCCTATGAGAATTTCGATATTCATCTGGGGCGCAGGCTGTCGATGGATGAGCAGGCGATTTTCGATAAGCTGGTGAGACAGCGCCGCGGCGGCTGGTGTTATGAGATGAATGGGCTGTTTGCTGCCGTACTCAGACAGATGGGTTTCAGGGTGACGCTGCTCTCCAGCGCCGTCGACCGCCCGAACGAAGGCGATCTGGCCGAAAACAGTCATCTGATCGCGCGCGTTGATCTCGACCGGCCCTATCTGGTCGATGTCGGTTTCGGCAATGGCATCCTCGACCCACTGCCGCTCGAACCGGGCGAGTACACGCAGGGCTTCCTGACCTACGGCCTCGACCGGCAGGGGGAGCGCTGGGTCTTTCGTAACCAGCCTTACGGCGGGCCGGGCTTCGACTTCACGCTCCAGCCGCATGTGATGGCGGACTTCGCTGAGAAATCGACCTGGTTCCAGACCGAGCCGGACTCGCGCTTCCGCAAGATTGCCTTCTGCTTCCGCTTTCAGCCCGACGTCGTCTATGGTTTGATCGGCGTGGTGCTGCGGTCGACGACCGCTGAAGGCAGCGCCGAGACATCCCTCGAAACTGAAGCGGATTACCGCCGCGCGCTCGAAGACATTTTCGGCCTCTATCTCGGCGACGACGTCAGTGCGCTGTGGGAGAAGGTCTGGCGCGAGCATCTCGCCTGGGTTGAAAGCCGGTCACAAAGAACAACCTGATTGGGGCTGCTTGCCTACGGGCGATCAGCCCGATCTTTCTGGTCGCGGACTTCAGCAAGAAAAGCTCCGACCGTCTGCCGGAACGCTTCAGACTGCTGGCGGTGGACGGCGTGGCCGCAGGGAAACATCACGAGCCGGGCGTTCGGCGCGGCATCGACCCACTGCTGCGCGTAAGCTTCCGGGTTGAGGTGATCCTGATCGCCGAGCATCAGCAGCGCCGGGCAGGTGACGTTGGGCGCAAGGCTCAGGCTGACGTCGCCGCCGGAGTCGATCATGCGGACGACGGCCTGCACCCAACTGAGCGCGAAGGCGTCGGCATTCTCGATGCCGTGCGTCGCCTGATCGTCTGCCGTCAGCCAGGTGCCGGGATAGTTGCGCTGCGCTGCCGGGCGCATCTGTGGCCCGTAGAAGCCGACCGCGCCCCAGGCGATCACCGACAGGCAGCGCTCCGGGGCCAGCCCGGCCAGCACCAGCGCCGTTTCGCCGCCATCGGAGTAGCCGAGGATGTGCGCCTGTTCGAGGCCGAGCGTGTCCATCAGGGCCAGCACGTCGCGGGCGTCACGATGGTAGAAGTCGAACGGGAAGTCGCGCGGCTTCGGGCCGGACGCGCCGTAGCCGCGCAGGGTCGGCGCGATGACGTGGTACTCGGCCTTGAGCCAGTCGATGACCTCGCCGAGGTCGATGCGCGGCGTGCCGAGCCGACCGTGGAGCGCGATCAGCGGCGGGCCGCTGCCGACATCCTCATAATCTAGCCGCGCGCCGGTCGCTAAGTCTACCTGAGGCATGTGGTGTCCCTTCCTCTGGAAAGGCTTGTGAACCGCAAACGCAGTGAGTTCGAGTGCATCATCCCTCCCTCCCTGGGAGAGGAGCCGGGGATGGGCGCGCTTTCTCGCCGCTGTTCATGACATCACTGAGCGAGACGCCGAGCGCCAGCAGCGCAATCGTGCCGAAGACGGCATAGGCGATGATGATGACGCCGTGATAGAGGAATCCGAGCGAGGTCGCCAGATCAGGCGAGAGCGTCCCCATCGCTTCGCCAGCCAGCCGCACCGCGCCCTCGAACGGGCCAATCGAGGCGACGCTGACCGGGATGGCGATGCTGAAAGCCGCCAGCGTCACCGCCAGCAGGTCGAGCAGCAGCAGATCGACGTTCTGGACGTTGAGCGCCATTTCTAGCGCGTAGAAGGTGACGCAGGAGATGCTCCAGCCGATCACCGTCCAGCCGATAGCGTGCGCGGCAGTCCGCCAGGTTGTCAGCGGTTGCAGGCCGTCGAGCGCGTGATCGAGCAGAGTGCGGACGCGCAGGCGCGCCAGCAGCGGAATCCGCTGTTCGAGCCTGAGCGCCAGCCGGTCGGCGAAGGCCGGGCTGCGCGCCAGCAGGATCAGGGCAGCGAAGGCCAGCGCCGAGGCGATGCCGAACAGCACCGCGAGCTGCGCGACGGCGGGCGGCGCTGCCGGGACGCGGCTGAGCGCGATGGCGACCAGAATCACGACGCAGACTGTGTCGAGCAGGCGCTCGACGACGATGCTGGTGGCGGCGGTGACAATCGGCACGTTGGAGCGAGTCGCCAGCAGGCTGCGAGCGACTTCACCCGCGCGCAGCGGGAGCTGGTTGAGCAGGAAGGTGACGCAGACGATATAAAACGAGCGCAGCAGCGGAATCTGAAAGCCGAGCAGCCCGCGCCAGCGGACGGCTCTGGCCCACAGCGCGGCGAGGATCGTGGCAAAGCTGAAGATCAGCCAGGGGACGCTGGCCTCGCGGATACGCGCGATCACGTCGCTGAGCGGGACGCCACGCAGCGCGAGCCACAAAAAAAAGACACTGATTGCCACGCTGGCAATCAGGACGATGGTACGCCGCATGGGGAACCCTCTGGCTGTTGGGACTAAACCGGCACCATTGTACCGCGACGCCGCAGCCAATCAACCGCGTCTGTCTCGCAGCCGAGGACAATCCGCTCCCGATAGGTGTTGGGGAGCATCCGAATCGCCGCGCCGACGATCCGCGCTGTCAGCGGGTGGGAGGCGATGACCACCGTCTGGCCGGACACATCCGGGCGCAGTTGAGCGACTTCGCGGGCGCGGCGCAGGGCGTACAGTCCGATCATCAGGTTTTCGGCGCGCAGGTCGAGCAGCAGGCGGAAAGGCCGTTCGGAAGGCCACTGGCGCAGCTCGCGGCGCAGCTCGTGCGCGCTCCAATCGACCGTTGCGCGGTCGGCGGCGTGGAAACGATAGCAGAGGATGTCGTCCGCCAGCCATTCCCTGACCACGCTGACCGTCGGCCTGGGTGTGTTGTCGTCGGCCAGCGGCCCGCTGCCGGGATGAATCTGAGTGGGAAACACCATCAACCTGAATGACTCAATCTGAAATGTTACTTAATATTCTACCCTGTAATCCTGCGAAAGTCGTTGAAAGGTTTGTGAAGTCGAACGGTTTTATGCCGGTATGCCAGCAGAGGAACGTCCGTGGAAGCAGGCGGCTGCTATCCGTCCCTCTTGTCCTCGGTCGGGTCGGCGCGGCAGTCTCTACGGCGGGTCAGGGCGTCGCCAGCGTATCGCAGGCCGGGCAGGAGCCGTCAGGCCGGATGATGGCGTAGCCGCCCTGTGGATCGTCGCCATAATCGGTCGAGTCGATGTTGCCGACGATCATCAGCCGCGACCGGCCATCGTTCGCCAGCAGCGTCCGCGCCCCGGCCAGCCACTCGGCCTGCTCGGCGACTGTCGTGTTAGCCGCCCAGCCGTAATCTGACGGAACCGAGCCGTAGCCTTCGGGACTCAGGTAGCCGAGTTCGGTGAAGCACAGCCGCTTCTGTCCGCCGATGATCTTCCAGTAGGTGTCGATGACGCTCGGCAGGTAGCGGGTGTAATAGGGGTTGCGCGGGTCGCCGCTGGTTTGATCGGGCGCGACGATGCCTTCGAGATAGTGCGCGCCGACACAGTCGGCATATTGCAGGCCGCCGTTAGCGACCACGTCGCCCATCCAGTGATCGTCGTTCCAGACCGCGCCGGGGAACGCGCCTTCGGCTCCGGTCGGGGCGGGCGCGCCGGTGATAACCATCACGCCGTCGTTGGCGCTCTTGATGGTCTGATACGCCTGCTTCAGCACATTGACGTAGGCCGCGCCGCTGATCTGGTTGGTCGGCCAGTAACGGTCGATGTTGGTTTCCGGCCAGATTTCGATGGCCTCAGGCCGCAGGCTGGCGACCGTGCCGGTGAAGGCGACATAGGACGCGATGTACGAATTGCCGTTTGAGGCCAGCAGGTCTTTATCGCCGATCAGCGTCAGCAGAATGTTGAAGCCGAGCGCGTGGGACGCGGCGATAGCGTTGGCCGCGTCGTAGACGTTGCTGCTGCCGGTGTAGGTGATCTCGATCTTGATCCACGTCATACCGGCGCGGCGGACAGCGGTCAGCGAGCGCGTGGTGATGTTGTTGACGTGTCCGCCGAGCGAAAAGCCGCTGCTGGCGGCGTCCGCGCCGGAGATTGTCGCGGTGGCGGTCGGCAGCGGCGGGGGCGGCGTGCGTGTCGCCGTGTCGGTCGGCGTGGCGGTCGGAACTGGCGTATCCGTCGGGACTGGCGTACTGGTTGGCGCAGGCGTGTCGGTCGGAATGTCGGTCGGCGTCAGCGTCGGCACAGCGGTATCGGTTGGCGCGGGCGTGTCGGTTGGGACAGCCGTATCGGTTGGCGCGGGCGTATCGGTCGGCGTGACTGTTGGCGCGGCGGTATCGGTCGGGATGGGGGTGTCGGTCGGCGTCGAAGTCGGACGCTCGGTCGCCGTGTCGGTCGGGGCAATCACGATCAGCGCTTCGGTCGGGGTGGGGGTGTCGGTCGGCGTGGCGCTCGGACGCTCGGTCGCCGTGTCGGTCGGGACAATGACGATCAGCGGCGCAGAGGTCGCTGAAGCGGGAACTGGCGTGTCAGTTGGCGTCGAAGTTGGGGACGCGGGCGTGTCGGTGGGCGCGGGCGTGTCGGTAGGCGCGGCGGTGTCAGTCGGCGTGTTAGTTGGTGTGAGGACGCCCGCCGGCGTATCGGTTGGTTCCGGGGTATTCGTCGGCGCGGCGGTGTCGGTCGGCACGACCAGCACGGATGAGGTCACGTTCGGCGTCTCGGTCGGAGCGGGGGGATTGGTCGAAACTGTCGCTGCCGTCGGAGCCTGAGTGGGCGATGCAGATGCGGTCGCTTCCGGCGAAGTGACCGGGATAATGACGATTCCCCCCGCCGTGGCGGCTTCGGTCGCCGCCTGTCCGCTGGCCGTTTCGCTCGGCGCGGCGGCGACTGCCTGCGTGGTCGCGGTCGGCGTCGGCGTCGAGGCGCTGCCGATCAGGAAGGAGCGCGCGGCAAAGGCGATCAGCGCGCCGAGCAGGATGATAGCGACCCGCGCCAGCCCGATCAGCGGGCCATGCGCGCGGCGCGGCGGACGGGTCGGCGGCAGCGGCGTCGCGGGGGACAGGCCAGTGATCGGCTGGGTTGGCAGGCGCGGAATCGGCGCCGCGGTCGAGAGCTGCGGCGTGACGGCGGGCGTCGGCTGCTGGCTGCGCCGGGGACGCGGATTGCTGCTGACCGGCTTGACGAAAAAGCCAGTCGCTGGCCCAGGAGCCGCGCGTGTTGCCGTCTCGAAGCCGCGCGCGAAATCGACCATCGTTGGGAAGCGCTCGCCTGGTTCCTTCGCCAGCGCCCGGTCAAGCACCGAAGCAACGGCGCGCGGCACTTCAGGCCGGTAGGCCTGCGGCGGTGTCGGCGCTTCGTTCAGATGCTTGTGCATCATCTGAAACGGCGTGTCGGCCTCGAACGGCAGGCGCCCGGTCAGCACGCTGAAAATCATGACCGCCATCGCGTACTGGTCGGCGGCGGGTGTCAGCGGGTCGGAGCGCCACTGCTCCGGCGACATGAAGGACGGCGTGCCGATCTCGACGCCGGTTCCGGTCAGGTTGGTTGTCGCGTTCATCAGCTTGGCGATGCCGAAATCGACGACCAGCGCGTTGCCCAGATGGTCGAACATGATGTTGCCGGGCTTGAGGTCGCGGTGGATGACGCCCCGACTGTGGGCGTAATCGAGCGCGTCGGCCAGTTGATGGAGAATGACCGCGACTTCGCCCATCGACGGCAGCGGCGCGTTATCGCTGATGCGCTGGCGCAGGCGGTCAGCCAGCGAGCCGCCGGTCAGCAGGCGCATGACGACATAGCTGATGCCGTTCTGCGTGCCGTAATCGTAGATCGGGACGATGTGGGCGTGTTCCAGCGACGCCGAGACTTCGGCTTCGCGGTTGAAGCGCGCGATATAG
>CAZZAO010000094.1:0-22787 GCA_964652205.1 uncultured Anaerolineaceae bacterium | reverse complement strand
CCCACAACGGCAGTTCAGCCAGCACCAGGCGGGCGGCGATGCGTTCAGCGGCGGCGCGGGTCAGGCTGACGGCATCCGGGTAAACGATGACTTCAACCATTGGCGCCGCCCGCACATGTCAGCGCCCAGCCCTCAGGACAGTCACGCAAGACCAGCTCGTCGGCTTCCTTCGGCCCCCACGTCCCACGCGGGTAGAAGACCAGCGGCGGAGCTTCGCTGCCTTCCCACGATTTCAGGATATGGTCGATGACCGTCCATGCCAGCTCAATTTCGTCGCTGCGAGTGAACAGCGAAGCGTCGCCGAGCATGGCATCGACCAGCAGGCGTTCATAGGCTTCCGGCAGCACCGCGCCCTTGAACGAGTCGCGGTACAGGAACTCCATATCGACGATCTGCACGCGCCGCGACCGATCCGGCACTTTGGTCGCTATACCGAGATGAATGCCTTCGTCCGGCTGGATGCAAAGCGAGAGCACGTTGGGCAGCATCCCACGATCATTGCCGAGATTGAACAGCACATTCGGCGGACGGCGGAAATGGACGCTGATCTCGGTACTTTTCCCGGCCAGCGCCTTGCCGGAGCGGAGATAGAACGGGACGCCCTGCCAGCGCCAGTTATTGATGTAGAGGCGCAGGGCGGCATAGGTCGCGGTCTGTGAGCCTTCGGCGACGTTCTGCGTGCCGCGGTAGCCTTCGTACTGGCCGCGGACTGTTTCCGATGGATTGATCGGGATGATCGAACTGAGGACTTTGACTTTCTCGTTACGAAGCGAGTCAGCGGTGAACCCGGCGGGCGGCTCCATCGCCGTCAGCGACAGCAGTTGCAGCAGATGGTTCTGGAACATGTCGCGCATGACACCGGCGCTGTCATAGTAACCGGCGCGATGGCCGACATCGACATCTTCGGCCACGGTAATCTGCACATGATCGACGTAGTTGCGATTCCAGATCGGCTCGAACAGCACGTTAGCAAAGCGAAAGAACAGGATGTTCTGCACCGTCTCTTTGCCGAGGTAGTGGTCGATGCGGTAAATCTGCTTCTCATCGAACGCTTTATGGATCGTCGCGTTTAGCTCGCGCGCTGAATCCAGGTCTTCGCCGAACGGCTTCTCGACGATGATGCGCCGATAACCGCCCTGCTCTTTCGTCATATCGCACGCGCCGAGCGCCTCAGAAATCGTCGGATAGAACTCCGGTGAGGTCGCCAGATAGTAGAGGCGATTCGAGGCGAGGTCGTTATCGTGTTCCTTAAGGAACTTCTTGAGCGGTTCATAGTCCGCCTGGTCGTTGAAGTTGCCCTGCACGTACCAGAGATGCGAAGCGAAGCTCGCCCATGCTCCCTCGTCAATGTCCTTGCCGCCAAATTCCTTCAGGGCGTCATGCAGCTCGGCGCGGAAGGCATCATGGGTGTAAGGTCGCCGCGCGAAGCCGATCACGTTGAATACTTCCGGCAGGCGGCGTTTGCGAAAGAGGTTGAAAAGTGACGGAACCAGCTTGCGATGGGTCAGATCGCCGGTTGCGCCGAAGATGACGATATCCGTAACTTCACTGCCGACACTGCTCATGAGAGCGCCCTCTCGCTACTAGACGTTATTCGGCCTTTTTGATGGCGTGACCGCCAAACTGATGGCGCATGGCCGCCAGCAACTTGGCCGCGTAGCTCGAGTCCTGGCGGCTGACGAAGCGCATCATCAACGACAGGGTGATGACCGGCGCGGGGATGTCGAGATCAATCGCCTCGGCGACCGTCCAGCGACCTTCGCCGCTGTCAGCCACCCAGGGCGCAATCGCGCTGAGCGTGGCATCATCCTTGAGCGCGTTAGCCGTCAGGTCGAGCAGCCACGAGCGGACGACGCTGCCGTAGCGCCAGATTTCTGAAATCTGGTAAACGTCGAGGTTGAGGTCTTTCTTGGCCTGCATGATCTCGAAGCCTTCGGCCAGCGCCTGCATCATGCCGTACTCGATGCCGTTATGCACCATCTTGACGAAGTGGCCGGCGCCGCTCGGCCCGACGTGGCCCCAGCCGATGTCCTTACCGGGAGCCAGCGTCTCAAAGGCAGGCGTGAGCAGCGCGACAGCTTCATCCGGCCCGCCGATCATCATACTGTAGCCTTCGGTAATGCCCCAGATGCCGCCGCTGGTGCCGACGTCGATGAAGTGCAGGTTGTGCGGCGCGACTTTCTGCGCGCGGCGCTGGCTGTCCTTGTAGTTGCTGTTGCCGCCATCAACGATCACGTCGCCGGGCGAGAGCAGGGTAATCAACTTGTCGATCATCGTCTCGGTCACGTCGCCAGCGGGCAGCATCATCCAGACGATGCGCGGCGCGCTCAGTTTACTGACCAGGTCTTCGATACTATCGGTTCCAACTGCGCCTTCGGCCACCAGTTCCTGAACCGGCCCCGGACTGCGGTTGCCGACGACGACGCGATGGCCGCCTTCGATCAGTCGCTTCGCCATGTTGCCGCCCATTTTTCCGAGACCATACATTGCGAGTTCCATGAAACTGCTCCTTCTTCCGTCTCAATTATGCGTGCGGCGCGGCTTACTGCGTTAAAGTCACTTTATGCAGGCCGCGCGGGTTATCTGGATTGTAACGCTTACTGAGCGTTAAGCCGAGCGCGAACAACTGACCCGGCACAATCGTCACCATCGGCGAGACCCATTCAGGGATTCCTGCCGGAATTGGCAGCGCTGTTTCCGCCAGCGCCAGCGCTGACTCGCGCGCCGAGATGACGATCAACTCTGCGCCCTGCGCCTTGAGCGCGCCGAGGAATTCTTCCATCTCGGCGGCCACTTTGCCCTCTGGCACGATAGCGATCAACGGGAAGCCGTCATCGACCATCGCCACCGGGCCATGCTTGAAATCAGACGTCGAATACGGCTCGGCGACAATATAGGTCATTTCCTTGAGCTTGAGCGCAGCCTCGAAGGCCGTCGCGTAGTTGAAGCCGCGACTGAGGACGACGCACAGATTCATGTACCGATAGCGTTCGGCAGCGGCAATCGTTTCGACCGAGCGGGCGGTCACTTCGCTCACGTAGTCGGGGACACGCGCCAGCGCCTCGAAGCGCGAGTCATCGCCAGCCAGGGCGCTGCTCAACATCGCCAGCGCCAGCAGCGAGCTGGTATAGCTCTTGGTGGCGGCGACGGCATACTCGCGCCCGGCGTGAAGCGGAATCTGGAACTCGGCGGCCTGCGCCAGCGGCGAATCGGGCGCATTATTGATGGCAATCGTCAGCGCGCCCTGCCGCCGCCCTTCTTCCAGCACGGCGACGATGTCGGGCGACTGGCCGGACTGCGAAATGCCGATGACCAGCGCGTCGCTCAGGTTGGGCGGCTGCCCGTAGAGCGTGAACAGCGAGGGTGTCGCCAGCGCGACCGGCAGTCGATTGATCGCGCCAAACAGATATTGCCCGTAACGGGCGGCGTTGTCGGACGTACCGCGCGCGTCGAAAACAATGTACTTCGGCTGGCGCGCCCGCACCGCTGCCGCGATCTCCATAATATGATCGCGCTCGGCAGCCAGCAGCCGCCGCAGCGCGTCGGGCTGCTCGAGAATTTCGCGCTCGATCAGGGATTGCTGGTCACTCATGTTGCTTTGTTCTCCTCGATAACGGCTCCCAGGCGGCCTCGCGCGGCAGCCAGCCGAGCGCGGGCCTCGTCTACCGGGATGCCGAGCAGGCCAACGACAATCGCCGTCTTAACCTCGCCACCCGACTGTTCGAGCAGGCGCGCGGCAGCGTCCTCGGACACGCCGACCAGATCCGCCACCATCCCCCGCGCTCGCCAGACCAGCTTTTCGTTGGTCGTCTGAACATCGACCATCCGGTTGCGATAGACCTTGCCGAGCCGGATCATGGCAGCAGTCGAGAGCATATTCAGGATCAGTTTTTGCGCTGTGCCTGCTTTTAGACGTGTCGAACCAGCGATAACTTCCGGCCCGGTCACGGCGGCAATCGCCAGATCGACGGCCTCAAGCAGAGCCGACGGCGCGCTGCACGCAATTCCAATCGTGACTGCGCCGACCGACCGGGCCGCGTCGATAGCGCCGAGGACGTAAGGCGTGCGCCCGCTGGCGGCGACGCCGACGACCGAATCGACCGCTGTGACATTCAGCGCCAGCAGATCATCACGTCCAGCCTCGCGGTTGTCCTCAGCGCCTTCGACGGCGCGCTTGAAGGCCCGCTCGCCACCCGCCATCAGCGCGACGACCAGAGTCGGATCGGTGTTAAAGGTCGGGACACATTCGGCGGCATCAATCGCTGCCAGCCTGCCGCTCGTCCCCGCGCCCACATAGAGCAGCCGACCGCCGCGCTCCATCCGCTCAACAATTGCATCGACCGCCTGCGCGATGGCCGGAAGCGCGTCGCGCACTACGGCGGGAACGGTCGCGTCTTCCTCATTCATCAGGCGCAGGATATCGAGCGTGGGGGCACGGTCGATTCCCAGGCTGCGCGGGTTAGTCTGTTCAGTTTGCATTGAATCGCTTTCTATCTGTGTTTCCGGGAGTCGAACGCGCTGACGGCCAGCAGCGCCGCGCCGACGACGGGTGAGAAACGGGCGGGCGGCGGATCAATGGAAAGCCGCGCGTTCAGCGCTGCCCGCAGCGGGGTCGGATGTTCGAGCAGGCTGCCTGCGTAAGCGACTCGCTGGCGTTCAAGCTGGAGCAATTGTAAAAGCGCCGTCGCGCTGTCGGCCAGCACCTCACTGCCGCGCGCGATGATCGCGCGCGCGACCGCGTCGCCAGCCTCAGCGCACTGCATGACGACCGGCGCGAGCGTGGCGAGCCGCGCTGCATTGACCGGGCCATCCCGATAGACCCAGACGATTAGATCACGCGCAGTTTTGAGCTGCAAATGGCCGATCAACGCCCCGGTCAGCGCCGTCCGGGGGCCGAGGCCATCATCCGCCGCCATGACAGCGCGGACGCCTTCGCGGCCCAGCCAGTTGCCGCTGCCTTCGTCGCCAAGCGCCATGCCCCAACCGCCGACCATCTTACGCGCGCCCGCGTCATTCTGGCCGTAAATGACGCTGCCGGTCCCCGCGATGACGATCAGGCCGACCGGCTCGCCACGCGCGCCTGCCAGCGCTGTTTCCATGTCGCCGCTGGTACGGACGAGCGCCTGCGGCAGAACCCCCTGTACCGTCTCACGCAGCCAGGGCTGCCAGACCTGATCGACCGCCCCCGCCACGCCGATGCCGACTGCGACAATGGCATCAGCAGAAAGCGGACTTTCATCGAGCGCGGTCTGGATCGCTTCGCGGATCGTCGCCTGCGCCTGTGCCTGACCGGCATAGCTCGGGTTGACCGCCGAGTTCAGGCGGCTGGACGCGACGACGTCGAGCGCGCGCGTCGTGATGACCACGCGGACAGTGCTGCCGCCGCCGTCGATCCCCATGAAATATTCGTTTGCCATCACGCTGCTGAACCTTGAGTGCGGTGCTGCTCATCGACAAAACGATCCCTAATTGTAGCCTGTTCCGCGCCGGTTAGCGCGGAATGGAACGCAAACAGCCCCAGCGATTCGGTGAGGCTGTAGCGAGCGATTTTTGATGAGACGCAGGTCTGTCACACGTCTCACGTTAGAGCCTAAAACGGAAGCATGAAGGCCGCGCTGTTGACGGTCGCCGACGGAAGTTCGTGCGGCGCGCCCAGACTACCGCCAATACCCGCCGCAATCGCGCCGATAAGGAGCGCCGCGAACAGCGCCAATGCGACCTTGCCGAGCGACTTACGCGCCTGATTGGCGGCTTCTTTGGCCGCCGCTTCGGTCTGAGCCTTGACTTCTTCGACTTTCTCCGCCGCTTTCGTCTGCACCTGCTCGACCTGAGCCTTCGCCTGATCGAGCTTCTCGCTGACCTGCTGCGGGACCTGTTCAGCCTGCTGCCGCGCCTGTTCAGCCTTACCCTGCCATTCATCGAGACGCGCAGCGGCGGCTTCACGGCTCATGCCGGTGCGACTCGCCAGCAGATTGACGACATTCTCCCGGTCAACCTGCTGCGTGGCGTCGCGCCCCTGTTCAAGCACTGTCTGTACCGCCGTCACCAGCGTTTGCGCGGCCTGCTGCAAGTCGCCCTGCTGCGCCTGCTGAACCGCCTGCCCTGCCGCTTCCTTCACCTCACTTTTAGCGGCATCGACCGCCTGACTAACCTGCTGCTGCGGAATCCCGGCCTGACGGATAAGCGCCTGAATCTCGCTCTCAATCGAGGACATGCTGGTATTCTGAGACTGGAGCGCCTGCCTGACAGCGGGATGAGAATCGGCCTGCTGACGGACGACGTCCGCGCCGCTATCGACCGCGCTCTTTGTTGCATCGGCAGCCCGCTCGACAGCGCCCTGAGCCACACCAGCCCCGGCCTGAACCGCGTCCGCGCCCGCCTGCACGACTGTCGCCGCGCCCTGTGCCAGTGTCCCCGTTACCTGACCGACGAGATCGAGCGTGTGCTGAAAGAGGAGATTGACGCCGCTCAACAACCGACCCACTGCCGATGAGATCAGCAGGATCGTCACCAGCGTCACCAGCCCCCAGACCATCAGACCATGCAGCATTCCGTCGGTGTTGTCGGGAATACCCGCGAAGCGCGCCGCGAGCCACCCCCCGGCCACAAGCGAAACAATAACGCTCAGGCCGATCCAGACAGCGGCGCTCGATGTCAGCGCTTTAGCTGATGGAGCGGTCTTGTCATAGGGATCAAGCTGCGTCGTGCCGATGGCAATGCCAAGCAGGTTGAGCGCCAGTTGAATCATCAGCGCGATAATGACTCCCGCGATCACGGCGCCCCACGAGAGACGACCGAGCGCTTCGGGCATGACCAGCGGTACGGTCGGCGTCGTTTGAGTCAGGCGAAACTGGCTGCCGACCCTGATGATGGACTGCTGATGGCTCACCATGATGATAATCAGCGCCCCTAATAAGGAGACCAAGGCGAAGATCGAGACACGCATCCGGTTGAACATAAGTGACCTCTTGCTGCTAACTTGATATACGGTCTGTAATATCTCCATCAATTTATCACGAAGTTTATTACGGATTAGCTGTGTACTCCATGAGGAAATGATGAAACGCCCCGCTTGCCGTGATGTTTGATCTTTGTCGGTACTGCAAAATGTGGCAAAATCTGCGCCGCATTACATGACAGCTTTCATCCGGCTCCACGCATCGCCTTCACTCGCCATTCGAGCTTGAGGAGCAGCACTCTATGCCAGCATCCATGCCAAGCACCGTTTACAGCCAGCGCGACAATGTTTCGCACGGCCTCGACGCAATTTTCTCGCCCGGCAGCGTCGCCGTCATCGGCGCAACCGACCGCGCAGGCAGCGTCGGGCGGACGATCCTCTGGAACCTCATCAGCAACCCGTTTGGCGGGACGGTCTACCCGGTCAACCCGAAGCGAGCGAGTGTCCTCGGCATTCGCGCTTACGCCAATATCGCCGCCGTGCCGGAACAGGTTGATCTGGCGGTGATCGTCACCCCGGCGCACACCGTCCCCGGTGTCGTGGCCGAATGTGTCAGCGCCGGAGTCAAAGGCGCGATCATCATTTCCGCCGGGTTCAAGGAGAACGGCGCAGCGGGCGTCGAGCTGGAGCGGCAAATTCTGGAAATCGCGCGTAAAGGCGAGATGCGGATTGTTGGCCCGAACTGTCTGGGCGTCATGCGCCCGCTGTTCGGCCTCAACGCCACCTTCGCCGGGGCGATGGCCCGACCGGGCAATGTCGCCTTCGTCAGCCAGAGCGGCGCGCTCTGCACGGCGGTGCTCGACTGGAGCTTCGAGGAAAACGTCGGCTTCAGCGCCTTCATGTCCATCGGCTCGATGCTCGACGTCGGCTGGGGCGACCTGATCTACTACCTCGGCGACGACCCGCAGACGACCAGCATCGTCATCTACATGGAATCAGTTGGCGACGCGCGTTCGTTCCTGTCCGCCGCCCGCGAGGTCGCCCTGAGCAAGCCAGTCATCCTCATCAAGGCCGGGCGCACGGCGGCAGCCGCAGCGGCTGCCGCTTCCCACACCGGCTCACTGACCGGCAGCGATGAAGTCCTCGACGCCGCATTCACTCGTTCAGGCGTGCTGCGCGTCGACCGCATCTCTGACGTCTTTTATATGGCTGAAGTGCTGGCGAAACAGCCGCGCCCGAATGGCAACCGACTGGCGATTGTCACCAATGCGGGCGGCCCCGGCGTGCTGGCGACCGATACGCTGATCCTCGACGGCGGCGAGCTAACCGAACTGAGCGAGCAGACGCACAGGGAACTCGACGCCCTGCTGCCAGAACACTGGAGCCACAACAACCCGATTGACGTCCTGGGCGATGCCGACGCCGAGCGGTACGCCAAAACGCTGGAAATCGTCGCCCGCGACGTCAACAGCGATGGCCTGCTCGTCATCCTGACGCCGCAGGCAATGACCGCGCCGACTGAAACCGCCGAGCTGCTTAAGACCTACGCCAGAGCGCAGGATAAACCGGTGCTGGCAAGCTGGATGGGCGGGCCGGACGTGGCAGCAGGCGTCTCAATCCTTAACCGCGCCAACATCCCGACCTTCTCATATCCCGATACCGCCGTGCGGATGTTTAACTACTCGTGGCGCTACAGCTATAACCTGCGCGCCCTCTACGAGACACCGTCGCTGCCAGACGACGCCGACGACCGCGCGCCTGATCGCGTTCAGGTGATGAAGGTCATCCAGCACGCCCGCGAAACAGGGCGAACGATCCTGACCGAATACGAGTCGAAGCAGGTGCTGTCGAGCTATCTGATCCCGACGGTCGAGACACGGCTGGCAGCGACCGTCGAGGCAGCGGTCGAGGCGGCGGGCAGCATCGGCTATCCGGTCGTGCTCAAACTCAACTCGGAGACGATCACGCATAAGACCGACGTTGGCGGCGTGCAGTTAAACCTCGCCAGCGCCGATCAGGTACGCGCGGCCTTCGAGGCGATTCGCATCTCGGTCGGCGAGAAAGTCGGGCCAGCGCATTTTCAGGGCGTGACCGTTCAATCTTTCGAGCAGAAGACGGCATACGAGATCATCATCGGCAGCAGCGTCGACTCTCAGTTCGGGCCGGTGCTGCTGTTCGGCACGGGCGGCCAGCTTGTCGAAGTCTTTAAGGATCGCGCGCTCGCCCTGCCGCCGCTCAATACCACTCTCGCCCGCGCGATGATGCAGAAAACGAAAATTTACCGCGCGCTTCAGGGCGTGCGCGGACGCGCCCCGGTCGATCTGGCCGGGCTGGAGCAGTTGATGGTGCGCTTCAGTCAGCTCGTGGTCGAGCAGCCGTGGATCAAGGAAATCGACATCAACCCGCTGCTGGCCTCGCCGGAGCGGCTGCTGGCGCTGGACGCGCGCGTTGTCCTGCACAACCCTGAGATGACCGAAGACCAACTGCCCCATACAGCGATCACGCCCTACCCGACGCAGTACGTCGCGCCGTTCACGCTCCGCAATGGCACACAGGTGCTGATCCGCCCGATTCGCCCGGAAGACGAGCCGCTGATGGTCAGCTTCCACGAGAAGCTGTCCGAGCGGACGGTCTATCAGCGCTATCTGAAGGAAATCAACCTGAGCCCGCGCACCGCCCATGAGCGGCTGGCGCGCATCTGCTTCATCGACTACGACCGCGAGATGGCGCTGGTCGTCGTCAACCGAACAGCCGACGGCAAACCGCACGTCATCGCCGCCGGACGCCTGACCAAGCTGCACGGCACTGACTCGGCTGAATTTGCGCTGGTGGTCGTCGATGAGTTTCAGGGACAGGGTCTGGGCCGCGAGCTGCTTCAGCGCCTGATCGACATCAGCCAGCGCGAGAAAGTCAAGCACGTCTTCGGCAACATCTCAAACGACAACGCCGGGATGCTGCGCCTGACCGAACAATTTGGCTTCGTGCCGCAGCCGATGCCCGATGAGAAGATCACGCGGGTGAGTCTGGATTTGAGCTGATTATCGGCTGCTGTACTCGCCGCCGGCGGCACAGCCGTGACAGCCAGAAACAACGGAAGCTTAGGCGCGCAGGAGCCATTCCTGAAGCTGTGCCTGAGTCGGCGACGCCGTCGCGCCGCCAATACCGGTCACGGACAGGCCGCCGCAGATATTGCCGTAGCGGGCGCAGACGTCGAGCGGCGCGCCCTCGGTAATGTAGCCATAGAGGAAACCGGCGTTATAGCAGTCGCCCGCGCCAGTCGTATCGACGACGGCTCCCGCGCCGACGCTGTCGGTATGAATGAGCGTCGCGCCCTGCCCGACCCACGAGCCGCGCGCGCCGTCCTTAACAACGACGATATCGACTACGTCGGTCAGCGCGGCGACGGCATCCTGAACATTATCGCGTTCGGCCACGATCATCGCTTCGCGCGCGTTAGGCATGAACAGATCGAAGCCGCGCAGGTAGTCGCGGCAGGCGCGCGGGTCTTGCAGGTGCGGGCCGTCGTTGCAGTCGGTCGAGACGGTCGCGCCGCGCGAACGAGCATACTCGACCAGCGGCTTGATTTGCGCCTGCCGGTCGAAGCCGCCAATATGCAGGTGTTTGAACTCGCTCGACTGAAGCGTTTTCAGCCAGTAGGCCGCCAGATCATCGGCATCAGGATCGATGAAGGTGACGAAGGCGCGCTCGCCCTGTAGCGGCAGCGCCGTGGTCACGCGGCGATAGGGCATTTCCAGATGCCGCGCCAGCGACATATCGAGCTGCTCGCACAACGCGAAGCCGTAGACCGAGCGGCTGTAGTAATCGTCGCCGAAGGTCGCAGGCCAACCGACTTTCGCGCCGAGCCGATGGAGCGAGACTGCCGTGATGTACATCGCGCCGCCGGTTGTGGTCACGCCCGCCGAGTTGATCTCCCGGCCCAACGTCGGAAATTCCGGCAGACCGGTATAGATCAGGTCGTAAAAATAATCGCCGAGCACAATCAGATCGAAAGATACAGACACTACAACTTCTCCCGCCGGGCAGAACACCCGATCTTGCGCCCGTATTGTAACGCCGTCAGCCGCGATTGTAATCATCGCCCTTGAGCAGCGGCTCAATCCAATCAGGAAGGGAGCAGCGGCGTGATCGTCTGACAGGCTTTCTCGGTCGCGCCGGCGACGCTCATCCCGTGATCGAAGATATCGACGACCAGGTCGGTATTGATCGCATTCCAGATCTCGCCGAAAGCCGTCACGCCCTGTGTGTCCGCCAGCGCGTCGACGAAAGCGCGAACGTTGCGCTCGTCATCGGGGTTTCTGGCCGCAAAACTATCGAGCCACGCCTGCTGCAAACGCTCATTGGGGTTGGCCGGGGCAACACCCGCGCCGTCGGCAAAGAACTGCTGGCCTTCATCGCTAACGAGGTAGAGAATCAAATTCGCGGCCAGATCAGGATTCGTCGTGCGCGCCGAGGCGACGTAACCCACTGAGTGCAGAATCGGGCGGCTCAGTCCAGTCGTCGGGTTCTCTGGCAGTTGGGCAATGCCCCAGTTGAAAGGCGCTTTGGTGAAGGCTTCATCCAGCTTCCAGTCGCCGTTCGACACCATCGCCACCTCACCGGCGAGCCAGAACTGGAACGAGTTATCGGCGCTGCTGCCGCCGAGCGTCGAAACACCGGGCATATCGTGGTTGTCGTACAAATCCTTGAGGAAGTTGAGCGCCTCAAGGCTGCCGGGATCGGTCAGCGTACACCGCGTCCGCTCGGCATCGACCACCGGCGTGGTGTCGGTCGAAGCAATCCAGTTGGCGTAACCGGGCTGATATTCACTGTAGACCGCCGCGCCATACTGCCCCTTGCTGGCGTCGGTCAAGCGGGCGGCGGCATCGGCGAAATCATCCCATGTCCAGTCCGCAGTCGGGTACTTGATCCCTGCTGCGTCGAACATGTCGCGGTTATAAAACAGCGCGACCGTATCCCAGTTGGCCGGGCCAGCGAACAGATGGCCTTCCTTGCCGTAGCGATACGGGTCAACCTCGCCACGGCTCCAGATCGCGGTATCAACGCCCGCTCGATCCCAGTACGGCTGAAGATCGAGCAGCGCGCCGCTGCCGGTGTAATAGCCGACGCGATCTTGCGACATATTGAAGACGTCCGGCAGATCGCCGCTGGTCGCGTTGGCCTGAAGCAGCGTCCAGTAATCGGCATACGGCTGCTGCACCAGCCTGACCGTCGCGCCGGGACAGTAGGTTGTTGTCCAGTCGTCAATCGAGGGCTGAATGGCTTTCGCCCAGGCGGCATCCCAGACCCACATCACCAGACTGCCGGGTTGAGCACATGGCTCCGGCACAATGGACAGCGCGCCCGCTGTCGCTTCAGCGTCCGGCGGCCCGTCCTGAGCCAGCGCTGGAGCGACGATCACAAGGACAAGCAGCAGCAGCCCGAACAGAAGCGCACGTCGTTGGCGCATGTCATCCATCTCCGCAGGACTCGACTATCGCTACCTATGAGGCAGCCCTAATCATCCCATATCCGGGTTATGATGACAAACGATTCAAGTGGGGATTCAGGCACAATCAACCGATCCGGTTACAGGCATGGCTCGGCGATCAGGGCGCAGACGACCGCCAGCAGCCGTTCGGGCGGGTCGCCTTTGCTGATGAAGCCATCCGCGCCACCGTTCCAGGCGTCAGCCTCGGACTCCGGCAAGCTGCTGAGAGCAATAATCTGCGCGTCGGGGCAAGCCGCGCGGACGGACGTTATCAACTGCTGCGCGCCGGGTAATTCCCAGTCGAGCAGAACAACGTCGGGGCGCAGGCTGACGATCCATGCAGCCGCAATGTCCGCGCGCGAAAGCTCACCGACAACGGTCAGCGCGTCATCCTGCTCGAACAGCAGTCGCAGCGCGGCCCTGACTTCGGGCTGATCGTCGGCGAGTAAAATCCGTGTCGGTGGAACCGAATGGCAGGTAAACATGGCATCGATAAATCTTTCTCTCCTTTCCCGGCGGAAAAGGGGGAGCGTGAGAGTTTTCAGGCGGCCAGCCAATCGGTCGAGCCAGTCAGCCGAAGCTGATTCGCCATCGCCTGACGCGCGCGGAACAAGCGCGACTTGACGACGGCAGATGTCACGCCGAGCAGATCGGCGATTTCATCATAGGAGAGATCGCTCCAGTAGCGCAGCGCGATCAGGGCGCGATCATCAGGCCGGAGCCGCGCCAGCAGGGTCTGCACAGCAGCCTGCCGTTCGTGGTGGATCGCGCGATCATCGAGTGTATGTTCGGCGCTGATGGCGTCAAACTGCGGCGGCAGCGTCTCGTCGAGCGTCAGCCAGCGAAAGCGACGCTTGCGGATCAGGTCGATGCACAGGTGCGCGCCAATCGAAAGCAGCCAGGTCCGAAAAGCGCGCTGAGGGTCATATTGATCGAGATGATAGTAGGCGCGGATAAACGCTTCCTGCGCGGCATCCTCAGCTTCACCGGCATCGTTGAGCATCCGGTACGTCAGGTTATAGAGCACGCGCTCGTGCGCGGCAATCAATTCGGCGTAGGCGTCCTGATCGCCCTGCCGTACCCGGACAACCCGCTCGCGGTCGGTGTCAGCAGTCAGATCAGCGGTATTTCGGAAGGGCATCAGGGTCTTATCCTATCGACAGGCGAGCATCACTGCCGCGCCCGCCATTGCGACTGTCTCTAGGATAGGCTCGTTGGGGCGATATTCCGTCCTACCAGTGGGGGAATTTCACTCCATCTAAAGGCGGAGATGTCCTCTACTTGACCAGATGCTGCTGCACCGCCAGCGCGACCGCTTCGGTGCGACCAGCCACGCCGAGCTTGGAGAGGATACTGCTGACGTGGAATTTGACCGTCGAGCGGCTGATGACCAGTTGATCGGCAATGTCGGGATTGTTCCAGCCCTTGACCATCAGCGCCAGCACTTCACGCTCGCGCTCAGTCAGGTCGAAACCAACCGGATTCGGCTGCGTCACGGCGCGAATCAACGCCTGTGCCGCTTCGGGGGCCAGCGTCGGGCGTCCGGCGCGGGCTGCGCGAATGGCAGCGGCCAGATCATTCGCTGAGACATTTTTGAACAGGAACCCAATCGCCCCGGCCTGTAACGTCTGCTGCATCAGCGCGTCGTCTTTGAAGCTGGTCAGGCCGATGATCTGCACTCCGGGATACGCCTGTTTGAGCAGGCCAGTCGCTTCGGCCCCGGTCATCCCCGGCATCATCATGTCCATCAGCACCACGTCCGGCGCTTTAGCAGCGCACAGGCGCAGGGCTTCTTCCCCGCTCGACGCTTCCGCCACCAGATCGAGGTCGTCGTAAGCGAGCAGGAATGTCGCCAGACCGCTCCGTACCACGGCGTGATCGTCGACGATCATGACCCGAATCATGTCAGTCATGGGCTGTCTCCCGTAAATCACTCTGCCAGCGAACGTCGAGGCGGGTTCCTTTCCCCGGCTCGCTGCGCAGGTCGAACGACGCGCCGACCGACTCAGCGCGCTCGCGCATAATTTGCAGTCCCAGGTGTCCCGCCGCCACACCCGATGGGTCGAAACCGCGCCCGTCGTCCTCAATCGTCAGTTCGACCTGATCGCCGCGGTTGATGAGCCGGACGCGCACCGCGTGAGCCGCCGCGTGCTTGAAGATATTATTGAGCGTTTCCTGCGCGATGCGATAAAAAGCGATCTGGACGTCAGGCCGCAGCCGCCCCTGCCCCTCGATCTCCACCTGAACCGGGATTCGCGCCCGACCCATCATCGCCTCGCCCAACTGGCGGATGAGGTCGCCCAGTTCGACTTCGGTCAGCGTCGCCGGACGCAGCTCCAGCAGCAGCATCCGCATCTCCGCCAGCGCGCCGCGCGTTAGCTCGCGCAGGTCGGCCAGCCGCCGGAAAGCTTCTGCCTGATCGCGCTGCCACAGGCGCGGCAGCACCTCGGCGATCAGGCTGGCTGAAAACAGCGTCTGCGTCACTGCGTCGTGCAGCTCACGCGCCAGCCGACTCCGTTCGGCAGCCACGGCAGACTGCTCGGCCTGCGCCCGCAGACGCGCATTCTCAATCGCCAGCGCCGTCTGATCGCCGAGGCTGACCACCAGTTGAACTTCTTCATCGGTGAAGTCATGCGCTTCACGAAAGTACAGCACCAGCCCGCCGTATGGCTCATCCTTGATGAACAGCGGCGCGGCCAGCAGCGCATGGTAAGCATCGGCAAGGTCGATCATCAGCGCGCGCTGGGTTGGCTCACGCATCAGATCATAGCTCGGAAGCGCCGAAACCAGATCAGCCACCATGACCGGACGATGCTCCTCAACAGCTTTGCCAATCGCGCCGTAGCCAATCGGGATGCGGAAACCGCGCATCAGAGCTTCGGGCAGGCCGCGCGTCATCTGGATTTTGAGCGTATCGGCGTCTTCGCGGTCGATCTGGAACAGCGCGACGGCATCCGTGCCGAGCAGCCGACCGGCCTGCATGACGATATAATCGAGGATTTCTTCGAGCGAACGATCCGAGTTGAGAATCGTCAGGACATCGCGCAGCCCTTCAGCGACCTGACGGCGCTGCTCGGCCTCGTGCCGCCGATCCTGCTCGGCGCGGAACAGGCGGGCATTATCGACCGCTGCCGCCGCGTGACTGGCGAAAGCCAGCGCCAGATAGGCCAACCGGGGACTGTAAAAGCGCGGCGTCAGATGATCGAAGCCGAGCATCCCGATCACGCGATCACGGACGATCAGCGGGACGCCCATCCATGTGCCAAGATAATCGATGTGCTCGCCGGACGACTGGCGATAAGCTCGCGCCAGCCAGTCCTCAGCGCGAATGTCATCGACGATCATCGGAGCGGCGGTACGAATCACCTCGGCATTGACGATATGCTCGCTCAACGGCCAGACCGGGCGCAGTTCCGACTGCGGAATCGGCCCGCGATAGATCAGCAACCGGAGCGCGTCGTCTTCAAGCAGGTAAATGGCCGCGCCGGAGTAATCGACCACCTGCCTGATCTGGTCGAGGATCAGTTCGAGCAGCGGTCTCAGGTCAAGCGTCTCGGTGATATTGTTCGAGACGGCGAGCAGCGTCGATAACTCGCGCGTCCGTTCCTCGACGCGCTGTTCGAGCAGGCGATAGCTCTGCACGCGCTCGGTCACATCGCGCACGACCGACAGCAGATGCGGCTGGCCGCGATAATTCAGCCGGGTCACGCGCACTTCGACGTCAAAGCGGCTGCCGTCCTTGCGAATATTGACCGTCTGCACCGCCGATTCGTCACGAAAATTGACTGTGCGCCGCGCCTGGCGGAAGCGCTCGCGGTGCGATTCCTCGATGATCGCTTCGCCGTTGAGGCCAATCATCTCATCGTAACGATAGCCGTGCATCTGGCAGGCGGCAGGGTTGGCCTCGACGATCTTCCCGTTGAGATCGTAAATCATCAGGCCATCGCTGGTCGCCTCGAAAATGCTGCGATACTGCGCTTCCTTCTCGGCCAGAAGCTGATTGGCAAAGACCCGGTCAGACGCATCGACAATCGCTATAGCAAAGCCGAGGACATCGACGCCGTCCATCAGCGGATTAAGCATCACATCCCAGTGAGAGATGATTCCATCACGGCTCAGGCGCAGCCCTTCCCATCGGACGGTCTGGCCGCCCATGACCTGCGCGACCCGCTCGGCCAATCCGTCGGTGTCGGCATCGAACAGGTCGTAGAGGCTCATGCCGCGCGCGACGGACGTGCCGGACAGCGGCGCGTAGCGGTCAGTCAGCTTCACCCAGACGTCGTTGAAATGGCGCAGGCGCAGCGCCGCGTCGAAGACCGCAATGCCGGTCTGCATACTGTCGAACAGGAACTCAGCCATGACGACGTGCAGCGCGGCAGGGTCGAGTCCCGTTTCCGACCGGGTTGAAAACAGCTTACGGACGTCCATCCCCTCATTGTAAATAAAAAGGGCAGGATCGCCTATCCTGCCCTCTCAGCTCATGACCAACGTCCGTTAACCAGCCTGGGCCAGTTTGCGCCGCTGAAGGGCGCGCCAGATTTCGCCGACCCACAGGACAATCGAAGTGGCGGCGATAATGCCGACCCAGTCGCTGAGCGTCAGCGGCACGGTGCGGAAGATATCGCCGCCGAACTGGACGATCAGAATTTGTCCGATCAGGATGATCGCAGCGATGCCGAGAAATGCCTTGTTCTCGAACAGGCCGCTGAAGGCTGATTTAACGCGGCCCAGACTGCGGGCATTGAACAGGTTCCACAGTTGCAGCAGCACAAAGACTGAATAGAACATCGACAACTCGTAGGGCGTCACCGCGCCGTCACGCTGGATGTAGAGCAGGAAGCCAGCCAGCACGACGATGAAGGCTGCGCCGAAGCCAATGATGCTGCGCGTCATCGGCGGCGAGATAATGAAGTCGCTCGGCTTGCGCGGCGGGCGCTTCATCACTTCCCAGTGCGGCGGCTCAGTCGCCAGCGCCAGCGAAGCGAAGGTGTCCATAATCAGGTTGACCCACAACATCTGAATGACGGTGAGCGGAAACTCGACGCCGATGAACGGGCCGAGCAGCGCGATACCGAGCGCGGCGACGTTGATCGTGAGCTGAAACAGGATGAAACGCTGAATGTTCTCGTAGAGCGAGCGGCCCCACATGACGGCGTTAACGATGCTGCGGAACGAGTCATCAAGCAGGACGATGTCGCTGGCTTCTTTGGCGATGTCCGTGCCGGTTCCCATCGCCAGACCGACGTTGGCAAAGTTGAGCGCCGGAGCATCGTTCGTGCCGTCGCCAGTCACGGCCACAACTTCGCCGTTCGCCTGAAGCGTCTGCACCAGCCGCAGCTTGTCGAGCGGTCGGGCGCGAGACAGCACCTTGAGGTCACTGACGCCAGCGCGGGCCAGGTCGTCGCTCAGGTCAGAAAACTCACGGGCATTCAGGTGCGTCGCCGGGACGGCCCCATCGTCGTTCTGCCACAGGCCGATCTGCCGCGCGATCTCACGGGCCGTCTCCGGGTTATCGCCGGTGACGATCTTGACCTGAATCCCGGCGTCGCGGCAGGCCTGAATCGCTGCCGGAACTTCGGGACGAACCGGGTCGGCAATGGCGACGAAACCGAGCCAGATCAGCCGGGTCGCCAGGTTGGTGATGTCAACATCTTCGCTATCGAGAATCGTCTGGTAAGCGAAGCCGAGGGCGCGCATCCCCCGGCGCTGGTAACTGAGCAGCGCCTCTTCGATGCCGGGGCGCAGGTCGGCCAGCGGGCGAATGCCCTCAGCGGTCAGGACTTCGCCGCACTGGTCGAGCACCACTTCCGGCGCGCCCTTGATATACAGCACGTCATCGCGGGTGAAGCACGACAGGCCGAGCGTCCCCATGAACTTGCGGTCGGACGAGAAGGTGAGCTGATACTTGACTGAGAAGTTCGAGCGATAGACGACGTAATCGAGGCCCTTACCTTCCAGCCAGAGCAGCAGCGCGCCTTCAGTTGAATCGCCGAGCGGACGCACCGGCTCGCCGGGAATTCGGCTCAGGTTGGCGGTGGTGTTGACGGCGATTCCTTCGGCGATCAACTGCTCGCCGAGCGTGGTCAGGTCATGGGTCAGCGCGCCGCCGCCCAGTGAAGGGAACTCGATATCGTGGACGCGCATCTGATTGAGCGTGAGCGTGCCGGTCTTGTCGGAGCAGATGACCGTGGCCGCGCCAATCGTCTCGCAGGCATGCATGTGGCGGACGAGGTTATTGCTGGCCGTCATCTTACGCATACTGTAGGCCAGACTGAGCGTGACGCTCATCGGCAGCCCCTCAGGCACGGCGACGACGATGATCGTCACAGCGATCATGAAGAAGCGCAGGAAGGCCGCCGCGTCGTCCGCCGGGAGCCAGAGCGACGGCGACGAAGCGATCAGGCCAAGCAGGATGCTGACGATGAGACCGCTAGCAAAGACCGCAGCGCCCAGCGCGGCAGACTTCAACCAGCCCGCCAGTCCGCCGTTTTCGAGCCAGTTCGGCAGCGCGCGCGGACGCCCCAGCAGTTCGAGCGCGTCATAAGCAATCGGCAGCCAGACGCGGTTGAGCGCAATCAGCACGCCAACCGCCAGCAGGCCGCTAAAGAGCCATTGAGGGCCAGCCAGCACCAGCTCGCCAATCGCCGCTGCATGGGCGATGAGCGAAACAAACGTCAGCGCGGCAATGCTGAAACCGACCACGCCGATCAACTTGCTCAGGCGCTCCAACTGCGCGTTGAGCGGGGTAATCTCGCCGGTATCGCCGGACGCTGCGCGGGCGATCTCACCGATTCTGGTGGCATCACCGACAGCGAAGATACGCATCGTGCCGCGCCCATCGACCACGGCAGTGCCGCGGAAGACGCGGTCGAGCGGGAAGGTGTCGTTGAGCGGATGTTCGACAGCGACCCCCTGACGGATTTTGCCGACCGGCAGCGACTCGCCGGTCAGGACCGACTCGTTCACTTGCAGGGAGACCGCTTCGACTAACTGACCGTCGGCGGGGACTTCGTCGCCTTCCTCGATCAGCACCAGATCATCGACGACCAGATCGCGGCGCGGCACGGTCGTGAACGCGCCGCCGCGAATGACGTCAATCGGCAGGTCGTCGTTGGCGCGGTTGAGGACATCAAATTCCTGCGTCGCGCGGTACTCGTTGATGAAGCCGAGCGCCGTCGAGAGCAGGATGGCGATGACGATGCCGACGCCTTCGGCATAATGACCGTCAACCGCCCCTACAGCGATGGTGACGACGGCGGCGATCATCAGAATGCGGATGACGGGGTCTTCAAACTTAGCGAGGTAGAGCTTCCACCACGGCTCGCGGGTGGGCGGGGTGAGAACGTTGCTGCCATGTAAGGCGCGACTCCGTTCGACTTGCTCCGGGGTCAGGCCCGTTAGCTGGTGCTGTTCTATTTCCACTGCCATACTATCGGCGTGTCGAGCCGCAGAAATTCGCCTCGACCTGGCCCATCTCCCTTCCACTTTCCGGTTATGAAAAGCGGGCCTTGTGACCGGCGGACAACAGGCCAATCACAAAGACTCGCTTCCGACCACAACGCTCCATCAATCGAGAGCGCCTGTTCTCATTGAACGGGAAACCGGGGTCGAGGTTTCCCCCAACTATTGGGGGGTGTTCCTCAATTCACAAATTGGGCTGGTGACAGCGCCTAAAGCGCGCCGCGATAGACGATTCTTCCCTCAGCGACCGTCAGGCCAACCGTGAACGCATCGTCGAGCAGCACGAGGTCGGCATCCTTGCCGACGCCGAGACTCCCCTTGTGGCTGTCGATGCCGAGCGCGCGCGCCGCGTTGAGGCTGCTCGCGCGCCAGGCATCAGCCAGCGACCAGCCAGTGGCGGCGACGAAGTTCGCCAGCGCGACATCCATCGTCAGGATGCTGCCCGCCAGCGTCCCGGATTCCAGCCGTACCGCGCCGTCGCGGACGGTGATCGTCCGCCCGTCAAGGTCATAGTCGCCATCCGGCAGCCCCGCAGCGCGCACGGCGTCGGAAATCAGGATGATCTGATCGCGGCCCTTCATTTCGGCGAGAATCCTGATGCAGACCGGGTGGACGTGGATGTTATCGGCGATCAGCTCGCAGTTGAGTTCCGGCATGGTCATGGCCGCGCCGACCGTCCCCGGCTCGCGGTGATGCAGGCCGAGCATGGCATTGTAGGTATGCGTCGTCTGGCGGATGCCAAGCTCGACGCCAACACGCATCTGCGCGTAAGTCGCCGCCGTATGCGCCGCCGAAACGACGATCCCACGGCGGACGCACTCGC
Source organism: uncultured Anaerolineaceae bacterium (assembly GCA_964652205.1). Classification (GTDB taxonomy): domain Bacteria; phylum Chloroflexota; class Anaerolineae; order Aggregatilineales; family Phototrophicaceae; genus ZC4RG36. The sequence goes on along the minus strand of CAZZAO010000094.1, from coordinate 2,117 downwards.
CAATCAGCCAGTGGTTTTCCTCGAACTCCGGCGCAACGGCCAGCAACCGGATGATGCCGAGGTCAAGCCACGGCAGCGCCTCGGCACGGGTCGCGCGGCGGACGAAGTCAGGATTCTGCGCGCCCGCCATGTCGCGGTTAAGGTACGGCCCTTCAAGGTGCGCGCCGAGGATCGTCGCGCCGTCGGGCTGCTGCCCTATCGAGGCCGCTATCGTCTCCAGCGCCTTCGTCGTCCTGTCGTGTTCGTGCGTCCAGGTGCTCGGCAGAAACGAGGTCACGCCGTGGCTGGCGTAGAACTGCGCCATCGCCCGCAGCGCGTCCTGCGAACCGTCCATCGACTCATAGCCGACGCCGCCGTGGACGTGGACGTCGATGAACCCCGGCAGGAGCAGCCGGTTTTCCGCATCAATCCTGAGGACATCCGCGCGCTCATCCGGCGCGCCCTGCCCCAGCGAGTCGATCTTGCCATCGCGGGACAAAATCCAGCTCTGGCCGGAAATGCCCGGTATCCGGGCGTTGAAAATCAGGATCGGTTCTGTCATGGTCAAGCCCTCATCCAGCCTGTGGCGGGAAAATCATCACACAGCTCCATTTATAGACAGATTCAGCCAAAGCCGCTACGACAAATAAGCCCGCTGCTAAGGAAGGTGAGCGATTAAAGGGGATGAGGCTGGCGGACGCGAACCATCGCGCCCCCCACGGAAGGCTATTCGATTGACCTGTCCGAATTGCCGGTTGACCAATCGGCGCGGCTCAGTTAAAAGTGGACAGCGAACAATGAAGAGCCATCTGACGATGCGACGTTTCCTTTTCTGGATTTTCCTGGCCCTCATCAGCGGACAGATCAGCGCGCCCGCCGCAGCGCAGGAAAGCACGACGCCGACCGGGCCAAAGCCACTCGGTCTGCCGGTGGCGGCCCCTGCCGGCCCATCGACGTGGATGCTCGGCCAGCCTTACGGCAATACTGTCGGCTCATTCTATTTCGGCGACGCCTGGTACAGGGCGGGACAGGGTCTGCATTTCGGAATTGACCTGAGTATGCCCTGCGCCACGCTAGTCGTCGCCGTCGCCGATGCCGAAGTCCGCGCAGTCGATGACCTGAGCTTCGGCTCCGCGCCGCACAACCTGCTGCTGCGGGTCGAAAATGCCGGAGTCTCGATCCTGTACGGACACCTGCTCGAAACGCCGAATTTGCAGGTCGGCCAGTTCGTCCGGCGCGGCGAGGTGGTCGGCCAGTCCGGCGATCCCGACCTGAGCTGCGACTCGCGCCCGCACCTGCATCTCGAAGTGCGCTCGCTCAATTACCTGACGACCTACGACCCGATCAATTACATCGACGCGGCCTGGAACAGCCTGAGCGCGGTCGGCGCGTACAGCACGCAGATTTTCCAGCGCGACCTCGACAATCCGCGCCAGTGGCTGACGCTGGCTGACCAGCCGGACGTCCACTTTGGCGGTCGAGCGCTCAATAAATACACTGCCGCTTACCCGCCGCTCGAAGGGCCGCCCGCCAACCCGCCCCTGCCGCGCCAGTTCGGGCCGATCAGCGGCAGATGGACGCTGCGCAAGCTGGCTTATCAGGGCTGCTGTTTCTGGCCGTGGTGGGATGCGACCGACGGCAGCAAGCTCTATTCCATCGACGGCTCATCCGAGCAGCCCGCCAACGTCTATAGCTGGAAAGTGACCAACCCTGTTGAGTTCGGCATCAGCGCGCCCGCCCCGCCGCCGTTCACCTCGGCAGACGGCAGTATCGAAATCCGCATGAACGGGGACAACGCCGCGCTGCGCCGCCTGAGCGATGGCGCGGAATGGCAGGTCAACACATCGGGCAAGCCGCCCGCGCTCGACCCGAGCAATCAGCAGCTGCTGTGGCTCCACGACGCCAGTATCGCCATCCCCGGTCAGGAACCGCCGCCGGTACAGGTCTGGGTATCCACCGCCGACGGCCAGAACGCCCATCAACTCGTCGAGTTGAAGGGCGGCTACGCCGTCTGGCTCGATTCGGCCCGCATCCTGACGGTCGAATCAGCGCATCAAATTTCGACGCTGACGATCTACAATACCGCCGATGGCAGCGCTGCCGCGCTCGGCTCGTGGCAAAAGCTGCGCGGGCTGACG
>CAZZAO010000093.1:0-22857 GCA_964652205.1 uncultured Anaerolineaceae bacterium | reverse complement strand
AAGCCGATATGAGCTTTCTTGAAACTCCGATCAAATTTGATGCGTTTGCCCTGGGAACGCGAGGTTAAATTTTGTCGATAGCTCAGGGCTGCTCGTCGAACGGGCTGATGTCGCCGTCAGCGTAGCCGATCAGCAGGCGACCGGCATCGAGGATGACAGCGGCGGCAGCCGGGGCGCGCAGCGCAAGCGCCTGCCACGTCGTTCCCGCGTCGGACGAGCGATAGAGCGTCTTCTCGGCGATGACGAACAGATCGCCTGTCGTCGGCGCGAGAATGTGACTGACGACGAGCGTGTTTTTCAGGCCGCAGCGTGACCACGTCGCGCCCTGATCGCGCGAGCGGTACAGGCCGTCGCCGTCTGTGCCGACGTAGATGACGCCGTCGGGCGAGAAAGCGACGGCAGGCGAGGCGACATAAGGCAGGTCGGCCACGTCCCACGAGCGCCCGCCGTTGATGCTGATGAACAGGCCGGTTTCGGTGCCGATCAGCACGCTGCGGTCTTCGGCAAAGCGCGGCGAAATCGCCGATGTCGTCACGTGGAAGTCGAGCAGCGCGAAATTGCCGGTCAGCCATGACGCGCCGCCATCTGTCGAGTAAAAGACGCCGCTGGCGAACGATGTCGCCAGCGCGAAGCCATCGGCGCTGAACGTAGGCGAGAGCGCCAGCGATGAGATTTCCGGCGGCGGGTCAGGCAGCGCGCTCACGTCCCAGTCTTTGCCCGCGTCAGTCGAGCGCAGGATGCCGCCGGAGACGCCTGCAAACAGCGTCATGTCGCGCTCGAAGTCGGGCGAGAGCGCCAGCGCTGTCGTGCTCAGGGGCGCTCTCAGCCGGAACGACCTGTAGAGACTGTGCCAGCTTGCGCCGTCGTCAATCGAGCGATAGAGGCCGGACTCGCGCGCGGCGAACCACGCGCCGCCAGGAATCGCCGCCAGCGCGTAGACAAAATCAGTCCGGGAGCCAGAGGTGTCGGCCATCGCGCCAGCTAGCCCTTCAGCCCGGTCGAGGTGATGCCCTCGGTGAACTGGCGCTGGGCGAAGAAGTAGATGATCAGAATCGGCACGGTCATGATGACCGACGCCGCCATTTGCAGGTGCAGGCTGCCCGGCGCGTCCGAGCCGACGAACTTGGTCAGCCCGGCAGCGACCGGACGCCAGTCGTCAGTCTGCGTCACCAGCAGCGGCCAGAGCAGCGCGTTCCACGAGGCGATAAACGACAGCGTCACGACGGTGACAATCGCCGCCCGCGACAGCGGCACGACCACCCAGACCATGTAGCGCAGGTGGCCCGCGCCGTCGATTCGCGCCGCATCCCACAGGTCTTCGGGAATCTGCATGAAGAACTGGCGCAGCAGGAAGATCGTGAAGGCCGATGCCATGAACGGCACGGTCAGCGCGGGCCAGTTGTTGAGCCAGCCAAAACTCTCGCCGAGCACATTCTGGCTCAACCGACTGAGCCAGATAACGGTCAGGTAGTTGGGGATGAAGCGCGCGACTTCGGGGATCATCAGCGTCGAGAGCACAATCGTGAACAGCAGCGTCTTGCCGAAGAAGCGCATCCGCGCGAAGGCATAGGCCGCCGGGATGCAGAACAGCAGTTGGCCGCCAATCGTGATCGTGGTGATGCGGGCGCTGTTCCACATAAACTGGCCGAAGCGCGCCTGTTCCCAGGCCTGGGTATAGTTGCCGAACTGCGGCACTTCTGGCAGCATTCGCCCCGCCGCGATCTCGCCGAGCGTCATCAGCGAGGTACTCAGCATCCACAGGAACGGCACAATCGCCAGAAAGACGCCGAAGATCAGGATGACATAGATCAGCGCCATTTTCCACGGGAAGTTCCGGCGCGGCGCGTCCGCGACCCGAGCCGTCTGCGCGTCCGCGACGGGGACGGCGCGATCAGCCATAGAACACCTGCTTCTCGGCAATCCGGTTCTGCACCAGCGTCAGCAGCAGAATGGCGATGAACAGTACGACCGACATGGCCGAGCCATAGCCCATATTCGGGTCGGCGCTTTGAATCGTGCGGAAGATGTAGACGCTGACCGTATCGACCGAGGCGGCAGAGGTCGGCGTCCGCAGCACCCAGATTTGTGTAAACGCCTGAAAACTGCCGATGACGGCGATCAGCGAGAGAAAGAAGGTCGTCGGCGAGAGCAGCGGCAGGGTGATGTGGCGGAAGATCGCCCAGCCCTCTGCGCCGTCGATTCGCGCGGCCTCGTACAGCTCGCCGGGGATGTTGACCAGCCCGGCCAGAAAAATCGCCGTGTCGTAGCCGACATACGTCCAGGTGGTGTAGATCATGATGACGACCAGCGCCAGACTCGGCCCGGCCAGCGCGTCCGGCACGTTCGGCCCGAAGATCAGCCGGACGATGCCGGTCTGCTCCAGAATCCACTGCTGCTGCGGGATGTGCAGGAAGGCCAGCACCTGATTGGCGGGCGATGAGCCGCGCTGGGCGAACAGCAGCGTAAACACCACTGACGTGGCGACGAACGGCGTGATGTAGGGCAGGAAGTAGATCATGCGGAAAAAGGCTTTGCCCCGGATGTTCTGGAACAGCAGGTACGACAGGCCGAGGCCGAGCGCAAGCTGCAACGGAACCGTGCCGATGACGAACATGACCGTAATTCCTGCGCCGTGTAGAAAGCTGGTATCGGCGTTTGCCAGCGTGGACGGAAGCTGAGTCACGAGGAAGTAGCCGCCGACCATCAGCGCAATCGCGGCGAGGATGGTGAGCGCAAACATCGGCCTGCCGTCCTGCTTCAGCGCCCGCCGCCAGAGCCAGTACGCCGCCAGCAGCAGGCCGACGCCCGCGCTGATGAGCAGCACCTGTGACCAGAGCGGCAGCGGCTGACCGGCGGCGCGGGCGGTCTCGACGGCGGCGTTAATCTGGTCGGCGGTCAACTGGAGCGTCAGCAGGCCGAGGCCGAGGAACAGAAACGCGGCCCCGGCCAGCAGAATCCAGCGTCCGATTTCGCGGACGTGGACGAGCCGCGCGACGACGACCGTGGCGACCGCGCCGACGAGCAGCGCCAGCAGGAAGGCATTTCCGGCATCTGCCGCCTGCGGCAGTTGGAACGTCTTGACTAATTGGTCGATGAACAGGCCGCGTATCTGCCCCTGCCCGCGCAGTTGTTGAGGGATGTTGATGATGATTGGCAGCAGCAGCGCCGCCCAGCGCAGAAACAGCAGCCCGGCGAGGCCGTTGATAAGTCCCGGCAGCAGCGCGATTAGCGACCGGCGTTCCGGCACTTGCAGCAAGCGCCGCAGCATCCAGATGGTGGCGAACAGCGCCGTCAGCGCCAGCCAGAAGAAAAAGACGTAGGCGAAGTGGTCGAGGGCGCGGACGTAATTCGCCAGCCCCTGATAGTCGCCGGGGAAACGCCGCCAGCGGTACAGGCTGACCAGCAGCGCGAAGGCGACCGGGAACAGCCCGAACAGAAAGACGATGATCCCGGCAGGGAGCAGGAACAGATAGGCAGTCAGATTTTCGACCAGGACTCGCCCGCGATGCGTGCTGAGAAACGGCGTTGGCGGACGGGTAGTGACACGGGTTGCCATGACACAGCGACCATTTCGCTAGAGATTGCGCCGATTATAGCGAGTCGGTTTGCGTCAAACGAGGAACAGCCAATTTAAGAAGAAGGGCTGAGAACTTCAGGACTGAGGACTGAGTAAAAGAAAGCCTGCAAGCTCATGGCTGTAGACTTTCCTTCTCACTTGACAGCCGGTTAAGATAACTTTAGCCTTGTCTCCGTCCTCCGTCCTCCGTCCTCCGTCCTCCGTCCTCCGTCCTCCGTCCTCCGTCCTCAGCCCTCCGTCCTCGTCTCCGTTGCTTCCGCCGTCAGGTCAGCGCGCGTAATCAGGTCGCCGGGCGGGTAGTCGAGCGTCTCCGGCAGCGTCTCCCCGGCCAGCAGGCGCACGATGGCGTCAATGGTCATTTTCGCGGCGGCGTCCTGATCGACGTTGACCGACGCGCGCAGATATTCACCCTGAGCGATCAGGTCGCGGGCCTGCTGCTCGCCATTGATGCTGACGATGGCGACCGAGTCTGCCGGAATGTTCGCGGCCTTGAGCGCGGCGACTGCGCCTGCGGCGGCAGCGTCGGAAACGGCACAGATCACGTCGATCTGCTTGCCCTGCTGGAGCAGCGCCGTAATCGACTTCGCGGCCAGCGCCGGAGTGGTCGCCGGGAACGTGCCGAGGATCGTGGCGCGCGGCGCGACGGCGTGAAGCTGGTCGATGATGCCGCGAATCCGCTCGTTCATCGGGCCTGAATCCGGGTAATTGAGCAGGACGACGTTGCCCTGTCCCTGATGCCTGTCTCGCAAAATCTGCCCGGCGAACGCGCCAGCCTTCGCGCCGAGCGCGTAATGGTCGGTATCGAGCATGACGCCGCCATACGAGGGCCAGTAGGGCGCGGTGAAGACCAGCGGCAGGTTGGCTTTCTGAATGGCGGCCAGACTGTTGTCGAGGACATGAGCATCGAGCGCGCAGACGATCAGCGCCGATGCGCCGTCGAGCTGCGCCCGCTCAAGCTGCGTAAGCTGCTTATAGCGATCCATGCCGCTGTCATAGACGCGGAAGCTCAGGCCATAGGCGTCGGCATTTTGACGCAGCCTGTCGACGCGCTGCTGGCCGGTTTCGGTACCGGTGGTGCAGGCGATGAAGGCGATGAAACCGTGGTCGCCGAGCGCCGCGCGTGCCTGCTGAAGGTCGTCAGCCGAGGGGGCGGCGGCTGAACTGGAGCCACGCGCGCCTGCCAGCACGGTTGCCGGGCGTCTGCCATTGTTTTGAGCGATCACCAGCGCAATCATCCCGACCATCAGCAGGATGACCGGGAGCAGCAGCAGGCCGCGTCCGCGCAGCGATGACCGGTGGACTGCCGCTGCCGGAAGATGCAGCTCGGTGCTGGTGCCGATGCTCCGTCCGCTGGCGCTTGAGAGCGCTGCCGCCATGGCATGAACCGTCGGGAAACGCTGCTCCGGCTCGACGCTCAGGCCGCGCATGACGACCTGACTCACGCCGGGCGGGATGGCCGGATTGGCCCGCTCGACGGGCTGAATCGGCGGCGCGGGCGCGCGGGCTGCGGCGGTAATCTCCTGCTGCACGATGGGCGGAGGCCAGGTCGGCAGACGATGAAGGATGGCGGCCAGGCTGTACTGGTCGGCCTGGGCATCGTAGGGTTGGCCGCGCAGCGTCTCCGGCGCGTCATAGATTGCTTTGTTGATCGGCGCGGTAGGATCGTCGCCGTCGAAGGCGACCTGTTCGAGGTGGCCGATGCCGAAATCGGAAATATAGGCATTGCCAAACTCGTCGAGCAGGATATTGTCCGGCTTGAGGTCGCCATGCAGCACGCCCCGGCTGTGGGCATAGGCTACCCCGGCGGCGACTTGAAGGAAAATGTCGATGGCGTCAGCGGTCGGGAGCGGGCTGCCGCCGATCATTCCGGCCAGCGAGCCGCGCAGCAGCCGCATGACCAGATAGGCCTGGGCCTCGTCGATGATGCCATAATCGTAAACCGGGACGATACGAATGTGTTCCAGCGTGGCAATGATCTGCGCGTCACTCATGAAAGTACGCAGGAACGTCTCGCGGCGAGCGTCGTCGCCATCGACGTGGAAAATCTTGAGCGCGACGCTGCGATTCATCGACGGTTGAAACGCGCGGTAAACCGTACTCAGCGGCCTCTGGCTGATCGCCTGTTCAAGCCGGTAATCGCCGATCCGTCGACCGTTCAGAATGTCAGCCATTGGTGCTGTGTTTCAATCCCGTCCCAGTATCTTCTTATTCTAACGGATGATGGACGGAATAGTAATATATTGTTGAGAAATTTAGGCTCGATGCCTGTCTGGTTAAGCCTTCTGAAAGGATCGCGCGCGTGTTTAGATCTGACCCCGATGCGAATGCGGAGTCTGCGCCAGGAGCGCGAACCGAGAAGTCGCGCCCAAAGCGGGGATTGATGACCGATGAGGGAAGGATTTTATGGCGCGGCGGTCGGCGTTGCAGAGAGGATGATGCTGCGGGTGATGAGCTTGCCCGGCGGCACGATGAACACCGAGGGCAGCGTCGCCCCCGCCAGCATACGGATGGCCGAGCCGTAGGCGATGCGCGAGCCAAGCTCGCGGTTAACATCGACCGTCGCGCGCAGGTATAGCCCCCGGCGGATGTAGTCGAGCGCCAGCGCTTCGCCATTGGCGCTGACAATCGATACCTGATCGGGCGCGATGTCGTGAGCTTGCAGCACGTCGATGGCCCCGGTCGATCCGGCGTCATTCATGCTGATGATGATATCCGGCTGGATGCCCTGCGCCAGCATATCCTCGACCGACTGGCGGGCGAAGTCGCGGGTGAAGCCCCGATAATGTCCGACCAGTGTCGCCCCCGGCGCGATCTGCCGCAGGCCGTCGGCCATCCCCTGGCTGCGCTGGTCAGCGGAGACAAAGCCGGGATAGTCGAGGATGACGACGCTGGCTTTGCCGCCGTGCTCGTCGTTGACAAGCTGACCGGCGTAGCGCCCTTCGAGCAGGCCGATCTGATAGTTGTCGGAGTCGAGCATGACGCCGTAACCGGGCGTGAACAGGGTGATAAAGACAATCGGAATGTGGGCTGCGCGCAGGCTGCGCAGCGTCGGGCCGAGGACGTCGGAATCGGTGGCATCCAGCGGGCAGAGGATGATGGCCTGCGCGCCATCAACTCGCGCTTTCTCGATCTGTGTGACCTGCTGGTAGCGGTCGCTCTGGCTGTCGTAGACGCGGTAGCCGATCCCGGCCTGAGCCGCCCACTCGCCAATCTCGCGCGCGCGCGTGGCCTGAAAAATCGAGTCGAGCGTGCAGGCGATGAAGGCGATGAAGCTGTCTTTGCCCAGTTTTACCTGCGCCAACTCAAGCTCGTCGGCGCTGGGCGCGGCCTGCGTGGCGACGCCGGTTGCATCGGCAAGCAGGGTTGGAATGAGCGGGCCGGGCGGCAGTTGCCGCAGGCTGAAGGCCAGCAGCAGCGCGACCAGCAGCACAATCAGCGCCAGTGGGATCAGCGCCAGCCTGCGGCGAGTGGCGCGCTGGCCGGACGCGGGAGTCCGCAGGCTGCTGGTCGTGACCGGACGGCCTATCGCCCGATTGAGCGCCAGCGCCATCTCGTTCGTGTCCTGATAGCGGTCAGCGGGGCGTTTGGCAAGCGCCCGCAGCACCACCGCCTCGACGTCAGCCGGAATGGCCGGGTTGAGCGAGTGGAGCCTCGGCGGCGGTTCTTCGAGGTGCTTGTGAATCAGCGCGATCAGGCTGCCGTCGGCAGCCTCGAACGGCAGCCGCCCGGTCAGCATCTGGAAGGTCAGCACGCCCAGACTGTAAATGTCGGCGCGCTGGTCGAGGGCTTCGCCGCGCAGCCCTTCCGGCGCGATGTAGGACGGCGTGCCGACGACGTGGCCGGCCTGGGTCAGGTCGCCTGCGGTCAGCATCATTTTTGCCAGCCCGAAGTCAGTCAGGTAGGCGCTGCCGCTCTGGTCGAACATGATGTTGGACGGCTTCAGGTCGCGGTGGATGATTCCGTGGGCGTGAGCGTAGGCCAGCCCGCTGGCGATTTGCGTCAGGATATCCACTGTCTCCTCAAGCGACAGCGGCCCGGCGGCCACCCGTTCAGCCAGCGTGCCGCCCGTCAGCAGACGCATGGCAATGTAGGCGAACTCGTCGTCGCGGACGATATGGTAGTTGTAGACGGGCAGAATATGCAGATGTTCGAGCGAGGCGATCAGCCGCGCTTCCTGATCGAAACGCTCGTACAGTTTCTCGTCGTCGCCGAACAGCGAGTTGAGCGAGACGACTTTGAGCGCGACATCTCGATGGAGCGAGGTCTGATAGGCACGAAACACGACCGCGTTCGCCCCACGACCGAGCCGCGCCTGAATCACGTAGTCGTCGAGTGTTTGTCCCAGAAAACGGTCAGGCATGAGGCCCTTTCCAGAGGCTCAGAGGGATGATGTCGCCCTATTAAAAGCCCCTGACCGCCGATGCAGCGTCATCATCTCCCGGTTGGCGTGAAGTCATCAGGGCGCGGGCGCAGCGACAATCTTACTAGTTTAGCGGGTTCTTCGTTAGATTGCGCCCCTTCGTTACGATGGTTTTTCTGGCAGTGCTGCGAGGGTCGAGGCCGTGACCAGATCGCCGGGCGGGACGAGGAAAGTTTCCGGTAGGGTGCTGCCTGCCAGCAGCTTCATCATCGCATCGACGGCGGTGCGCGAGAAGGCCGCGCGCCCGACATCGACCGAGGCGCGCAGGTAATGGCCGCTGCGGATGTATTCACGCGCCAGCGTTTCGGCGTCAACGCTGGTGATGTTGACGCGACCGGGTGGAATCCCCGCCTGTTCCAGCGCAGCGATGGCCCCGAACGATCCGGCATCGTTGATGCTGGCGATGATGTCGAAATGGACATTCCGGGCGAGCAGCCGACTCACGCTGGCTTCGCCGTTGTCTTTGGTCGCGCCCAGATAGCGCCCGACGATCCGTGCCTCTGGCGCGTTCGCCAGCACGCCATCTTCAAGGCCGTTGGCTCGCTCGACCAGCGGCGGCAGGTCGGGGTAGTCGAGCAGAATGACATCCGCCTTGCCGCCCAGTTCATCGCGGATGATCTGTCCGGCAGCCAGTCCGGCTTTACGGCCCATCAGGTAATCGTCGCCTGCCAGCCGCACGCCGCCATAAGTGTCGATGTCCGCGTGTATGAAGACCAGCGGCATTCCTGCTGCCTGGGCCGATTTCAGCGCGCCGTCGAGCAGGCTGGTATCGAGCGGGCAGACGATCAGCCCTGCTGCGCCGTCCGCCCGCGCCTTTTCGATCAGCGGGATTTGCTTTGCCTTGTCGTTATCGCTGTCATAGATGCGGTAGGCCACGCCGAGCTTTTCGGCGAGGTCGCCCATTTCGCGCGCCTGTGTGGCGTGATATTCGCTCGTCTGGTTACAGGTGATGTAGGCGATGAAGCCGCTGCCGACGCGGGCCTGCGCCGCCTGAATCTCGCCCGGTGACGGAATGGCGTCGTCGGATGTCCCGCTCTGGTCGAGCAGCACGGTCGGCGGGTGATGCGGCGGCGTTCGCGCCAGCAGGAAGGTCGCGCCGACGACCAGCGCGAACAGCATGACCGAGGCCGCAATCGCATACGGTAGCCAGCGCGGGCGTGGTCTGGCTCTGGCGGCAGTGGCCGCTGGAATCGGCGTCGAGGGCGTCGCGGGATAGGTGCCGCTGGTCAGCTTGCGACCGAGCGCGCTGTTGAGCGCCGCCGCCATGTCGTCGGCGCTGTCGAAGCGCTCGGCGGGCGCTTTCGCCAGCGCGCGCAGCACGACCGCTTCGACGCCGGGCGTGATGGCGCGGTTGAGCGTGCTCGGCGCGCGCGGCGGCTTTTCAAGATGGTGATAGATAAGCGAGACAACGCCGCTGTCGGCGGTCTGAAACGGTGGTTGCCCGGTCAGCATGTGAAAAAGGACGACGCCGAGGCTGTAGATGTCGGAACGATGATCGACTGTCAGGCCGCGAAGCTGTTCCGGCGACATATAGGCGGGCGTGCCGACGATGCTGCCGCTGTGGGTGATGTCACGCGAGTCACCGACCAGCCTGGCGAGGCCGAAATCGGTCAGGTAGGCGTTGCCCGCGTCGTCGAGCAGGATATTGCTCGGCTTGATGTCGCGGTGAATGACGTTGTGCCGGTGCGCGTAGGCCAGCCCGCGCGCGATCTGGGTGAACAGGTCGGCGGCGCGCTCAAGGCCGAGCTGGCCCTCGTTCAGCAGCCCGGCCAGCGAGCCGCCGCGCAGCAGACGCATGGCGATATAGGCGAGGTCGTCGGTGACGATGCCGTAATCGTAGATCGGCAGGATGTGGATATGTTCGAGCGAGGCGATCAGTTCGGCTTCGTTGGCGAAGCGGCGGCGGAAGTCATCGCGCGCGCCCTGCGCTGCGTCGAGCGAAATGATCTTGAGCGCGACATCGCGGTTGACCGGCGTCTGCGTGGCGCGATAGACCGTCGCCATGCCGCCCTGACCGATGCGCTCGCGGATGGTGAACTGGTTGATTTGTCTGCCGAGGAGTTGATCGACCTGCATCGGACGATCCTTTATGAGGCCGAGCGGACAGGGATAAGGATAGCGGATTACGGCCCTGAAATAAAGTCGCCAGCGCCGATCAGCCGTAGGTCAACGGGGCGTTGACATTCCCGCGCGGCGGTATCATGATTGGGGCGTTCGAGGATGGACGAGGCAATCGTATGATGAGATTTGCGCGGGGAGTCATCGTCGGGCTGGGTCTGCTGCTGCTGTCGGCGACCGGCGCGCTGGCTCAGGAAACGTCGGCAGCGGCAGCCCCGAATTTGCCGCCGACCTTTCAGCTTGAGGGCTTCACCCACATCTGGCAAGGCTGGAACAACTGCGGCCCGGCGACCATCACCGAGGCGCTGTCGTATTTCGGCGGCACGCATGACCAGTACGTTGCCGCCCGATGGCTGAAGCCGAACAGCGAAGACAAGAACGTCAGCCCGTGGCAGTTGGCCGACTATGTCAATACACAGGCCGGGGTTGCGGCGCGGGCGCTGGTGCGTCATGGCGGGACGCTGACGCTGCTCAAGACGCTGCTGACTCATAGTTTCCCGGTCGTGGTTGAGTCGGGCTACGATCCGCCCGGCGAGAATCTCGGCTGGATGGGTCACTATCTGCTCGTCAGCGGCTACGACGATTCGCAGCAGACAGTCTATACCTACGATACCTATAAAGGCCCGAACTACCAGTACAGCTATGACCATCTAAATACCTACTGGCGGCACTTCGACCGGCTGTTCATCGTCCTCTATGATCCCGCGCGCGAAGCCGAGTTGAAGACGCTGCTCGGCGCGGACGCCGACGAACGCCAGAACGCGATTAACGCGCTCGAAGTCGCCCGGCAGGAAGCGGTCGGCAACCCGCAGGACCCGTTCGCGTGGTTCAACATGGGGACGAACTTCGTCGCGCTGAAGATGTACAACGAGGCCGCGACGGCCTTCGATCAGGCGCGGAACGTCGGCGGCGGCCTGCCGTGGCGGATGATGTGGTATCAGTTCGGCCCGTTCGAGGCCTATTATCACGTCGGGCGCTTTCAGGACATGATCGCGCTGGCGCAGGCCAACCTTAAGGACGGCGGCGGCCAGTATGTCGAGGAGACGTTCTACTACGCCGGTCTGGCCCGCGAAGGTCTGGGTGAGAAGGATAAGGCCATCGACAACTTCAACTCGGCCATCGCCTTCAACCCCAACTTCCAGCCCTCCCGCGATGCCGGGTCGCAGCTGCAAGGCTAAAAGGGCAGTGCTGAGCAATACTCAACTCCAGCCATTCATCGAAATAAAAAGAGACGACCGATTGGCCGTCTCTTTTCTTTTACTCAGCACTCATTGCTCAGCACTCAGCACTCAGCACTCAGCACTCAGCACTGTTCTTTTAGAACTCGTCTTCGCCGAAGGCCGGCTGCTCGAACAGCGGACTCGTCGCGGCGGGAGCGGCTTCGCGGGGCGCGCGACTGCTGCCATTCCCGCTGCCATTGCTGGCCGGAGCGGGCGGGGCGGCGGCAGGCGGTGCGGCATTGCGCGAGGGCGTCGGGCTGAGGACGACCGGCGGCAGGTTATAGTGCGCGCGGATGGCGTCCTCGATCTCGTCGGCGACGGCGCGATTCTCGATCAGGAACTGCTTGGAATTTTCGCGGCCCTGGCCGAGCAGCCCTTCGTTGTAGCGGAAGAACGCGCCGCGCTTCTCGATGATGTTCAGCTCGACGCCGAGATCGACCAGCTCGCCCATCTTGCTGATGCCGCCTTCGCTGAACATGATGTCGAACTGCGCCTCGCGGAACGGCGGCGCGACCTTGTTCTTGGTGACGCGAATCTTGGTGCGGTTGCCGATGGTTTCGGTTCCCTGCTTGATCGACTCGATCCGGCGAACGTCGAGGCGGATGCTGGCGTAGAACTTGAGCGCGCGACCGCCGGTCGTCGTCTCAGGGTTGCCGTAGGAGATGCCGATTTTCTCGCGGAGCTGATTGGTGAACAGCGTGGCGACGTTCGACTGCTTGATCGCGCCGGAGAGCTTACGGAGCGCCTGACTCATCAGGCGGGCCTGCACGCCGACGTGGCTATCGCCCATCTCGCCTTCGATTTCGACGCGCGGCACGAGCGCGGCGACGCTGTCGAGCACGATGACGTCGAGCGCGCCGGAGCGCACCAGCGCCTCGGTGATTTCGAGCGCCTGCTCGGCGGTGTCAGGCTGCGAGACGTAGAGCGTCTCGACGTTGACGCCGATCCGCGCCGCATAGGACGGGTCGAGCGCGTGTTCCATGTCAATGAAGGCGCACAGCCCGCCGCGCTTCTGCGCCTCGGCGATCACATGCAGGCAGAGGGTGGTTTTACCGGAGCTTTCCGGGCCATAAATCTCGGTGATCCGCCCGCGCGGAATGCCGCCGACGCCGAGCGCGATATCGACGGTCAGCGAGCCGCTGGGGATGGTATCGACGATCAGGTGCGAGGCGTCGCCCAGCCGGACAATCGTCCCGTCGCCGAAGCGCTTGGTGATTTCGGAGACGGCGGCTTCCATCGCCTTGTTACGACCGTCGTCGGTCGTCTGCTGCGGTAGGGAAGTCTTTTCTTCTTTGGCTGAGTTTGATTTTCTGGGAGCCAACGCAACCATCCTTTTTTACATGCGCGTCGTTCAACGCTATTGTACTTGAATAGTGAAGGTTTGCGACGAACGGCCTCAGCAGGATCGTCGTCTTAACTCCGAATAGTGTAGCACAATCGTTCTAATCGCACAAGATGGGAATCGTGCAACAGGGCTAAGTTGACTCGTTTGCCCGAATGGCTATCGATTTCCGGTTGAACGGCTGGCGACCTGATTTCGCGCCCTTGTCACGCCTTTTCCGAAGGCAAAACAGGCTGGCATCGACCATAACGCAATGAATCAGCGCTGAATCCCCCGATTGATTCGCTGTCGAAGTCGATTTCAACCTGACAAACAGCCTGACGTTCACAAAACGCTCATCCTCAGGCTGGCGCTGGTTTGACTTCCCGGCAGCACTTTTTCACTCGGTGAACAGCGCTTTCAGCACCTTCCAGACCATATAACAAATTTGTATCTGGTTTGTTGACCGGGTTGTTTTTCATGATTTTCAGGCCGACTCTGACGATTGAATCGACCTGGTTTGAGCTTAAATTCGACTGCGCTGCTGTGCGTGAGCGAAGCCAGTTTGAGAGAAGATTGAAGCGCAGTCAGGCCGAATCGATCTGCCGGATGGGCAGAGGCTCGCGTCGATGAGCGGGGCAGTCAGCGCGTTTTCGGCAACGATGTTACAATGTCCATAAGTTTAGAAAAACCACTAATTTCTAAGATTGCTACAACAATTTACGTTTTTTATGTTTGTTTCCGGTTAGAATTTGAATCATATTGCGCGAAGGGGAAGGGGGAGCGATGCGCCGTCTCATCGTGATTGGTTTACTGGCGCTGATGGCTGCGACAGCCGGGACTGCGTCGGCGCAATCGGGTCAGCGGATTCACGTCGTCGCGCCGGGTGAAAGCCTGTACGGCATCTCGCTCTGGTACGGCGTCAGCGTCGGCCTGATCGCGGATGCCAATGGCATCATCGACACCAACCGAATTTACGCCGGTCAGCGGTTGATTATCCCTGCCGGGCGGAGTCCTTACGTGCCGCCGCCGGTCTATAACCCGCCGCCGAGCACTGGCGCCAGGGTTTACTATATTCGCCCCGGCGACACGCTGGCCGGGATCGCCGCGCTGTACCACTCGTCGGTCAGCGCGCTGGCGGCGGCCAATGGAATTTACAACGCCAATATCATCTACGTCGGGCAGCCGCTGCAAATCCCTTACGTGCCGCAGGTCTATAGCTACGCTATCGCCTACGGTGACACCCTCAGCAGCATCGCCGTCCGCTACCACACGACGGTAGCGGCGATTGCCAGCTATAACGGCCTCAGCAACCCGAGTCTGATCTATCCGGGGATGCTGATTCGTATCCCGGTGTAAACCGGCCAGCAGCAGCCGTTTCAGGTTTTATAGCCTCGCCGCGACCTGCGCGTGGGCTTCTTATCAAAGCGGTTATTAGCACCGAAGGAGATCTCTATGCGCCGTCTTATGATCGTGCTCGCGCTGTTGATGCTGGCGGCAGGCTTCAGCACTGCCACCGTATCAGCCGCCGACCAAACCTACGTCGTCCAGCGCGGCGACACCTTATTCCGTATCTCGCTCAAGTTCAACACCACGGTTTCGGCGCTGGCTGCCGCCAACGGCATCAGCAACGTCAACCTGATTTTCGCGGGCCAGACGCTGACCATTCCGAGCGGCGGTGGCACCAGCGGCGGCGGGACGAGCGGCGGCGGAACCAGCGGTGGTGGCACGGGCTGCACGGGCAGCGGGACACTCTACACCGTCCAGCCCGGCGACTGGCTGAACAAGATCGCCCAGAAGTTTGGCACCACCTATCAGGCGATTGCTTCGGCTAACGGCATCACCAATCCCAACCTGATTTTCGCAGGCCAGCAGCTCAAGATCAACGGCTGCACGCCCGGCGGCGGCACAACCGGCCCGACGGCGACCCCGAATCCTAACGTCCCGACGCCCCGACCTGACAACGGAACTTTCGCGCTCGGCGGCCAGGTTTTCGGCTTCAACTATCCTGACCAGATGAAGGGCGCGGGCATGACCTGGGCCAAGAGTCAGGTCAACTGGAACGGCAGCGACGGCGCAAGCATCGCGTCCGGCCCGATCAACGCGGCGCACTCTCGCGGCTTCAAGATTCTGCTGAGCATCAAGGGCGACAAGGGCCAGATCGCGTCGAACCCCAGCCAGTATTACCAGAACTTCGCTAACTTCCTCGGCGGCGTCGCGGCGCTCGGCCCGGATGCCATCGAAGTCTGGAATGAAGAGAACATCGACCGTGAGTGGCCCGTGGGCGCGATCAGTGGCGCGGCCTACACGCAGATGTTGAGCGCGGCTTATGGCAAGATCAAGCAGGCCAACCCGAACGTGCTGGTCATCAGCGGCGCGCCCGCGCCGACTGGATTCTTCGGCGGCGCCTGCACGCCCAACGGCTGCGACGATAAGCCGTTCCTTCAGGCAATGGCCTCGTCTGGTGCGGGGCAGTTCTTCGACTGCACCGGTATCCACTATAACGAAGGCATCCTGCCGCCGACCGCGACCAGCGGCGACCCGCGCGGTAACGGCGGTCACTACACCCGCTACTACCCGACGATGGTCAGCACCTATCGCGGCGTGTTCCCCGGCAAGCCGCTGTGCTTCACCGAACTCGGCTATCTGTCGCCGGAAGGCTTCGGCCCGCTGCCCGCTGGCTTCGAGTGGGCGGCTAACACGTCCGCTCAGGAGCAGGCGCAGTGGCTGGCTCAGGCCGTGACGGCAGCCCGGAGCAGCGGTTTCGTCCGCCTGCTCATCATCTGGAACGTCGACTCGACCACTTACGGCGCAGACCCGCAGGCCGGTTACGCCATGATCCGTGGCAACCAGTGCCTCGCCTGCATCACCGTCGGCTCGGCGATGGGGCAGTAAGCGACCCGGCTTTCAGCCTGAAGGCGGGCGGAGTGCTTCGGCGCTCCGCCCGCTTTTTGCATTCCGCCGTCTATCCTGCTCAATCGGCCCGGTTTTTGACAGGCTTCCCTGAGGCGTGGCTCACTGCCGGTTGACTTTCAATTTCGGCTTGTCTACAATGACCGCATCGACTGGTTGCGATCAGTCTGCATGAGTTGGGTCCTGCGCGGCAGAGCCTTCGAACCGTGTCAGGGGCGGAAGCCAGCAGCACTAAGGAGTTCCCTCTGGGTGCCGCAGGGAAGCCCAACTTATGCAGAGTGAGCGCAACCTGTTTTGATTCATAGCGAAAAAGTGCTGAGTGCTGAGTGTGTATTTCAGCCAGCTTCAGCCAGATTGTCGTTTGTAGCCCCAGAGCTTTCAGCCTGGGGCGGCGGCAGGGCAATTGCATCAAAATCGCAGCTCAGGCTATAAAAGGTCATGAGGGTTTGTAGGGGCGACCCGGCGGGTCGCCCCTACGTTACCGTTGACCCTGGATAAACCGATATGAGCTTTCTTGAAACTCCGATCAAATTTGATGCGTTTGCCCTGGGGGCGGCGGGGGCCGAAGCCGCTAAAGACGAAAACATCGGTTATGATAGGGGCGACTGGTGTGAGTATTTCGACTCAGTCCTCAGTCCTTGATGAACCCAGTCCATTGCTTTATGACCGATCTGGATTACAACGACCCCGAATGGCAGTCCCCGCCTGACACGCGCCCGCGACGGCCTGCGCCGCGCGAGCGTCGGGGCTGGCGCGCGCGACCGCTGCTGTGGGCGGTGGCGATTGGCGGCGCGGTCACGTTTGGCCTGCTGGTCATGTTGATTGCGGTCGTTATTTCCGGCACGCGGACGACGCCGGTCGTGGTGATCGTTTCCGGCGATGCCAACGCGCTTCGCACCCGCGCCGATACCGTTGGCGAGCTGCTGACCAACCTCGGCATCATCCTCGAAGAGGGGGACACGCTCGACCCGGCTGCGACGACCGCCATCAGCCCCGATCTCGTCATTCGTATCGAGAAGGCGCGCAGCGTCACGCTGACCGTTGACGGCGCGATGCGAATTTTCCGCACGCCGCTGACCAATCCGGCGGACATCCTCGCCAGCGCGGGCCTCACGGTCGGCGCGACTGACCGCCTGCTGGTCGATGGGACGCAGACCAACGTCGGCGATTTGAGCGTATGGCCGGTTCCGGCGACGCACATCACGCTCCGCCGCGCACTGCCGATTCGGATCGACGACGACGGCGAGCAGCAGAAGATCAACACGACCGGCGAAACCGTCGGCGAGGCGCTGTTCGACGCGGGCGTGACGCTCTATCTGGCGGACGACGTCTCGCCCGATCTGAGCACGCCGCTGACGGCCAACCTGCTCGTGACCGTCCGTCGCTCGACGCCGGTGACGATTGACATTGATGGCGAGACGCTGGAGACGCGGACGCAGGGAAAGACGGTTGCAGACGCGCTGGCCGATGCCGGAGTGGCGCTGCAAGGGCTGGACTTCAGCCGCCCTGCCGAGAACGCGCTGCTGAAGGACGGGCTGCGAATCCAGATCATTCGCGTGCGCGAGGAGATCGAAACCGAACAGTCGGCGCTGCCGTTCCAGACCGTCTATCAGGCCGACGCAGCGCTGCCGCTCGATCAGATCGGCGTCACGCAGGCCGGGCATGACGGCGTTGCGGAGACGCGCATCCGCGTCCGCTACGAAAATGGTGTCGAGGCCGGGCGCGAAACGGAAGATACGACCGTGACTCAGCCGCCGGTCGATAAAGTCATCAGTTACGGCACGAAGGTTGTCGTTCGCTCGGTTGATACGCCCGACGGGCCGCGCGACTACTGGCGCGTGATTCGCATGTACGCCACCAGCTACCATCCGGCGGCGCTCGGTGGCGACAGCACGACCGCGACCGGCCACACGCTGGCGCGCGGCATCGTCGCGGCCAACGTCGGCGTGCTGCCCTACGGCACGTCGATTTACGTCTCCGGTTATGGCGTCGGCGTGATCGAGGATACCGGCGGCCCGCGTCAGTCGGCGCTGTGGGTCGATCTTGGCTACAGCGACGACGATTATCGAAGCTGGCATCAGTACGTCGATGTCTACCTGCTCACGCCCGTTCCGGCGACGATTGACTATCGACTGCCGGGATGATATGCGCCCTCACCCCCGCCGCGCCCGCCCTCACCCCCAACCCCTCTCCCGGAGGGCGAGGGGAGAAAGATCAGGCATGGCCTTCCGTCGGGGTATGATCGATCATGCCCGCGCTGAATCACCGCGTTCGACCGGGATGAGGGTCGCCTTTTACGCCTTTTTTACCGGTTGCCCCGAAATATGATTGCGCGGAACCTCGCAGCGCCTTACACTCCATGATAGGAACCTCGTCGTTGTAATAGTCCCCTTATCCGTTCCAGAGGGTAAAACCATGAACCAATTTCTGGCTGGCGTTGACCGGAATCAGATCATCAAAGTGACTGCGATCTATCTGCTGATTTACGGCATCCTTAACTCATGTATCGGCGTCCTCGCGGGCATCGGCGGGGCGGTGCTTGGCGCAGCGGGCGGTTTCACGGCAGCGACCGGGGCGGCGACCGGTCTTTCGACGCTTCAGGACGGCACGACCGTCGCCGGGGTATCTGCCGCCGCCGTTGGGGGTGGCGTCCTGCTGGTCGTGCTGGGTATCCTTTATCTGATCTCGGTGCCGGTGCTGCTGGTCGCGGCCTATGGCCTGTTCAAGCGTACCTCGTGGTCACGGATGGGCGCGGTCGTCGCGCTGGCGTTCACCATCCTGCTCTCGATCCTGAGTCTGGGCAATGGCGGCATCAGCAGTATCATCTGGATCGTCATCAGCGGCGTCGCTGTTTACCTGTTCTACACTGACCCGGAAATTAAATCGCTGCTGCACGGCTGATCGCCGTCGGCTTCGTGGTACACTGAGGCGCTGTGGCCGAGAGGCTGGAGCGCCTCGTTTGTTTAGAATGGCACGATGAACCCTAGAGAAATCCTCGAACGCTACGCCGTTGAGCCGCGCAAGAGCCTCGGCCAGAATTTTCTCCACGACCCGAACGCGGTCGAGAAGATTGTGACGACGGCGGAACTGAGGCCGGATGATACCGCGCTGGAGATCGGCCCCGGAACCGGGATGCTGACCGAGGCGCTGGCTCGCGTCGCCGCGCGGGTCGTCACAGTCGAGCTGGATCAGCGCCTCGCGCCAATTCTGGCCGAGCGTCTCGCGCCGTATCCCAACGTCGAGCTGGTGTTTCAGGACTTCCTCGAAACGAATATCAGCGCGCTGATCGGCGACCACGATTACGTCGTCGTCGCCAACGTGCCGTACTACATCACCAGCGCGATCCTGCGCCACCTGTTCGAGGCTCCACGCCGTCCGCGCCGGATCGTGTTGACGGTGCAGCTCGAAGTCGCCGAGCGGCTGGTTGATAAGCCGGGCGATATGAGCCTGCTGGCCGTCAGCGCTCAGTTCTACGCCAGAGCGAAAATCGCCACGCGCTTCAACCGCGCCGTCTTCTGGCCGCGTCCCGACGTCGATAGCGCCGTCGTTCGCCTCGACCTGTATGAGCATTCGCCCTACGACGTCCCGGATGAGGCGACCTTTTTCCGCGTCGCCCGCGCCGGGTTCAGCATGAAGCGCAAGCAGCTCAAGAACACCCTGAGCGCCGGACTGCAACTGAGCGCTGCCGACGCGACCCGTCTGCTGGAAACGGCAGAGATTGATCCGCGCCGCCGCGCTGAAACCCTCAGTCTGGACGAGTGGGCTGCGCTGGCACGGGCGAGTCATGCCCTCGCCCCCGACCCCTCTCCCTCAGGACGAGGGGAGAAGACAGTTGCGCAAGATAGATCTTTGGATCAGTAATGAAGTAGAGCAGCCAGAAATCGCTCTTAGAGCTTTGTGTGGTTGATTCTGCCTGGGCATCATGATGCATCAGCCAATCTTTCACCCCTCGCCCGGCGGATCGAGACGCCGCTGCGGCGCGAGCGGCGGCGCAAACGAAGGCCGCGAAGGGGTCGGCGGCGCGGCTCATTGCAACCGAAGCCGCTCATTTGGCGTATACTCAAGAGGCAATGAAACTCCGGTTTCGCGCGGCGGCGCGCTAGATTTGAGGACGCTTTGATGCGGATCAGACAACAAAACGTCCCGTGGCTGGTGGTCATGGGCGCGATGGTCGGGCTGGCGCTGCTGGCGGGAGTCGCAGCGCAGGTCGGCGTTGCGCTGGTGGGCCTGTACGCGGTCGCTGCTGGCGCGTCGCTGCTCGAATTTCCGCAGCAGGTCGCGTCTGTGGCGCAGCGCTCGACGCTCGCGCGGATGCGGATGAGCGCGCAGGCGCAGGAAGCCGTCGACCGGGCCTCACGCCGGGGCAGCTACGGCTACCCGGATCTGACGCTGCTCGATATCGGCCTGATCGCGGCGCAGTCAACGAGTGAAGGCGGCGTCATGCGCCGGACGCGCGTCGTCTCGAAGGACGATGACGGCGTGCGCCCCTTTATCACCCTCAACGTCGCGTCGCAGATGGCCGAGCAGACGGTCGTCATCCGCTTCGAGATGCTCGACCAGAACGGGCAGCAGCAGTACGTCCACGAGATGCGGACGTACCTGCACGAAGGCGAAATGAATATTCTGGCCGATCATCAACTGCCGCTCGAAGGCAATGACCGCATCACCGGGGCGGGCGATGGCGACCTGCGCGTTTCGATTGATGGTCGGCTGCTCGGCGCGCTGTCGTACACGCTCTCGGCGTCGATGCGTGAGCGCGCCCGACAGTTCACGCGCAACGATAGCGACATGAACCGCGCTCGCCGCCTCGAAGACCAGCAGACGGACAGCCCGACCACGCTCGAAGACCTGCTCCGCAGCCAGACGAATCAATCTGGCGGGCAAACGCGGCGCTAGCTGTCAGGGGCGTCGATGCGTCATTTACAGGACAACCGTCGCTTCTGGGAAGTGATGGTCGGGCTGCTTCTTCTGGTGCTTGGGCTGGGGGCGTTCGGCTCGGCCTGGCTGCTCGGCCTGCTGGTCGGGATCGGCGGGCTGATCGTGCTGGCGCGCCAGTATCACCAGTCGGTCGGCTTCGGCCTGCGCGATCAGGCGTCGCAGCCGGACGAGGCAGAAGCCGACGCGCCGCGAGCGCAGACCGGCGCCGAGCAGGTCTACGCCCACGCCATCCGCGCGGCGGAGCGGGCCGGGCATCGCGCCGGAGACATGCAGGTACTGCCGGTCGATGTCGGGCTGCTGGCTTTTCGCGCGGGCGACGATCCGGTCGTCTACAGGTCGCAGCCGGTGAATGCCGACGTTGACTACGTCCAGCCGTTCGTTCAGCTTCGGCTGCCGAAACGCGCGGTCGGTCGGGTGCGCTTCGAGATCGCCGACGCCGATAGCCATGTTCTGTTCATCCACGAGGACCTGCACCAGCTTCAGCGCGGGCGCAATCTGGTCACGCCGTCGGCGCGGTTGCCGATCCACGACGCGCAGGCCACGCATGGCCCGTGGGAACTGCGGATCAGCGCTGACGGCGTGCCGCTGGCGACGCATCGTTTCGAGTGGGGCGAAAGCAAGGCGCAGGCCGTCCGCCGCCACATGCGCGAGGACGGCGAGCTGTCGAGCGAGCTGCGCGCGGCTATCGTCGATAACGCGCCCGCCGACCTGAGCCTCGACGAGCTGCTGGCCTACCAGGACGAAGCCGAGCGCCAGCAGCGCAACTCGTAAATCTCCCGCGCCAGAGTCGCTGAATAAGCCGGGGAAATGGAGCGTTTTTATGGCAGACGAGTACATTCAGATCGTCGTCACCGTACCGACGGCGCATCTGCGCGACATCCTCGACGCGCTGGCGAGCGCCGGAGCGGGCGCGCTGGGTAACTATTCCTGCTGCTCGTATGCCAGTGTCGGCACGGGGCGCTTTAAGCCGAACGACGCCGCCCATCCGGCGGTCGGCGAGCGCGGCCAGATCAACGAGGTCGAGGAAATGCGCGTCGAGACGATCTGCCCGCGTGACCGAGCGAAGGCGGTCGTCGCGGCCATCCGCGCCGCGCATCCCTACGAAGTGCCGGTGATTTATCTGATTCCGCTGCTTGATGAGGGTGAGCTGTAGACAATCAGGTGTTGATTAATCGCTTCGTCAACCACAGCACCAGCTCGTCATCGACCGGGACGGACTCGCCGGGCTGCACGGGCCGATTGTCATAGGCTACGCCGCGACCGTCGGGGAGGTAGCCGCGCCGGACGTACAGCCGCTGCGCCGGGCCGTAATCGGCGTACAGGCCGACGCCGATGCCGACGACAGCGGATCGCCGCGCGATGGTTTGCTCGGCGGCGTCCATCAGGCGGCTGCCGATGCCCTGCCGCCGAAATTCCGGCAGCACGTTGAAGTCGTTGATTTCGGGGATTCCGGCCTCGCGGAACGGCGGATAGGGTGACTGCCACAACACTGTCAGGTAGCCAGCGAACAGCTTATCGGCGAAGGCGACGTGAACGACGCGGGTCTCTGCGCTTTGTTCGGCGAGATAGCGCGCATAAAGCGAGGCGGGCTTGCTCCAGCCGAGCGCCTGAAACGCTGACGACATCGGCGCGATGTCACGCTGTTCGAGCGAGCGAATGTGGAGAGTCATAGCGGAACCTGTCAGGATGCGGGCGGGGAAAGGCGAGTCAGAAAGTCGGTCGGGGATAAGATGGTCAGCGACGCCTGCCGGTAATCGCTCAGGTTACGAGTCACCAGCACATCGACGCGCTGCTGGATCGCGCTCGTATGCTGAACCGCGTCCTCAAAGTCCGACCAGTCAAGTGATAGCGCTGCTGTCAGCACCTGATCGTTGACCGGGCATACCTGCCAGTGCTTCAGCAGCTTCCCGATGACCACTTTTGTCTCGTCAATTCCTTTTGCTTTCCGAGCGAGGTAGAAGACGTTTACAGGTGTTATGGCCGATATAAACCCCTCAAACAGCCCTTCTGCGTTCGCTTCCCAGAGCCGTGCTGCTTCATTCACAAACGCAGCCCGTGGTAAAAGATAGTCCAGAATCACATCGGTATCGACCAGCACCCGCATCATTTATACTTCTCTTCAAGGTAGCGGAGGTAATCCTCGCTCACTTCCTCATCTGTCGGCGCATTGCCTTCCATGCCCAGAATGCCGCGCAGGCTGCGTACTTCTTCCAGACGGGCTTTCTGTTCAATCTCCCGGCGAATTTCCTCGATCAATGTGTTCTGTTCCTCGGTGGGAAGCTTCTTTATTTCCTCGAGGAGTTCATGTCTCATCATGATAGACCTGCCTTTACTCTGACTGGCGATTCGA
>CAZZAO010000092.1:0-22972 GCA_964652205.1 uncultured Anaerolineaceae bacterium | reverse complement strand
GACTTCGCCTTCCTTTTCGGAAAACTCGTCAAAAAGGGCATTCCGCTCGGCTTCGCGGATTTTTTGCAGGATGACCTGTTTGGCGGTCTGGGCGGCGATGCGCCCAAACTTCTTGGTCGTGCCTTCGATTTCGACCATCACCATGTCGCCGAGGTTCGCCTCTGGCTCGAAGTAACGGGCTTTCTCAAGCTCGACCTCCGTTCGCTTGTCCTGCACGTCTTCGACGACTTCTTTTTCGACGAGCAGGCGAGCGCGTCCGGTTCCGGGGTCGATGTTCGCCTCGACACGCTGAGACGCGCCAACGCCCGCGTCACGTTTGTAAGCGGAGATCAACGCCGTGCGCAGCGCGTCAAGCACCATGTCACGGGGCAGTGACCGCAGCTCCGCAATTTCATTGAAGGCGACTTCGAACTCGCTTTTCATTTTACTTGATCTTAACTCCCGGTTCGGAATTTTCTGGGGGACACCATGTGGCGGTTGAAAAGGGTGAAACCCGATATGAATGGCTGGTGAAAAGTGCGCCAGTCCCAATAAGCGCAAAAGTGGGGAATGCCCACTTTTTCTGCCTCATAGTCTAGCACGATTTAATATGTCTGTCTAGGCTAGCTTCGGGTTAGCGCGCGAAGTCCAGCGGGCGGTCATGGGCTGTTCAGGGCCGCTGCGGGGCTTGTGGCGGGCGACCTCACCCCCGGCCCCTGCGCGGCCTTCGGCTCCTGCCGAACCAAGAGACGTTCGGCACGCTACGCCGCAAGCAGAGAGGGGAGAGAGACAGGACGTGAACAATTGCGCCGCGACGGAAGGCAACCGTGGGGCGGAACGCTCATTCTGCCCCACGGATAGGGTCATTGATTAGCCAGAGGCTTCTTCGGTCGGTGAGACGCTCGTTTCGGGCGTCGCGGCGGCGGGCGCTTCGACCGTGGCTTCAGAGGTCGATTCTTCGGTCGGCGCGCCGATCTGCGCGGTGACGACGATCTGCCCGCTGCCGCCGCCGGCGTTACTGGCTCCATCACCGTTGCTGGCCTGCGATGCGGGCGCGGGGAAGGGGGCGTAACCCATGACGCGGTTGCTGCCAGCATCGCTGATATAGACGTTGCCGCCGGGGTCGACGCCGATGCCGCCGACTGTCTTGATGCGGGCGTTATCGGGCGCGTCGTCGCCGGACTGGCCGAACGAGCCGACGCAGTTGCCGTTCATATCGTAGACCAGCACGCGGGCGGCATCAGGGTCGGTGACGTAGAGCAGGTTGCGCGCCGGGTCGATGGCGAGGTAAGGCCGGTTGCCCAGATCGTCGAGCCATGCCTTGACCGGGAAGGTCGTGACCGGCGTGCCGTCAGTGCGGAAAACCGAGATGCGATGGTTCCAGGTGTCAGCGACAAACAGCCGCCCATCCGGGCTGACGGCGACGCCCGAAGGCTCGTCAAGCTGGCCGATTTCGCTGCCGCCGCTGCCGATGTCGCGGATGAAGGTTCCAGTTGAGCTATAAACGCGGATGCGCTTGTTGCCGGTGTCGGAGACGTAGACGTTGCCCGCCTGATCGACGGCGATATCGCGCGGCGCCCAGAAGGCATCTTCCGGCGACTGGGGCGCGTCAGCCCCGAACTGGCCGGGCTGGCCCCAGACGCGCAGGACTTCGCCGGATGTGGACATGACGACGACGCGATAGTTCCAGGTGTCGGCGATGTACAGGTTGCCGTCCGGCCCGAAGGCAACGCCGTTCGGACGATTGAGGCCAGCGGTCGTGTTGGCTCCGCCGACCGAGCCGACGTAATTGCCGAGGCCGTCGTAGATATTGATGCGATTGTTGAATTCGTCGGCAACGTAGACGCGGCCATCCGCGCCTGCCGAGAGGCCGAGCGGGTGATTGAGCGCGGCGCTGCCGTCCTGATTGAAGATGACGTTCGATGCCAGCGGCTGCCAGTTAGCCGTACACTGGTTGACCTGCACCTGACTGGCGGGATTGACGGCAGTTCCCTGACCCGTGCCGAGATTCCAGATTTTTGCGGCCACGTCCTTACGGACGTAGAGGTGCATCCGGTCGGAGATCGACCATTTGGTGAGCGTCCAGTTGTCCCCTGCGCCGACTGCGTCGCTGTAGGTCTTGTAGTTACGCGACCACCAGATGTCGAACAGCCCTTCCCGAATCTTGCCGGACGTCGGGCTGCTGAAGTCGAAGGTGTTGGCAAGCCGCGCCGCCGTCAGGTTGAAGTAGTCCTGCATCGGCCACCACATGCGGATGTAGTCGAAGTCGTAGTATTGATCGGCGAGGATCGGCTCGACCTTCGAGCGGTTGGCTTCGCCGACGACCACCGCGACGGCGTCCTTGAGGTTCTGCGGCGTCGGGTTGCTGCCGACGAAGACGCCGTTGGGGAAATGGCGGAAGTACCAGCTATTCGGCCACGAGGTTTCGTTGTCATAGACGAACTTCAGGTCCATGCCGCCAGTCGTGCGCTCGCTCAGCTCGGTCAGCTCATTCAGCACCCATTTGACCGCCGGGGCCGAATGGGCGTAGACGCCGAACTCGGTTGCGTCGTTGTAATTGATGAACGAGAACAGGAAGGCCGAGCGGAAAGTCAGCAGTGCAAGAAAGAGGAAGGCCGCCACGCCGACCATACTGCGTAGGTGCTTCCAGCCGGTCGAGCGACTGACGCGGTAGATCAGGTAGAGCGTCAGCAGCGCGACGGCCAGCCGCCCGATCCAGGCGTACAGGTCGGCAAGCTGGCGGATTTCCAGCCCGGCGAACGGCGCCTGACCGACGAGGAATGGCTCGGCCACAGTGAACAGCATGATGAACAGCAGCGGGAACAGCAGCAGCAGCAGCCAGCCGCGCTTGAAGAACACCGACCAATCGACGTGGTCGAAGACGCGGCCAAAATACCACGCCGTCAGCAGGATCATCGGCACGGTCAGGTGCGTGCCGAGCCACGGCATCTTTTCGCCTGCCAGCGTGTAGGCGATCAGGTTGAGGACGGCCCACCAGGCGACGAACAGGACGAATGAAACCTGAGTGAGCAGGCCACTGTCAGACGGATGGCGCGCGGCGCTGATGCGCTGCTCAACCAGCGTGTCCTGATTGTCGCCAGTCAGGGCTGCCAGCGTGGGCAGTTCGCCGTCGGAGCGGTCGCTGTATTCGTCAGTCTGGTCGTCCGTCAGCAGCGCGGCGTCGCCAGCGGGCGCGTAGAGCAGCGCTGGAGCGACGGTTTCTTCGAGCCGTTCGCGGCGATATTTCCAGAACCACGTCAACCCGGCCAGCATGGCGAGGAAACTGCCGATAATCGGCAGAAACTCGTAGAACGGCAGGATAATCAGCTCGAAGTAATACTGCGGCTGATTGCCACGGCGGACGCCCTGCTGTTCGAGCCAGTAACCGAGGCTGCCGACCATCCCGCTGGCGAGGCCCTGCACGTTGGTGAACATGGTCGTGTAGAAGAAGGCAAAAATCAGGTGGAAGATCACGGCGCAGATCAGCCAGCGCTTCCAGTTCCAGACCAGCCCGACGACAATCGAGATCGCCGCCAGCGGAATCAACGCCATCAGCGAACGGGCAATGCCATCTGAGCTGTAATCGGTGGGGCTGGCGTGCGTCATGTAGACGAATAAGGCCGCCGACCAGGGCAAAATCAGCGTCCCCAGAATAATCATCACGTCCAGTTCGGGGAAGCGGTGCAGTTTGCGCCACCAGCCGCGCCGCCACGAAACCAGCACCGCCGCGATCACAATTGCCGCCACGACCCAGACGGCGTAGATCGGCAGGTTGCTGATGACCGACTGCACGACGCCGCCTTCTGTGCCGGGTTCGCTCAGGGCGGCGGTTTCGTCGCTCCGTTCTTTGGTGAACGACTTTTCCTCGATGTAGAGCAGGCCGCCGAGCGCGACCACGGCGACCAGCAGAATAATGGCGATGTCGTGTAACTGAAGCCGGGCGATGCTGCCCCGGAAAGCCCACAGCCCCGCGCCGATCAGCGAGACGATGATGGTGCCAAAGACGACCGCCGTCCAGCCGATGAA
Organism: uncultured Anaerolineaceae bacterium; assembly: GCA_964652205.1. Classification (GTDB taxonomy): domain Bacteria; phylum Chloroflexota; class Anaerolineae; order Aggregatilineales; family Phototrophicaceae; genus ZC4RG36. Next base: position 18,967 of record CAZZAO010000092.1, on the reverse strand, counting down.
GCCCGCCGTATCGACCGGCGTGGCTGCCGGGCCGAAGGCGACATCGGGCCGGATGATCGAGAGGACGCAGTACATGCCGAGCGCCGCCACGCCCCCCAGCAGGATGGCAACAGAGAGGAAATTCATGATCGTTCGACCGGGCCGGTGATAGAAATATTGCGCCAGCCGCGCGATGAAATAGAGCGTCAGGAAGCTGCCGAAGATGGCGATGTAGAAGAACGCCGTTTCTTTCGACATTAAATTGCCGATAGTGCCAACCGTCAGCAGGTAGAGCCAGCGCGCCCGACGCCGCTGACCGTCCGGCCCGGACAGGTACATCATCACAGCGTAGACCATGACGAGCGTGAAGAAGATGGCGGGTGTGTCTTCGCGGATGTAGCGGTTGTAGTACATCAGCAGCGGCGAGATCAGGATCATGACTGACGCCAGCAGCGATCCCGTCCGTCCGAGCCAGCGGCGGAACAGATAGGGCGACAGCACGATCAGGATGCCGAGGACGGCAGGATAGATGCGCGCGGTGAAGTCGTTATCGCCGAACAGGAAATAGATGAAGGCGGTGACGTGGAACAGCAGCGGGCCGTGCATCAGCGGCGTGTGCTGATACGAGCCTTCGTTGTAGAGGTTATAGGAATAGCGCGTGTGCAGGCTCTCGTCGTGGCTCATGACGCGGTCGCCGAGGTTGACGAAGCGCGTCAGCAGCGCCGCGATGAAGATCAGCGCGTAGGCGACAGTTTCCCAGTTAATCGTATAGGCGCGTGACAGCAGCCGGTTAACCGGGTCGGTCGAGGTTCGGGCGGCGTGCAGCGCTGGCTGATCGAGTGTAGTTGCCATAAATCGTTCGGATGACCTCAGGGAATGCTAAAAGGGTCTACCGGGGCGACCGGTGTTTCTGCCGGCGGAATCGGCGGGTCGGTCAGGCGTAGGATGGCCGCTTCAGTCGCCGAAACGACGCGCACTGGCGTGCTGGTCTGCGTCACGGCGGGCTGCGGCGGCAGCGGCAGCGCGTGCGCGACCGGCTGCGTATCGAGCGACCAGGGCAGCAGCAGGGTCAGCATCAGAATGAAAGCCGCGACCGTGAAGCGCGTATCGATGCGGCGGACGACTGGCGTCGGTCGGTTCAGATCAATCTGAATCGACTGCCAGATGCGGCCCATCTGCCGGGCGTCTGGCTGGCCGTGACGGCGCACCGACGCCTCAATGTCCTGCGACAGATTGCGATGCGCGACGTAGTCCGCATAGCAGGCGGCGCATTCGCCCAGATGCTGCGCCACCCGCCGCCGGACGCGCCCCGATAGCTCGCCGTGAAGATAAGCGTCGAGGTGAACTCGACAATCGTGACAGGAATACCCGGTTAGCCTAAACATAATCCTGAACGCTCAACAATTCTTCGAGAAGCCCCTGACCACCCTGCAACACGCCGCGCAGCGAGTCGTGCGCCAGCCGGACGCGGCTTTCCGCCGTCTTGGGCGGGCAGCCGATCACCTCGGCCATTTCCCGATAGGTCAGCCCGTGGCCGTAGCGCAGCACGACCGCCTCGCGCAGCCGCGGCGAGAGCGAGGCCAGCGCGACCTGGACGGCGTCCTGCGCCGACTGCTGCGCCAGCGCGTTTTCGGGGTGTTCCGAGCCGGGGCCGGGTAAATTCTGCCAGATGAACTGCGAGAGGTCGGTCAGGAAGGAGCGGTTACGGCGATACATATTGCGGCAGCGGCTGATGGCAATCGTGTAGAGCCAGGTCTTGAAGGACGCGCGGCGACCATCGAAACGGCGCAGGTTCTTGAAGGCGTAGACGAATGATTCCTGCACCACGTCTTCCGCGTCATGCCGGTGCGTCAACAGGCTGTAGCACAGGCGATACAGCCCGGCGGCGTAGGCGTCGTAAAGCGCCGCGTAGCCGGTCTGGTCGCCCGTCAGACAGCGCTCGATGATTGCGTCAGTCTCTGCTGGCTGTGCCATTCGATCAATCCTGTATTGTGAATACCCTCGCCCCTCTCGCTCAGGACGAGCGGAGAAAGATGAAGGGAGTGTAGGCCATTACGCTTGCGTAAAGATTACAGAGCCTGTGAGGCGGACTTTACGCTGAACGGTGTTATACCACAGGTTCTACATGATGTCGCTGGAAAATCCTCAGTTGACGACCGAAGGGCCGGAGTAAACGTCCTGTCGCAGCCAGAGGACGACGTCCTGCGGAATGAAAATTGGCGCGTTCACCGTGTACTGCGTCCACCATTCCGGCAGGCTGAACGCGCCCATGGTGGACGGCGACCAGCTCCGCGTCAGCCGGACGCGCTGGCCGACGTAGCTGCCGCCGAGGTCGGGCGTCGCGCTGGCCGGGTCGGCGGAGAACGGCGTGCTATTATCCATCGACGCGACGATGATACCGTCGCCCTTCGCCATCGAGACGTCGTCGTAGAAGGTCAGATGGTCGAAATCGCGCAGCAGCCACGCCACGAGACCATCGCGCGGCGCGATCACCGAGACGGGCATTTCAGGGAAGCCGCGCGACTGGCGTTTCGCCACGTCGAGCAGCGAATCGCGCAGCATCGGCATGTCGAGCGTGCTGGCCGTCAGGTGCCACGGCTGGAGCGGGTTATCCGAAGCGGGCGAGGCCGCGCGCCAGCCCGCGCCCATCGAGGTCAGCAGGGCAAAGACCAGCAGGCCGAGCGTCGCTCCGCGCAGGGTGGTCGTGCCGTTCCAGACGCTCGACGCGAGGAAGAAGCCGACAATGCAGAACATGATGACCATCAGCATCAGGATCAGCGCGACCGGATCAAGCTGGCCGACGATGGCGATGCCGTCCGCCGGATTCTTGCTGCTCAACGAGCGCGACATGGTTTGAAACGAGAGCGTGAAAATGCCGATCAGCGCGAAGGTCGCCACCGCGACCAGCCAGCGGGCGCGCGCCGGGATGTCGAACAGGGCGCGGCGCTCGTCGGCCAGCGCCGCCTGAATCGTCCGCAGCGAGAGCGCGACTAACGGCAGCGTCAGCCAGAGGGCGACACCCGGCCCGCCGCCGATGAAGAACAGCAGCGCAATCAGGTCGAGGACGAACCAGGCGATGAAGAAGCGGTCGTACCGGGTCAGACCGCGACGGATGGCGAGGACGATGCCGATCAGGGCGAACAGCCACAGGAACGGCTCGTAAAAGACGCTGTTAAGCAGCGCCAGCAGCGGCGGGGCGTCGGCGGGGCGCTCGGTCAGGCCGCGGGCGGTCGCGCCGAGCAGCGCGCCGACGTTGCCGAGGCCGGACTGAACCAGCATGAAGCCGGTCGAGACGAGCAGGATCACCAGCGCGGCAATCCCGAGTCCCTGAATCCACGGAACGGAACGCAGCGGCGGCGCGGCGTCAGGCTCGTCGGCGTCACGGTTGGCCGCGCGCGTCAGCGTCCGGGCAAGCGCGGCGGCCAGCAGCAGCGCGAGGGCGGCCAGCGGCGCGCCGGGGCCAGTCAGGAAGATCAGCGCGCTGAAGGCGACAACAGCGCCAGTGGCATAGGCGACCTGCGTTGTGGCTCGATAGCGCCAGACGGCCCACAGAGTCAGCACGGCGAACAGCATCGTCCAGACGGCGGGATCGCTGGAGCGCGAGCCGAGCAGCAGAATCGGCGAGGCCAGCAGCAGGATGCAGGCGAACAGCGCCCGCGCGCGCCCGAACAGCTGGCGGAACAGCAGCGGCGACAGCATCAGCGCCAGCCCGGCCAGCGCCGTGGCGATGCGCGCGCCGAGTTCATTGCCGCCAAAGGCGGTCATCGTTATGGCCTGCGTGGTGAAGATAATCGGGCTGGCTGCCGTCATCGGGCCGCCGAGGTCAGGGCGGATGGCGTACCATGCGGCCAGCGCGGGCTGCGCCTCGCGGTCGGACAGCGGCACGCTGTCGAGGTTGGCGAGCCGCAGCGTCGCCGCCAGCACGATCAGCGCGATATAGGCAATCATCTCGACTGAGATCGTTACGCGCGCTGAGGGCGCGGGCAGCTCGATTGGGGAAGGGTCGATTGCGGGAATGTCCATCACCCAGGTGTTCCTTTATGCCTAACGCGCCGAGGCCAGCGCGCGGCTGTTGACGACGTAGAAGCGGCTGTTGCCGCGCTCGCAGACGACGTCGAAGCGGTCGCGGAATTTCTGCTCGCCCGCCGCGCCGTAAACGGAATGTTCCGTTTGACCGTAGAAGATGTAGTCAATGCCGTAGGCATCGACGATGCGCCTGACGTCGTCGATGTTCTCCGACTTGTAGAGCAGCGGAATATCGATGTTGCGCGTGCCGCGAATGGCGAAATAGGTCGAGCCGCGCCACTGGCCCTCGTGGTTTTCCCAGCCGAGGACAATCGGAATGCCGGACAGCGCGGCGACGCGACCATATTCCTGATGATAGGCTGGCCCAATCGCCTCGACGGCGACGGCAGGCTGTCCAGCGGGGACGAGGCTGTTGAGGCACTCAATCGCGGCGTAGTCGTCGGCGCCGATGAAGTTCGAGCCGCCGTCGAGCGTGTAGGTTGGCGGCGTCTGCGCGTAGATGTAGCCGGTTTCGACCTGGGTGCGCGAGTAGATGCCGAGGATCGGAAAGAGCAGACCGAGCGTCAGCACGACGCCGATCAGCATGGCGTAGGCGACGCGCCAGACGGCTGCCGGGACGCGCAGACGGTAATCGGCCAGAACGGTATAGATGCCGTAAGCCGCGCCAATACCGAACAGCAGCCACGCCTGATAATAGAATTTGAAAATGGTGTTCATGCGCGTGCCGAAGTTATCGCGCAGGTAGACAAACTCCGGCGCGAGCGTCAGCACCAGCCCCATGCCGATCAGCAGCAGGGCGAAGCCGGTCGCCGCCGGGTAGGTGACGGGGACAGGCGCGCTGTCGTCGTTCTGGCGCGGGAACAGCCGGGCGATGACGACGACAATCGCCGCCAGCAGACCGAGCGCCGTGATCGCGCCTGACAGCCGCCGCGACAGGATCAGCGGCAGCACCGCGCTGAGGCCGCCCGCCTGATCGGCGAAGCTGAGGGCGATGTTGCGCAGTTCAGGGACGACCGAAGCCAGCACGATCAGCGCCAGCAGGCCGACGATCAGCAGGCCGAGGGCGAACAGCGCGACCGAGACGCCGAGGCCCCAGTTCATCCGTTGGCCCGCGCGGATGGCTTCGACGAGCAGGAACGGAGCGATCAGGAAGATGAACGGGCCGAACATCAGGAAATACTGCTGCGGCAGCGTCGGGTTGATGATGTTGGGCAGCGCGCCGGATGCCTGCGAGCGGAAGCCGAGCCAGAAGGGCAGATAGAGGACGAAGCCGACGACCAGAATGACGAGGCCGAGCCAGACGACGCGCAGCCAGTCGCTCCGCTTGAGCCTGCCGCCGTTACGCATCAGGCGGCGCAGGGCTTCCGCGCCGACAATCGCTGCCAGATAGACCGGGCCATCCCAGGTGTTGAGGAAGGCCAGCCCGCCGATACAAAGGGCGTAGAAGCCGATCTCGCCTGCGCTCGGCGGTCGCCCGGACAGCAGCAGGTTGAGCGCCATGCCGAGCGCCAGCAGCGCGAACGGCAGAGCCAGCACGTGCGGGTGCGTATCCGCCAGCAGGAAGCTGAAGGCCGGAAACTCGTCGATGACTTCGATATGGCCGCCGTTCAGGTCGAGGTCGTTGAGCGTGCGCGCCGAGCGGAACCACCACCAGTTATCCCAGGCGTTCAGGTTGAGGCCGCGCGCGCTGTCCTCGGAGAGCGTGACTGGAACCTGACGCTGATCGACGTTCCAGAGGCGCAGATAGTCCGCCGAGGCGGCGCGCATCTGGTAGGGCAGCTCGACGAACGGAAGCTGGAAGTTGCCGATCAGGATCAGCAGCGCCATGCCGAGCAGCCCGACGATCAGCGCGGGAGTCTTCGACGGCGGCGCGTCGGCTCTGGCTTTCCGGTCGTCGCGCGGGTCGAAGGCGCGCGAGCGGACGAGGTTGTAGACGACGCCAAACCCGCCGAGTCCGGTCAGGGCGAACAGCAGCGAGATCGTCAGGTTGAAGCCGGTGGTCGCCGGGACGCCGCTCAACATCGACAGCATGGCCGACATGATGTAGCCGAAGTAGTAGTAGCTGATCGAGTAGCCGGACATCCAGCCGTCGTTCGGCGGGAAAATGGCGCTGCGCTGCACCGAGTTCATGAACATCAGTTCCATCGGCTTCTCGGTGCCGGTCAGGTTGTTCTGCTGCGCGCGGACGTAAGCCCAGGCGAACAGCAGGACGAGGAACAGCACTTCGCTGACAATGACGGCGGTTCGGTTTTCGCGCCACCACGCGCGCAGGTCGATAGCGGCTCCGAGGCGCGCGTAGATCGCCAGCGAGGCGATCAGCACGACCGCCCAGGCCAGAATCATGCTGCCGGTCGAGTTGTTGACGAAGCCGAGGCTCGCCAGCAGCCAGAAGACGAAGGCGACCAGCAGCACGCCCGCCGCGCGCGCCAGTGTGTAGCCCCGGTCGGGCAGCGCGCCGAGCAGGCGCAGACAGAGCGGCAGCGCCGCCGCGCCCGCCAGCGTGACGAGCGCCCACCAACTGAGGACGAGTCCTGCTTCTCTAACCAGCCAGTCGGCCACTGTCGGTTGCCCCATTCCACTGCGCGGTCTTAATCACGCGGTAAATCATCGAGCCGCTGGCCGGATCGGTGTAGGCGACTTCGAGCAGCCCGGCCTGCACCATCTGGTCGAGCTTGTCGAGGCTGCTTTGCGGATAGTAGGCCCGTTCCAGCGCGCCGACGATCACATAACTGACGTCGTAGAAGCGCAGGATGCCCCACGCCGTGCCGATGTCCTGCGTCATATAAAAGGCGTTGACGTTGGCAAGCCGCTGATCGACCAGCCGCGTCAGCGGGTTGAGCGTTCGCTGCTGCGTCTGGTGGAAGCGCCAGCCGACGACTGAGGGCAGGCCGGTATAGATCGAGATGCGGCTGCCCCACAGATATTCACGCTCGCTGCGGCCTTCCATGATGGTCGGCGTCCCCTGCACATTTTCTTCCAGCCAGTGGATCAGGTTGTAATCGCCATTGAGCGAGAACGGCGATTTAGTCGGGTCATTCTGGATGATAAGCTGGCTGCCTTCGTACTGCGAGGCGTACTGCATATAGGCCATGCCGTCGAGCGTGACGGGCATCCCCGGAGCCATGCGGAAAACGGCCTTGCCAGGTGTCGCCATGAAGGGGAACATGGCGGCGATGAAGATCAGGATGAAGGCGGCAGTGTACCAGATGGTACGCTGGACGGCGCGCCAGCGGGCGGCACTTTGCAGCACCCAGGCGAAAGCGCAGCCCCCGGCGACGCTGAACAGCAGCCACGCCTGCATGTAGAACTTGAAGACGGTGTTCTGGCGGCCAATGTCACCGTCGAGGACGATAAATTCGACGGCCAGCGTCAGCGCCAGCGCCAGCCCGGCCAGCACCAGCACGAACTGGACAGGCCGCGTCTGATGGGCGCGGAAGAACAGCGCGACGATCCAGACCAGCAGCGGGAAGCCGATCAGCGACGCCTGATAGCCGGTCAGCGTCAGGATGATAACGCCGATGAGGGCGATGAGCGCCGCCAGCAGGGTGCTGATCAGAATCACCCATGTCCCACGCAGCGAGCGGACGTGGACGCTGCGGAACCAGCGCACCGTATCCCAGACCAGCAGCGAGAGGACGAGGAACAGGAACAGGCCGTGGACGTCGAGGTAGGCCCAGATCGGCGTGCGGTTGCCCGTCCACGGCAGCACCCGGTTGTAGGCTGCCGCGAACCAGGTGATGAACGGCAGCGCCGCCAGAAAACCGAGGGCGATGAAGCCGCCGACGCGCATGACGAAATTGACGAGCGATTCGCGCGAGAGGCCGCGGTAGCGCAGATACCAGGCGTAGGCCAGCCCGGCGACTGAGAGCGCGGTGAAGGTCGGCCAGTCCCAGGTGTTGGTGGCGCGCATCAGCCCGACGACCGCCGCGCCGAGCGCCAGCGCCAGCCATTGCAGCAGGCGGTTACGCCGCTCGCGGCCCGCCATGATGAGTTCATTGAAGATGAAGGCCATGGCGAAGAACTGGAGCGGCATCGAGATCATGTGCGCGTGCAGGTCGCCATACAGGAAGGTGAAGTAGGGCAGCTCGGCAATCGCGCCGCCGGAATCGACCGGCGCTTCGGCGAGGACGCGCGTTGGCCCCCAGAACCAGCGGTCGGGGCTGATGCTCAAGGGCTGCTGACCGGACAGCACAAGCTGCGCGCCGTGGATGATCGAGTCGGCCCCCATCTTGAGGTTATGCAACTCGTAGGGAATCCGGTCGCTCAGGGCGTTGGCCTGAGCGCGTAGCTGGATATCGACCTGTGCCTGTCCCGACGGGTCGGTTCCGTTGTACTGGTCGCGGTATTGCTGCGTCAGCCAGTCCTCAAGGCCGGTCGGCATGGCATAGCCGCCGGTTTCCGCCAGCCCGACGATGAACTGACGCGGCGTGTCGAGGTTGCCGAGCAGCACTGCCAGCAGCAGCGCGGCGATGCCTGCCAGCCAGGGGTTGCCGAGCTTGCGGCGCGGCCTTTCGTCGTCGTCGCTGAGGTTCGAGCGCGCGCGCAGGGCGCTGACGACGTTGTAGGCGACCGAGAACGCGCCGATGCCGGTTAGCGCGAACAGCGTCGGCAGGATCAGGTTATAGGCGACGGTCGGCACGACGCCGAGCAGCAGGGTTGGCGTGCCGACGATGATGAAGCCGAAGTAATAATAATTGATGTAGCCGCCGGTGTACCACGGATCGACCGGCGGAAAGACCGTACTGCGCAGCACGCCGTTGAAATAGGCGAAGTCCATCGGCTTTTCGCCGCCGAAGCTCGGATGCCACAGGTCAGGGTTGCTCAGGCGGACGGCGAGGAAAAAGACGAAACAGAGCAGCGTAATCAACTCGATCAGCGCCAGCCGGCCCCAGTGATCGGCGATGTATGAGCCAATCCGCGAGCGCGAGCGCCAGGCGACCAACAGGCTGAAGGCAGCGACGATCAGGAAGGCCCCCGCGAGGCCCGCCTGTGACCAGACGGGAATCCGCGCGCTGGCGACGTACCACGAGAGCCAGCCGGTCAAAAACAGGCCGATGATCTTGGCGAAGCCGAAGCCCCGGTCGGCCAGGCCGGGGAAAACGGCGAACAGCAGCGGCCACGTCAGCCAGCCGAACAGCACAATCGTCAGCCACCAGACGACGACCAGCAGCGCCGGGTTGGCGTTGAGCGCGCTGGCCGGGTCGAAACGGTTGCTCCACGTTCCACCGCTGGCCTGGGCGGCGCGCTCGTCAATCGGGATTTGCAGCTCGGTCGGGGCCTGCGCGCCCGACTGCGACAGGTTCAGCCCGTCGGCCTGTAACGGCGCGACGGCCACCAGCGTTGGATCGCAGTAGTAATTGACGGTCGGGTAGTCGGCGGCTTCCGGGCAGTTGAGCGCCACCGGCCCGAACGAGTTGAGCGGGACACTGTCGAGGATGCTGCGCGTGTTGCCGGAGCTGTAGGCGTCGGTCTTCTGGTAGAGCATCACGACCGGATGATCGTAGACGTGGAAGGCTTCCTCGGCCTCGAACTCGTTCAGCCACTTCGGCCCGCTGTAGGTCGGCAGGTATTGATCGGATATCTGAAGCGGGCCGATCTGGAAGGTTTCCTGAAACTGCGCGACTTCCTTATAGCCCAACTGACCGCTAAAGAGCGCGTCGTAGTATTTCATCGTCATCGGCCAGCGACCGGGGATGCGCGAGTTGCTGTCGTAGCGGCGATTGGTGCCGATGATGAGGTAATCGCTGTTGTCGAGCGCGGTCTGCATGATGTCGCGCTTTTCCGGCACGTCCTCGTAGATCAACTGGAGCTTGTAGCCGTTAATCAAGGTTGACCAGGGATCGCGGCCATTGCAGGTCAGGGCGCTGTTCAGGCCGGGCGGCGGGTCGTCTTCGAGCGTCAGACCGTCGGGCAGGGTGCAGGTCTTGGACGGAAAGACTTCGTCCCAGTCCCCTTCCCAGGCCATCGTCGCGCCGCTGCTGGTGAACGGCCCGCCGGAGACGGCTTCGACGTGAAAGGTGTAGGTTTTGCCCTTCTCGACGGCCAGCGGCCTGTCGAGCGGGATGTCATAGGCGCGGCCCATGACGTTGGTGTCGCGGACGAAACTGGTTGTCAGCGTGCCGGTCGCCAGCGCCGCGCCCTCGCGCGAAGGATCGTCGTCCCCGGCCACGATTTCAATCCTGAGCGATTCAGGATCGGGGTCGTCGTTCGGGTCGGCCAGATGCGGCGCATGGACGCTCGTCACCATGCCGCTGGCGGTGGCGGTGAAGTTGAAGTTGTACGATTGACCGTTCTCGAAGCGCGTGGCCTGCGCCAGCGGGTTATTGTCTTCCGCGCCGAAATTATTGATGAGCGCGATATTCATCAGCGGCGTGCTGTCCGGCGTGCCATCGACGCGCATCGAGAAGTCGCCGGGGATGTGCTCCCAGACGTATTCGCCCGCCTGCACCGCCGTCATCTGGTGACGATAGATATTGGTGAACATGACCGCCCACAGCAGCGTGAAGCCGATGACGACGAACGTGACCGCCCACGACAGCGCGTGGCGAATCCGCAGCCCGCGCGAGCGACGGATGATCTCGCTTAATCCCCAGGCGGCCAGCAGCGCCAGCACCGGGTAGAGCGGCAGGTAGTAGCGCATCGTCATGACCCACTGCCGACCGAGCCAGCCGAAGTAGACCAGCACCCAGACGAACAGCAGCAGATTGGCGGTCGAGCCGAGTTTGCCGCGAATCAGCCGGTAGCCTGCCCAGACCCACGCCAGCCATCCGGCGATGCCGAGGCCGATGCCCGCGCCCCACAGGACGATATTGAAGAACGGGAAGAGATAGGGCGTTCGCCCGACCCACTGCCAGTTGGGCGGAATTTCTGACGCGCCGCTGACGGTATACTGCGACTGCTGAAGGTCTGACAGCCAGTGGGGATTGATCGACAGGCCGAAGAAGCCCGGCCCCATAAAGGCGTTCGGTTGAAAGACGCGGAAACAGATGATCGTCACGGCTCCGGCGATGACGAGGCCGACGATGCTGCCGACCAGTAAACTTCGGCGCTCGCCCGGCAGGGTGTGGCGACTGAAGGCGGGCAGCCCGCGCAGAATCGCCGCGAGGATGACCAGCCCGGCCAGCGGCGCGATGTTGATGCGCCCGGCCAGCGCAGCGCCGCAGGCCAGGCCAAACAGCGCGTAATCGGCCCACTGGCCTTTCAACTGCACGCGCACGGCGAACCACAGAGCGACGACGAAGAAGCAGTTGGTCATCGCGTCGGCGGTGCCGAAGTGCGCCTGCTGGATCGGGAAGACGGCGAAGCCATAGAGCATCGCGGCGGCCAGCCCCGCCCATTTGCCGTAGAGCTGCTGCCCGATGCCAAAGACGAAGATCACGGCGATCATATCGGCGATGGCGGACAGGAAGCGCCAGACGAGATGGATGCCGTCGTAGCTGACCCAGACGCTGGCAAGCTGCATCATCTGGTCGCGGCTGCCGACGCCCTGATCGGCCAGCCAGCGCGTGCCTTCGACGGCAAATTCTGCCGACCAGCGGGTTAAATAGAGCGGCAGCGTCCCGTAGACATACGTGCCGTAGCCGAGGTTGTAGGGGTTGAGCGACGAGCAGGCGGTGTCGAAGTAGCCGCCCACGCCCGCAGTCTGCGGGTTGCGGGCCATGCAGTCGTCATACTCGATCTGGTTGAGCGACGGATCCGAGTTGGTGAACAGCAGCGGCGAGAGCGGTCGTCCGAGCGACGAGGCGACACCGCCGAGAAAGCGCTCGTCGGGGTGCAGATGAACGTAGTCATCCCAGTTCTGGCCGACGAAGCGGAAATAGCCCGCCCCCACCATCGTCAGCAGCAGGAGCAGGCCGACGATCACGCTGCTCAGGCTCAGGGCGCGGCGGCGCGTTTTTACGGGGTCAATCGGTTCAAGGTTGGAATAACTGCGAGCATCAAGCATAGAAAACCTGTCGCGGCGCGGTCAGCGCTGCGTGGATCGTTGATCGGACATTGATACACATTGTCGCGCGTAAATCCTCACAGCGAATACCCTCGCCCCGGCCCCTTCGGTGAGCGAGAGTATCCCTCAGGGTGCAGTGTCGCGTCGATAAACTGGTTGAAGCCATCCTGACCGAGGCGCGGCACGCGGTAAAGCCGGTAGGTGTCCTCTGGCTGGTAGCTCTGCCGATCCTGCCCGTAGCCGTTCGGGAACCACTGGCGAAGCTGTGCCTGCGTCTCGTCATCTTTGGGAGCGTAGAAGAATAGCAGGTCCTTGTCCGGGTCGAGGCGGTACTTGTCTGTCCGCTGCGCGGCGTCGGCCAGGAACTGCGGGACGTCCTTGATCGAGAGGATGCCGTTCGGCCAGTCGATAGCTCCGGCGTCGATCCCGACCGCGCGATGATCCCACCAGTAGGGGTACGCGATCATGAAGGCATTGCCGTAGCTGCCGTCGCTGTCAGCGAAACCCTGCAAAACGCGCCCGGCCTCAGAATAGGGCAGCGACGAAACCAGATACGACTGCACGAACGGCCCGAAATAGACCGAGGCGTTCCCGGCGTAGCTGCCGAGCACCAGCACCGTCGCCAGCCCGAAGGCGACGATCTGGCCGAAACGCCGTCCGCTCAGCGCCCGCGCCGCCGAGAGAGCGAGCAGCGCCAGCGGCAGCGCGGCGATGAAATAGACCGGCGGAATTGCGCCGCTGGCGCGGGTGAAGCTCGGATTTTCCGCCGGGTAGGCAATCGAGAGCGCCGTCGGCAGCAGCATAATCAGCACCATCAGCGGCATCAGGATGAGCACGACATCGCCGCGCCGCTTGACGACGTAACCGGCAAAGGCCGCGAGGCCGACGATCAGCAGCGCGCCGGAGATCGGGTCGAAGGTCGGGTAATTCGGCGCGCCGTTGATCCATTCGACATCGCCCTTCCAGTTGAACATCAGCAGCGCGTTGTCGATGTTGCTGACCAGCACCGGCAGGTTTTGTCGGAAGGCATCAACGCGATCCTGAATCGTCGCGTTACGCTGGACGATGTTGCCGCTGGCGTCGGTCGTCTGAATGACGTCGTCGCCCATCAGCCGCCCGGTCGTGCGCCGCCAGAAGTCTTCAGGATACTGAACTGTGTAATGGAACAGCGGGATGAAGACGACAAAGGCGACCAGCACCAGCGCCAGAAAGTTGAGCGCGCCCCGGCCTCGCTCGCGCCAGGTGCGCCAGTGGAAAATGAAGGCCAGCAGCACGCCGAGGAAGACCACCACCGGCAGCATTCGCACCGCCTGATAGGTGTAGACGCCGAAGCCGAGCACCAGCCCGCAGAGCAGGAAATCAGCGCGGCGGTTATAGCGCATGGCGCGCGCCAGATAGACCATCGCCACCGCGACGACCAGCGTTGTCAGGACGATCCGCAGGCCGAGACGACTGAGCGAGGTATGCCAGTAACTGGCCGCGACCAGCGCCGCCAGCGCCAGCCCGACGAGATTGCCGAGCTTACGGTCGCGCGGGCCGATGATCTCGCGGCCCATCCACCACAGCGCGGGCAGCGTGATCAACCCTTCGACGGCGGTCAGCAGCTTGAGCGTCAGATGGGTGAAGCCGAGGCCAGGGATTGAGCCGAGGATGGCGAGGATGTAGAACTGCGCTGGCTCGCGCCCGCCGTTGTTCGCCATGAAGATATTGGTGTCGCCCTGCGCGACGCGGTACGAGTCGAGCAGCTTCTCGACGTGATCGCTGGTCATTTCCGGCGGGACGTTCTGAAGGTCACGCAGGCGGAAGAACGCGCCGAGCGCCATGATGAGGATGAGCGCGCCGAGCGTCCAGGTGAAGCGCCATCGGGTCGCGCGGAGCCGGGTGATCTGCTGGCGCAGGGCGCGCCAGTAGCTCCAGCCTGCCGGGGCGAGGGCGCTGGCCCAGAGGATGATGCTCATCATCCAGGCGACGAAGCCGAACGGCGTGAAGTGATTATCGACGTTGAGAATCCAGGCGTAATAAGTGAAGCCTGCCGCCGCCAGCACGAGGATCGCCCGCCAGACGATGCTGACGTGAGCGCTCGCCATCGGGTAGCCGAGCGACTCGTTGACGGCAGCGGTCGAGGCGAAGCGCGACCGGACGAAGATCGGGATGACCTCGGACACCAGCCAGATGAGCGCGCCTGCCAGCAGATAGGGCGCGCCGTCGGCTAATCCAGTCGGCGAAGTGCGCTCAAGCGGGCTGGCGAGGAAAGCGCAGCCGTACCAGGCGACAAACAGGGCGACCAGCCGCAGCGCGAACTGAAGAATATCGACGCCGGACAGACCGAGCGAGCGGCGCGCCGGGACGACAGGCCGCGCGATTGTGATCGCGTGGGTGGCCGGGACGAGGGCGTAGACCGCCTCAAGGCTCGGCGGGCCAACCTGTGCCAGATCGCTGGCAGGCGCGTCAGACGCGCGGGCGACGGCAGCCAGCGCCCGCAGCGTCGGGCCGGGGGCGCGGCGCAGCTCGCTGAACATCTGCGCCAGCGTCAAATCCTCGAAGGTCGCCGGCTCAGAAACCGCCGCAATTGGGCCGGTGTCGGCGGTCTGATCGGGCGTCGGTGTCGGCTGGTCGAAGGGATTGGCGTCGATCATAGCGCTTTCCGACCTTTCAGGCACAGGTTGACGGTTGAGCGTCCCGGCGGCTCGCTCATGACGTTCTTGCGGTCGAAATAGTTGAGCACGCGCAGTCCGAAATTGATCGGGTTCCACGGGCTGCCGTCGTTGGCGTCGAATTTCGTGCGGTCGGCGGCGTTCGCCATCGACTTCGGCAGCGCGCCGCTTTCGAGCAGCGGCTTGCCGAGGCCGTAGACGAGATTATGGATGAATGGAAACGAGTGATGCGTGAAGGCGCGTTCTTGCTCGACGATGAACCCGGCCTCGATGGCGGCGCGGCGCAGCTTCTCGGCGCTGTAGAGGCGGACGTGGTTGGCCCAGATGCCCGCCAGCGGCCCCGCGCCGATGTGGGTGTGAAAGATATTCTCCAGCGTGCGGTTGATCGGGTCCCACCAGAACGGATAATTGGCGTTCGGCACGGTGATGGCGACCACGCCGCCCGGCTTGAGCACGCGGTAAACTTCCTTCAGGCCGTCAACGTCGCGGTCGATATGCTCCAGAATCTCCGATAGAATCACGCCGTCGAAGCTGTTGTCGGCGTAAGGCAGCGCGTAGATGTTGGCGTTATTGAGCATCAGGCGCGGCAGGTGGCCGACGTTGCGCTGCGCCTTGCGGATGATCTCGTCCTCAAGCTCCAGCCCGACCAGCCAGCAGCCGCTGACGTAGCGGAACATATTGAGATAGAAGCCGCGACCGCAGGCACAGTCGAGGATGATCTTATCATCCGTCGGCTCGATCCACTCGAAGATTGTCCTGACGCGCTTCCTGAAGGCCATATCGGCCTCGTTGCGCGTCATGTGGGCAAGAGTGGCTTCGCTAACGGGCATTTTCACGGAAGAGCTGCTCATAGCGGTCGACCGTCTCTGTGAAGGAAAAAAGCTGTTCGATCTCGGCGCGCGGCTTGCGGTACTGGTCGGGATGGTCGAGTACCTCGACAATCGCCGCGCCAATCGCTGCCGCGTCGCCCTGCGGCGTCAGCCTGCCCATGCCTGTGACCTGCACCGGCACGCGCCCGCCCGGCGTGTTGGTCATGACGACCGGCGTTCCGCACAGCATGGCCTCGACCTGCACCAGGGCGAAACACTCGCTGTCGCTGGTCAGCGCGAGGACGTCACAGGCGGCGTAGAAATCGGCCATGAACTGCATGTCGTTGGTCAGCCCCAGAAAAATCAACTGGTCGCGGTACTGCTGTACCAGCGGCTGATATTTCTCCCAGGTGCTCTCGTACTTGATATTGTACTCACCGGCAAAGACGATGCGCGCGTTCGGGTATTTCTGGTTGATGGTGTCGAGCGCCTTAATCAGCAGGTCGGGGCGTTTCTCCTCGACGAAACGACCGGCGAAACCGATCACCGGCCCGCCGTCATGCGACCATTCGGCGCGCAGCGCGTCGACGCGCTGCGGGTTCGGCAGCGGCATGTTGATCGGTGGATAGATGACCGAGACTTTGTCGCGGAACGGCAGCAGGTAGTAGGAATGGTTCGCGTAGTCATCGCTATAAGCAATCAGCCGACCGGCATTTTTCGCCATCACGCGGAAGAAACTCAGCATGACCGTCATGATGGCGCGATTAACGATGCCATTCGGCAGGATCAGGTCGCCGTGGTGTGTCGCCACGATCCTGCGCCCGGTCAGCTTCGCCAGCGCCGTCAGCACCAGTGTTTCGAGCATCGGCGTGTGGATGCTGACGACATCGTGGAGCTTCATCAACCGATAGGCCGCCTGCGGGTAAGCGGGCATGACCATGCCCCGGCTGATCGGGATCGGCGGCGCCCACAGCCGGACGACACGGACGCCGTTAATCATCTCATCGGGCAGCAGGTCGGGCCGGTGCTTCGCCGCGAGAATCGTCACCTGATGTCCGCGCCGCACCAGTTCCTCGGCGATCCGCTGGATGTAAAGCTGCATCCCGGTGCGGTGCGGGAAATAATAGAGCATACAGATCAGGATTTTGAGCGATCCGGGCGGGCGACCGTTACTGGACATTCGAGCCTACATTGGAATGCTGCATCCCCCGGACGCCCTGTGAAAGCTGCTCCAGCGAAATGCCTTCCTGGATAAAGCCGAACACGCCCATCGTGGCGTGGACGATCAGGTTAATACCATGCACCAGAATAGCGAATAGTACGGCGGTGTTGGCTGGCTGGCCGTAGCCGGTGGCCTCAAGCGCCAGCAGCACCGACAGTTCGTAAGTGCCGATATTGCCGGGGACGGCGGGAAGGGCAATCGCCAGCCCTGCTGCTGCGATATACAGGCAGGTTGTCGCCAGACTGGCGCGCTCGTAAAAGGTGAGCATCAGCACGTAGCCAGCGGCAATCGATAAGCCCCAGCCAGCGGCAGTCAGGCCGATGGCCTGTAGCAGCGCCTTAGGCTTTGTCAGCGGCGTCAGCCCGTCGAGAAACTGTATCGTCCAGTGAGTCAGGTTGAGCTGTCGGGCAACAGGCGCGCGGCGGCTGATCGCCTCAAAAAGCTGGAGCACCCATACGCGCTGACTTGCCAGGAAAATCGCCAGCAGAAAGCCGATCAGCGCGAGCGGGCCGAGCACGATGGCCGGTTTGCGAATGGCGTCCGGCAGCGGCCCTGCTGCCAGCGCGACGCCGAGCATGGCGACGACCGCCAGCAGGTCGAGCAGCCGCTCGACGATGATCGTGCTGACCGTCTTGAAGACCGGCACGGGCGGATCGGAGCGCGTGGCGAGATAGGCCCGCGCGACTTCGCCGACTCGCAGCGGCAGCACGCCGTTGACGAGATAAGCGACATTCATGATATTAAAAGCGCGCCAGTAGGGCAGGCTGTAGCTCAAAAGCGCGTTCCAGCGCAGCGCGCGCGGGATCAGCGCGGCGACGAGCAGCAGCGCGCAGAGCGGGATGTAGCCCCAGCGCGCCGTACTCAACGCGACGCCGAGCCGCGCGAGATCCATTTGCGAGACGACGAAATAGGCCGCCGCGATGCTGATGAGGACGCCCAGCAGCCCGACTCGCCACCGTTTGATGCTCAACCGTTTTCCCCTGGTTCCGCTCTTTGTACACGCAGGCGGCGAGAAATCCTCGCTACTTGCTCACGCACAGCCGAAAACCGACCTCAAACGAGGTCGTGCAGTTGACCTGCGAGCGCAGCGCTTACCCGGCGATTATAGCATAGCGGCGCAGGCTGACACCGCGCTGAGATCGGGATGATCTGCCCGCGCATTTTCGACAGTGTTTATCCGCTTCGAGGTCGCTTTGCGAAGCGCAGGAATGGGCTGCGCGTCTCAATTTCATTGCACATCCGTGTCAAGCGGCCAGTGGCGGGTTTGTTTACAGCCGTGGCGGGGTAACGCCGGTCTGTCCCTGATACTTCCCCTTGCGGTCGGCGTAGGAGACTTCGCATTCCTCATCGCCCTCGAAGAAGATGACCTGCGCGATGCCTTCGTTGGCGTAAATCTTGGCCGGGAGCGGCGTCGTGTTGCTGATCTCAAGCGTGACGAAGCCTTCCCAGCCCGGCTCGAAGGGAGTCACATTGGTGATGATGCCGCAGTTATGGACGAACACGCCAGCATGAAGCGCAAAGTTACCGGCTTCGGGGACGGTCAGGCAGTAGACGTCGTGATCGCCAGCGACCTCGCGGATGGACGTGACTGTGTGATTAAGATAGCCTGCCGATTCATAAGAAAGGGATTTCGTGAACGGGACAATGCGCTGATCGGGCCTTAGAACAGGCTTTTCTTCAGAGGTTATGTTGCGGAGATTCCATTCATCAGCGAGACGATGAGTCGGATACAAGTGTCCGTTTAAGGGCTGGTAAACGTGCTCGTAACCACGCGCGAGATTTCGATAGAGCGGCATGAGCGAGGTGTTGGGGCGAAGCTCGTGAGCTTGTACGGAGCGACCATCACGCAGAATAAACTCATGATCGGGCGTGCAGAAGATCGATTCGCCATTATCCAGCGCAATCTCAATCAGCGAGTCGTGTCCGATGTAGCGCGGCCTGTCGAGCAGGGTGACGATGATGCGACCATTCGGGCCGACGCTGTAGCCCCAGAACACCTCACCGTTTTCGGCGCGAGATGCCATTTCTTCGAGAGTCGGCGCTGTGCCGTCGACCAGCGCGACGCGGGTATCAGCGCGAAAGCAACGCGCGAACGTCGATTTTCCGACACATAAAGTGAGTACCGAGCGCGGGATACGGAAGTATTCGACTGAGCGGGCGAGGGCAAATGAGTTCGGCGGGACAATACACACGTCACCTCGAAAGTCCACCATATTTTGTGTTGAGAAGTTCTTCGGATCAACGACCGTGGAATAGACATTCGTGAAAATCTTGAACTCGTCGGCGACGCGCATATCGTAGCCATAAGAGGACAGGCCATAGCTGATGACGC
>CAZZAO010000091.1:0-23728 GCA_964652205.1 uncultured Anaerolineaceae bacterium | reverse complement strand
CATTGCCGCATAAGTAGCGGATGTCATTGATATTGTGCTTGAGCATGGTCATGCGCTCCGGCCCCATGCCGAAAGCGAAACCGCTCCACTCCGCCGGGTCGTAGCCGCCGTTCTTCAAGACCGTCGGATGCACCATACCGCTGCCCGCAATTTCGAGCCAGCCGCTGTACTTGCAGACTTTGCAGCCCTGCCCGTGGCAGAGGAAGCACTCGACGTCGACTTCCATGCTCGGCTCGGTGAACGGGAAATATGAGGCGCGGAAACGTACCGCCGCCTTCGCGCCAAACATCCGCCGCGCGAAGGCGCTGATCGTCCCCTTGAGGTCGGTCATGTGGATATTGCGCCCAATCGCCAGCCCTTCGCATTGATGGAACTGAATCTCGCTGCGAGTGGTGATCTGCTCGAAGCGGTAGCACATTCCCGGCAGAATCACGCGCAGCGGGTTAGTCCCGCCGCCACCCAGCTCGCGCATGGCATGAATCTGCCCCGGCGACGTGTGGGTACGCAGGATGATATTCGGCACGGTGGTATAGAAGGTGTCCTGCATGTCGCGCGCCGGATGATAGGGCGGGATGTTAAGCAGCGTGAAGTTCGTGTCGTCGTCCTCGACTTCGCGGCTGCGGTAAACCTGAAAGCCCATGTCGGCCCAGATGTCGTAAAACTCGCGCAAGGTCTGCGTCGATGGGTGCAGCCCGCCGACCGCCTGCGAACGCCCCGGCAGCGTCACATCGACTTCGCCTAGCTCAAGGTCGTGGGCGAGTTCCTGTTCCTGCACCAGCTTCTCACGGACGGCACAGGCTTCTGTCAGCGCGTTCTTGATCTCGTTGGCGCGCTTGCCGAAGGCGGCACGTTCCTCTTTGGGAAGCTGGCTGACGCTGCGCACCTGCTCGATGATGATGCCCTTCTTGCCCAGATAGCGGCTGTCCCATTCGCGCAGCGCAGCCTGTGTGCTGACCTGTTCGAGCGCATGCGCGGCCTGCGTGTACAGCAATTCAAGTTGATCCAGCATCGTTTTCTCCTGTTATGCCCCCTGACCCACGCCGTTTACCGAGCGGGAAAGCGGCTGGGAGCAGTTCGTTATTCCCAACGCTACGGGTATCCAGCGCGGGCATGACGCATTATGCCCCTACCAATTTCCGAATGCGCGTGAAACCTTGCGGCGGGCCGCGCCCTTACGAAAAACAGTCAGATTTCGCGGGGAACGAAAAACGCTCTCGTCCCCAACTTGAGTCAGGGACGAGAGCGCTGAAGTCTCCCGCGGTACCACCCTGGTTGGCCGCGCGCGGCGGCCCACCTCTTGAACCCTGTCACGCCGGGCATGGCGGAGCGGACTACTGCGCTCATTCGAGCGGTTCACCCGTCGGCTCAGGAGTGAACTTCCACACGGGCGACCGGTCGCAGCTCTCAATCGACGGCTGCGGCTCCCTGTCGGCGCGAGACGTGTGTACTTATCTCCGTCGAAGCCTTTATAAATTCCGAGCGCTAAGTCATGAGCGTTGAGAGGCTCAAAACAGAGCATTCGTATACGGGTGCATTATCGGACTGGAGCAAAAGAGTTGTCAAGAGGCCAGTCAAAAACTGCGGTCGAGCATCTATGGATCGGTTACAGGCGAGTCGGCGTCACGGTCTGTGAACCGAGGGCATCACCTTGTCGCCTTACGATCTGCAGTTATATCAACTTCTGACCCAACATGGCCCGTTAAAACTATTTAAAATGAGTGTCTGCCGCTTGACGCTTCTGAAAAACCGTGATACCGTGAGGACTGTGTGGAAAGAAGGTGCATCCAAATGGTTATGACGACTCTCAAACCCAAAATCGAAACTGGCGCAGTCTACAGTCGGCAGGAAGCTGCCGAAGCTCTGGGCATCAGCCTGAGCACGCTCAAGCGACTGGTCAAGAACGGCCATCTGCGCGTCAGCAAGCCAAGCGGGATGCGCCGCGTCTTCATCACCGGCGAAAGTATTCTGGCGATGCTCGATCAGACCGCCGTGGAGCGTGGAGCCTGATGGACATGCGTCTGATTCTCAACCCGCAGCTTCATAGCCACTCGTATCAGGTGTCGGCCTCGATTCAAACTCTGGCCGAGTCCCCGCGTCGTACCAACGGGTACAACGCGGATTTTGCGGGTCTTGATGATGCGGCGAATCAGAATCGCGCTGCGAAGATTAACAAATGGCAGTCTCACGCGGGGGGATGTCCGAAAGGATAGACTCTCAGCGGCAACGAGTTCCCTTAAAGGGGCGTGAGACTGGAAACAATCTCACGCCTCTTTTTTATTTTTTTGCCAGTTGCAATGGGGTGCGGTCAATGGCAACGCAACAGCAGCTTAATTTTCCGATGGTCTACACCGACGCGCGGCTCAGCGCCCTGTTCGACGTGCTCGACGAACTGCACAGCGCCGCCAGCGCCGGTACGGTCAACAAGCTCACCAGCCTCAGCAATCTTGAACTGAAAAGCTGGCTGTACGACTTCGTCTACACAGCGCAGGAAACCATCGCGGAGATTGACAGTCATAGTCTCGACGGGCCGGGCCTGAGCCTGGTGAAGTAGGGCTTTAAAGGATCGGTCTCTTCCTGACTCTCCAAGCAGCGCCCGCGATGACTGCGCGTGCCGGGAAGGTTCCCGGCAGAAAGGCTTCGTCCATGCCTGACGGTCAGGCCACAAACATCAGCAGCACCCAGGACGACCAGACGCTCACTCATCACAGGGGCGGTTGGTCGGACTGACCAACCGCATATGACAGAGACACAGACGGCAACTACGGGCGCGATTTACTGTCAACAAGGCAAACTGGAACCCGAACGCATCGAATTTAGCTTATCGTTAGCGCATCTCTGGAGAAGATCAGCAGGCAGAATCGTGTCCGGCTCGGAGAGCGAGCCGGACAAGCGGATCGATGCCTGAACGAGGCGGCAAAGAACCGGGCGCAACATGGGTGTTGGCTCCTTTCGCCGCCTCGCCGGTTGTATAGCGCCTGATTAAACCTTCGTTGAAAAGTATTTCCCGCCGGTACAATAGTGCTATAATTGTGAAGGCTTGTGTAAAATATCACGTTTGAGTCTCGACAAGAGGTGTCCATCTTGACGAATAGTGTCGTCATGAACGGCAGAGTTCTTCTGCTCAACGGCCACACGTGGGAGCCACTTTCCGTGATCTCGGTTCCGCGAGCGATCAATCTGCTGCTGGCGGAAAAGGCCGTCGTCGTCGAGCAGAGCGACGCCATGCTGCGCACTATCCGCGACCAGTATCCAGTCCCCTCGGTGATTGCGCTGCGAACCTACATCAATGTCCCACGCAGGCAGGCTCACTGGAGCCGACGCGGCGTGCTGGTACGCGATAACTTCATCTGCATCTACTGCGGCGTCCAGCCCGGAAGCATCGTCCGTGGCAAGCCGCTGACCAGAAGCGAATTCACTGTTGACCACGTCATTCCGAAGTCGCGCGGCGGCAAAGACCAGTGGACGAACACTGCCTGCGCCTGCTACACCTGCAACCATCGCAAAGGCGACCGACTGCCGAATGAAGCGGGCATGAAGATGGCGTGGGAGCCAAAGACGCCGCGGACAAGCTACCTCGTGATTGCGGTCGGCAGCGGCCCCGAAGGCTGGAAGCGCTACATCGAATACTAACTCCCCTAGAGCCTGGTTTTCCGCAGAATCCGGCGCGGCACAGCAAAGGTGTCGTTCGTTGTCCTCACTGG
Organism: uncultured Anaerolineaceae bacterium; assembly: GCA_964652205.1. Classification (GTDB taxonomy): domain Bacteria; phylum Chloroflexota; class Anaerolineae; order Aggregatilineales; family Phototrophicaceae; genus ZC4RG36. The sequence goes on along the minus strand of CAZZAO010000091.1, from coordinate 20,027 downwards.
CGCAAATGACAGGCGTCACGCAGCGTAACGTCAAGCGCGAGCAGGTTCCTTGATGGGAGATGTGTTGATGCCGACCACGCTGGTTGAAGTCCGCGACCTGACCAAAGCATTCCGCACCGACAACGGCCCGCCGCTCGTGGCCGTCAACAGCGTCAATCTCGACATTCAGCAGGGCGAGATTTTCGGCCTGCTCGGCCCCAATGGCGCGGGTAAGACGACAACTATTTCGATGATTAGCGGCCTGCTCAAGCCCACACGCGGCGACGCGACCATCGGCGGTTATTCGATCACCCATCAGCCGCTCGAAGCTAAGAAGCTGATCGGCATCGTCCCGCAGGAAATTGCCCTCTATCCGAACCTGTCTGCGCGCCAGAATCTCGACTTTTTCGGCCAGATGTACGGGCTGAACGGGGCGGCTTTGCGCAAGCGCGCCGATGAAGTCCTCGACTTCATCGACCTGACTGCACGCCAGCATGACAGGGTGCAGACGTTTTCCGGCGGCATGAAGCGCCGTGTTAACCTCGGCATCGGGCTGCTGCACACGCCGCAACTGCTTTATATGGACGAACCAACCGTCGGCATCGACCCGCAGAATCGGCGGCGGGTACTCGATACTGTTCTGCGACTGCGCGCCGAAATGGGCATGACGGTGCTGTACACCTCGCACCTGATGGAAGAAGTTCAGGAGATCAGCGACCGCGTCGGCATCATCGACCACGGCGAGATCATCGCGCTCGGCACGGTCGGCGAGCTCATCCAGAAGATCGGCGAGGAAGACCGGCTTCTGTTCAAGGTCAGTCAGGCGCTGCCGGACGGTCTGCTCGACCGGCTCAAGTCAGCCGTCGAGGGTGTGACTGACGCGACCTACACGCCGCCCGACGACGACGGCGAAGGCACAATCCGCGTCATGGCCCGGCGTGGACGGCGCGCCCTGCCCCCGCTGCTTCAGATCGCCAATGAAGCCGGTGTCGATGTGCTGTCGGTCGAAGTGCGCGAGCCTGACCTTGAGGCGGTGTTTTTGCAGTTGACGGGCCGAGCGCTGAGGGATTAGGTACGCTATATTTCGGCAGGCGTAAGGCTCGGAAAGCGGGCTTGAGGCATGAAGCCGCTATGAAAACCGCCGACTGTCTTTCACCCCTCTCCCACGGCGAGATGAAGTGGTTAGGGCCTCGCTCGTGTCGCGCAGCGGCAGCTCGACTTGCAAGGCGCGCGGGCGCGAAAAAATGCGCCTCGACGGAAGAAGCCGCCATTTCATCTGAAGGGAATGAGGATGCTGCGAAAAATCCTCGTACTGGCGTGGCGCGAACTCTACGCCACCTACAGCGACCGCAACCTGATCCTGATTATGATTGCGACGCCGCTGGCGCTGGCGACCATCATTGGCACGGCTTTCAACGGCTTCCTGAGCGGCGGGGATGCGCCGATGACCGCTATTCCGGTGATCGTCGTCAATCTCGATCAGGGCGTCCAGGCCAATGGCACGATCCTCGACGACGGCGCGATCTTCGTCGATCAGCTTGTACCAAAGGATGCTGCCGCCGCCAAAGACCCTGATAACGTGCTGTTCCAGCTCACAGACGCGCGGCAGATGGCGAGCGCCGACGAAGCGCGCGCCGCCGTCGACCGGGGCGAGGCCGCAGCGGCCATCATCGTCCCGGCAGATTTCAGCCGTAAGCTGACCTCTACGATGGCGCATCCGCAGGTCGAGCCGACGACGGTTGAGGTCTACGCCAGCCCTGCGAACCCGATCTCGGCGTCGGTCATCCGCTCGGTGACTGAGAATATCAGCGCGCGAATCGCATCAGGCAGCGTGACCATCGCAGCGACGATGGACACGCTGCGCGATCTGTTTCGGCGCAATCCTGTCTTGCTGATACAGTTTGGCATCAAGAGCCTGCTCAACCGCTTTCAGCCCGATTTCGCGCCCGCCTTCAGCGCCGACGCCAACCCGATTCAGATCGAGCGGCAGACCATCGCCGGTCAGGCGGTCGGCTTCAATCCACTGGTCTACTTTGGCGCGAGTCTCGCCCTGTTTTTCATGATGTTCACCGCCACCAACGGCGCGCAGGGGCTGCTCGAAGAACGACAGGACGGCACGCTCCAGCGGCTGCTGGTCACGCCGACTCCGCGACTGGTCATCCTGATCGGCAAGCTGGCGGGAACATTCGTGACCTGTGTCGTCCAACTGGCGCTGCTGTTCGTCTGCCTGACCATCGTCGGCAGCGTCCTGAGCGGTCAGGTTCAGCTCATCTGGGGGACACAGATCGGCAGCATCGCGCTCGTCATGCTGGCCTCATCGCTGGCCGCTGCCGGACTCGGCACGCTGGTGATGGCGCTGGTACGGTCGCCGGAGCAGGCCAACGTCGTCGGCAGCGTCGTCGTCATGGCGATGGGCGTGGCAGGCGGGACTTTCTTTGGCGTCGACGGCATCCCATTTCTGGACAGCCTGAGCAAGCTGACGATCAATTACTGGGGCCGCGACGCTTTCACGCAGCTTTCCCAGAATCAGACTGCCATCGGCCTCAATCTGCTGGTGCTGGTCGCGCTCGGCGCGGCGATGTTCGCCATCGGCCTGTTCCTGTTCAACCGGCGGCTTGATGGGTAAATCGACCACGATTGCTTCAGAAAACATTTCGATCCATCCCGATCTCCACAATCACTCGTCACCGTTCCCCATCCCTGCCAACGCGGAGAGGGCAGAGGGGGAGAGGTCGGACTTACGGCGGAAACAGGTAGCCCGTTATGCGTAAACTTCTACAAATCGCGCTCAACGATCTGCGGATTATTTTCGCCGACCGCAGCATTTACATCAACCTGATTCTCGTCCCGATTGGGCTGGCGCTGGCGGTCGGCTATGCCAACGGCGCAGGTTCGTCCGGCGACACACCAGCGCCGCGCGCGGTGGTCGATCTACTCGACGCCGATCAGAGCGCTATTTCCGGCCAGTTTGTCGACGCGCTGCGCGGCCTGCTGCCGGACGCGCGGCTGTGTCCGCTCGATAACACGGCGGACGACGCCTGCCAGACGGGTGACGCGGCGCTCGATTCGGCGCTGGCTGAGGCGCGGCTCAAGGCGAAAATATCGGCAGCGATGATCGAGATTCCAGCGGGATTCGGCGCGAAGCTGCTGAACGGGCAGGACGCCAGCGCGGTCTATCGCTCGGACGAGGACGCGGCTACCCCCAGCCCACTGCTCGAAGCGGCTCAAACTGCCGCGCAGCGAGTCGGCGGAGCGGTTGCAGCGGGACGGATCGGCGCGAGCGTCATCAGCTCGCTGTCCGCCTCGGCGCTGACTGCCGATAAAGCCGCGCTGACTCAGACGATCAGCCAGCGAGCCGCCGCCATCTGGGCGCAAAACCCGATTACGGTACGGCGAGTCGAAGGAGCGAAGGCCGTCAGCGATCCGTCGTCGAACGGCAGCTTCAGCCAGTCGATCCCCGGCATGGCGAGCATGTACGTCATGTTCGCTGTGCTTCCGGTGATGGCGGCTTTCATTGAGGAACGGCGCAACTGGACGCTTCAACGCCTGATTACCATGCCGCTGCGCCGGTCGCAGGTACTCGGCGGCAAGCTGCTGGCGCGCTTCACGATGGGCATGATTCAGTTTGCGATTATGTTCGGCTTCGGCCTGCTGATCGGCGTGCGCTTCGGCGGTTCGGCTCTGGCGCTAATCGTCGTCATGGCAGCATACACGGCCTGCATCACGGCGCTGGCGCTGGCGCTAATGACGCTGCTCAGGAGCAGTGGACAGGCGCGCGGCCTGACCCTGTTCCTGACGCTGACACTCGCGCCGCTCGGCGGAGCCTGGTGGTCACTCGAAATCGTCCCCGACTGGATGCGAGTCATCGGCCACATCTCGCCGCTGGCCTGGGCGATGGACGGCTTCAACACCCTGATCTTCCACGGCGGCGGATTGGGCGCTGTCCTGCTGCCAGTCGGCGTGCTGATCGCGGCGGCGGTCGTCCTGTTCGCCATCGGCGTCGCCCGTTTCCGTTACGAATAACAACAATCGACGCAGCGGGCTACATCGTCTATCATGGGCGACGATCACTTCGCGCAGGGGAAACGATGCAGTCGCAAACGCCGCAGGACTACTTTCGGACAATTCTGCTCACGGTCGTCGGGCAAGCTTTCGACGCCGCTGGCTATCAACTTCAAGAGCGTCCGGTGCAGTGGGCAGGCGGGCTGTTCCGTTTCGTCAAGCGGCTGGACGACGCCGAGACAATGATCGACTTTCAGATGCTGGCCTACGCCGATATGCCCTCGCGCTTTCAGGTGATTCTGGCGCGGACGAAAGGCCATCTGCCCGCCGTCCGCCGGACGCTGGCGGCGCTGGTCTACGACGATTTCGGCGTGCCGATTCTCCCGGCAGCCAACCACTGGTGGATGTACACCAATATTGACCAGCTTGGCCGCGCGCTCGGCGAGGCCGGATCGCTGGCCGTCGCCTACGGGATACCGTGGCTGTGCGGCGAGCTAACCCCTGGCGACGACACCCATTGACGTGGATACAGCACACCGCGATAAGGCCGGTCATGCTGAGTAAAATCATCGGCATGATCCATCATGCCCCGACAAAAACCGTTCTCGTCGTCATCGCGGCCATCGCGCTGACGGGCTGTAATCTCAACCGACCGACGACGCCAACGCCGACGCCGACCCTGACTGCCGCCCCATCCGAGACGCCATCCCCCACTGAAACCCCCTTGCCGACCGTGCCGCCGACTCCGACGGTCGTCCCCGGCGCGGCACTACAGGTCGGCGACGCAGCGCTGACAGACGGTTCCTACGCCGATGCGGTCGGCGCTTACCAACAGGTACTCGATCAGGGCAGCGCCGCGCCGGACGAGACGCGGATCAGCGCCGCCTTCGGTCTGGGGCGGGCTGCCCTGCGCGAGGGGCTGTTCAGCGACGCCGCCGACGCACTGACGATCCTGATCGACCAGTTCCCCGCCACCACGCAGGCGGCGCAGGCTCATTTTCTGCGCGGCGACGCTTACCTCGGTCTGGCGAAGTGGCAGCCCGCGCTCGACGATTTTCAGACCTATCTCACGCTGCGCCCCGGCCTGATCGACAGCGAGGCTCAGGAGCGCAGCGGCGATGCGCTGCTCGGCCTCGGCCAGACTGCCGAGGCGCTCGCCCGCTACGCGCAGGTCGCCAGCACCAGCCGCACCGCCGACCGACAGATTGCGCTTGAGGAACGGATCGCGCAGGTCAATCTGCAAACCGGCCAGTTCGATCAGGCGGTGACGACCTACGACGCCATTCTCGCCGGGAAACCGGACGCGGCGACCAGCGCTGACATCGAGTGGCGAGCGGCGCAGGCGGAACTTCGAGGCGGCGAAACCGAGGCCGCGCTGGCGCGGATGGAGCGGATTTTCGACCGGTACGCCAGCCAGCCGCAAGCCTACCCGGCCATGCTGGCGCTGCTCGACGCCGACAGGGAACTCGACCGGCTGGCGCAGGCGCGCGTCCGCCTCGCTCACGGCGACTATCGGGACGTACTCAAGCTGCTGAACAGCTACACAACCACTCTTCCGGTTCTCAACATCCCGGCGGAAGTGCCGATGCTGCTCGGTCGTTCGTACCGCGAACTCGGCAGCTTTGACGCCGCCAACGTCGCCTTCCAGATCGTCATTACCCAGTTTCCAAAGGACGCCCGTTTCGGCGCGGCGCTGCTCGAACAGGCGCAGACCGAACTGACGGCGGGCGACCTCGACGGCGCGATTGCCCGATACGTCTCTATCGCCGACCGCTACGGCTATCTGCCGGAAGCCGCCGAAGCGCTGCTGCGCGCCGGGACGCTGCGGGCCAGCAGCGGCCAGCCGACCGAGGCGCGAACACTGCTGGCGCGACTGGCGGAACAATATCCGAAGACGCAGGCAGCTCACGACGGGTTGACCACAGCGGCAGCCCTCGCTTTCGCGGCAGGCGACTATCCATCCGCCGAGCTATATTACGGACAGTTGGCCGTCTCGTCCACAGGCGACGCCCAGGCGTTAGCCTACTTCATGGCCGCGCGGATCGCACTCTTGCGCGGGGATACACGGACGGCGCAGCAGGCGCTGGATCGCGTCGTCGCTGCCGCGCCGAACGGCTATTACGCCGCGCGGGCGCAGGACATCGCCGTTCAGCACGCGCCATTCCAGCCACCGAAAACGACGACTCTGCAACTGGATGAAACAGCGGATCGTGCTGCCGCTGAAGCGTGGCTGCGCTCAACCTTCGGGCTGACGCAGACCGGCCCGCTCTGGCCGCTGGCGCAGACGCTCGCCAACGATCCGCGCCTGATTCGTGGACGCGAGCTATGGACTGTCGCCGCCGCCTACAAAGAGGCACAAAGCGAGTTCGCCGACCTCATCAACAGCTATCGGGACGATCCGCTGGCGTCATATCAACTGGCGGTGGCGCTGCGCGACCTGACCGACTACAGCGACTCGATTGTCGCGGTCGCCAATGTTCTCCGCAAAGGGAGCGTCGGCACGCTCGACGCGCCAATTTATCTATCGCGGATGCGCTATCCGATTGCCTACGCCGACATCATCCGCAAGGTCGCCAGCGAGCGCCAGATCGACCCGCTGCTGCTGTTCGCGCTCATCCGCAGCGAGAGCCTGTTCGACACACACGCGACTGCGGCTGCCGGAGAGAAAGGGCTGATGCAGGTTATCCCCTCGACGGCGGCAGCGATGGCCGTCGCGCTGAGATGGCCCGACTATCACCATTCGCTGCTGTTTCGCCCGGCAGTCGGCGTGACCTTCGGCGCGGCTTACTTCGCCAACCTGCTGAAACAGTTCGATGGCAACATCGTCGCGGCACTAGCCGGGTACAATGCCGGGCCGCGGCTGGCGCAGGGCTGGCTGAGGCTGTCCGGCGGCGATCCTGATCTGTTCATCAGCACCATCAGCGTCGACCATACGCGCGCTTACGTCGAGCGGGTTTACAGCTACTACACAATTTATCGGGCGCTGTACGGCAGCGACTAGCCGGGGATCAGAGATGCCCTGAGCACTTGTAAACCCTTGCGGCGGGCGCGAACCATCGCGCCTCGACGAGCGGCCTGAGACGCAGGAAATAAAATCGAGCCTGACGCTTCAGGCTCGACCGCCGTATTTATTCTCACTCAGCATTCGGCACGCCGCTTTTCAGGCGTCTGCGGTGCTTTCGCCGAGCATTGAGCGAACTTTCGAGACGAGGTCGTGATGCAGGATCGGCTTGGGCAGATAGTCGTTCGCCCCGGCCTCGATTCCTTTGATGATACTCTCGGCGTCACCGCGCGCGGACAGGATCAGCACGGGGGTGGCGCGCGTGACCGAACGCTGACGAATGGCGCGGCATAGCTCGATACCGTCCATGCCGGGCATCATCACGTCGAGAATAATCAGGTCGGGCTGGTTTTCATCGAGTACCGACAGCGCAACCTGCGCGTCTTTCGCTTTGAGGACGCCAAAGCCGCCGCGCTCCAGCATAATGCCAATGAGAGTCAGCGCGCCAATTTCATCGTCAACCACCAGAACTTGTTTCTTCATTGAGTCTCCACCGGGCCAGACAGGCCGAACGCGCGAAGATCGACGGTCATCACAGGTACAGCGCTATGGCTGCAAGTTGATCGGGCATGATTCTGCGGTGAGTCTACCATGATGTAATCGCTTTCAGCAAATGGGTTTCTAACTTTATTTCGTAAAATCGACCTTCACTGAAACCTGAACCGTTATTCAGCGTATAGTTTAAAGGGTGCTGCACACCGGGAAGAGACAGGGATGGTGATGTCCGTAACAACAGCGGTTTCAGTTCAGGGGATTTCCAAATTTTACGGCGATTTTCGCGCCGTCGATCATCTGACCTTTGAGATTTACAGCGGCGAGATTTTCGCCCTGCTCGGCCCGAACGGTTCTGGCAAGACGACGACCATTCGCATGATCCTCGACATCCTCAAGCCGGACACCGGCACGATCAGCGTACTTGGCGGGCCGCTGACCGACGCGACCAAGAACCGCATCGGCTACCTGCCCGAAGAACGCGGCCTTTACCGCAGCGTCCCGGTGCTGGAGATCATGATTTACCTCGGCACGCTCAAAGGTCTGAGCAGCGCGGAAGCGAAACGTCGCAGTCTGGCTCTGCTCGACCGGCTCGAACTCGCTGACTACGCGAAGAAGAAGGTGAGCGAACTGAGCAAAGGGATGCAGCAGAAGCTTCAGTTCGCCGTGACCGTGCTGCACGACCCGGCGCTGATTATCATCGACGAGCCGTTCTCCGGCCTCGACCCGATCAACACGCTGGCGATCAAGGCGCTGCTGCTCGACTTTCGCGCCAGAGGCGGCGCGGTCGTCATGAGCACGCATCAGATGAATCAGGTCGAAGAGATGTGCGACCGCCTGCTGATGATGAGCCGGGGCGAGCAGATGCTGTACGGCACGGTTGACGACGTGCGCCAGCAGCACGCGCTCCATGCCATCGTCGTCGAGGGTAAAGGACAATGGGAGAGGCTGCCGGGCGTTGAGCGCGTCGAGGAACGCGCCAATGGTCATCAGAGCGCCCTGCTCTACCTCAAACCAGAAGCGAGCGCCGACCAGGTCTTAGCGGCGATTGCCAATTCGCCGGAGATGTCGATTCAGCGCTTCGAACTGGCCGTGCCAAACCTGAACGACATTTTCATCGACGTGGTGGAAGGCCAGCGTCATGCCTAGATTCTGGATCGTCGCCCGTCACGAATACCTGACCAACATCCGCCGCCGCGCTTTTCTGTTCGCCGCCTTCGGCGTCCCGATCTTCAGTCTGGCGCTGATGGTGATCGTCTTCACTCTGGTGGTCAACAATGAAACGGATACCAGCCGCGTCGGCGCAGTCGGCTACGTCGATCAGGCCGACGTGCTGCCGCAAGCCATCGACAGGCCGGACGACTTTAGCGCTTACCCGTCCGAGGATGCGGCTCAGTCCGCGCTGCAAGCCCGGCAGATCGGCGCGTATTTCATCGTCGCGCCGGACTACATGGCGACGGGCAGCGTCAGGCTGGTCAGCAGCGGCAGCCCGCCCGACGCGCTCACGGACGAGATTGACGCCTTCCTCGTCGCCAACCTCGGCGCGCGGCTCAATCAGCCGGACGTGGTCGCGCGGCTGCAAAACCCGGTCGAGACATCGATACTGACGCTCGACAACGGCAGAACACTCAAAGAGAGCGCGATTGCCGGGGTCTTTCTCTCCCCCATTCTGCTGGTCATCGTCGTCATGTTCTCGCTTCAGTTAAGCAGCGGCTACTTGATGTCCGGCGTGACCGAGGAAAAGACCAATCGCATCCTCGAAGTGCTGATGACCAGCGTCCCCCCCAATGAACTGCTGCTCGGCAAGATCATCGGCCTCGGCGCGCTCGGCCTGACGCAGATGCTCATCTGGGTCAGCGCGGGCGCGCTGATCGCCCGACTCGGCAACAGCTTCGACTTTCTGGCGGCGATCAGCCTGCCGCCTGATCTGCTGATCGTCGGGCTGGTCTACTTCCTGCTCGCCTATCTGCTGTTCGGCAGCCTGATGGCCGCCATCGGCGCGATCATCGGCTCGGAGCAGGAAAGCCGTCAGTACGCCGGAATCCTTTCATTCGGGCTGGCCGTGCCGTTCTTCTTCATCGCCCAGTTCATCAGCGACCTCAACGGCCCGATTCCGGTCGCGCTGTCGCTCATCCCGATCACCGCGCCGACCACGATCATTTTACGCATGGCCTATGGCGATGTTCCAGCGGCCCAGTTGATCCTGAGCATCGCCGTCATGGCGGCGACGACGGCGCTGGTCGTCTTCGCTGCCGGGCGGATTTTTCGCTGGTCGCTGCTGCTCTATGGCAAACGTCCGAGCCTGCGCGAGCTGCTGCGCGTCGTGCGCGGCCAGCGCGTGATTCTCTCGACACCGCAGGAGCAAAAACCATGATCGCGCATACCTTTCAGGTCTTCAGTTACGAACTGCGGCGCAACCTGCGGCGCAAGGGCTTCCTGTTTGCCACCTTCGGCATCCCACTCATTGGCCTGATTCTGCTGCTCGGCTACCAGCTAATTTCCAGCAGCGGCGGGCTATCACCCTCGGAGCAAAACGGCATCAATCCGGGCGATTTCACAGGCGTCCAGCACGCCGGATACGTCGATAAGAGCGGTCGATTCGGCGATCTGGGCGCGCAGCCGAGCGCGCTGACGCGCTACGACGACGAGGCTGCCGCTCGCGCCGCGCTCGACAGCGGCAAAATCGACGTCTACTACCGTATCGAGCCGGACTATATGCAGACGGGCGATGTCACCCTGGTCATGAACCGGCTAAACGTCGGCAAGCTCGACAGCGACGCGATCCGGCAACTGCTGCTCGACTCGCTGGCCGACGACGTGCCGGACAGGATTCTCTACGAGCGCCTGATTCATCCGTCAAACATCACAACGGTCAACGTCGGCGCGGCAGTGCCGCAGAGTCCACAAGACAGCAGCGCAAATCCACAGGGCGCGCAGTTCCTGATCGTCTACATCTTCGCCATCATCCTGCTGATCGGCCTGTTCACGACCAATAACTACCTGATGCAGAGCGTGATCGAGGAAAAAGAGTCGCGGCTGATCGAAATTCTGCTGTCGAGCCTGCGCCCGACTCAACTGCTAGCGGGCAAAATTCTCGCGCTCGGCCTGCTCGGCCTGCTTCAAATCGGCGTCTGGATCGGCTCAGTCTTTCTGCTGGCTCGAATCGGCATGAGCGGGATGGCAGGCGCGGTGGCGACCACGCTGTCCGGTTTCATCGTGCCGTGGGGGTTAATCCCGCTGCTGTTCGTCTACTTCGTGCTGGCCTACCTGATGTTCGCCGGGGCCTTCAGCATCGTCGGCGCGCTGGCGAACGGGACGCGCGAAGGCTCGCAGTACGCGGCGATTTTCACGCTTCCGGCAGTCATTCCACTCTGGTTCACGTCGATTTTCGCTTCGACGCCGAGCGGCCCGATCCCGACATTTCTGAGCCTGTTCCCGATCACCGCGCCGCTGGCGATGGTGCAAAGGCTGGCGATCTCAGTCGTGCCGCCGTGGCAGATCGCGCTCAGTCTCGGCCTGCTGATCGTGGCACTGGTCGTGGTGCTGTGGCTGGCGGGGCGCGTGTTCCGGGTGCAGACGCTGCTGGCCGGTCAGCCGCCGCGCCTGCGCGACCTGCCGATGTTGATTCGGGGATAAGTCGCCAGACGCCAGACCGAATCAGGATGGTCGTTCAGCCTGGGCTGACGCGCGCCTGACGCTTGTGCCAGCCGTCAGCGAACAGGTTGAAGTTGATGTTCGCGCGCGGATGAGCGTTAACCACGTCCTCATCGAGCGTCACGCCGAGACCGGGGCCGGTCGGCAGCGCGAAACAGCCATCGACCACTTCGGGCAATCCCGGCGCGGCGTCCTTGACATAAGACTCGGCGAAGTCGTTGAAGTGTTCCTGAATCTTGAAATTGTGCGTGCAAGCCGCCAGATGGAGCGCCGCTGCCGTCGAGACTGTCCCGCCGACGTTGTGCGGCGCGATCAGCATGTAATAGGCTTCGGCCCACGCGGCCAGCTTTTTAGTCGCCAGAATCCCGCCGAAATGGGTGATGTCCGGCTGGAGAATATCCGCCGACTGATCTTCGATCACTTCGCGGAACTCGCCCAGGGTGTGCAGGCGCTCGCCGGTCGCAATCGGGATGCCGAGCGGCGCAATCGCCTCGGACACCTTCTTAAGCGCGGCGGCATTGTCCGGCGGGACGGGTTCCTCGTACCACGACGGCTTAAACGGGGCCAGCTCGCGCGCCATCTCGACGGCAGTCACCGGGTTGAAGCGCCCATGCATCTCGATCAGGATTTCGACGTCCGGGCCGACGGCGTCACGCACCGCCTCGACCAGAGCGACGACCCGGCGTTTCTCCTTCGAGTCCAGTTCATACAGCCCTGCGCCGAACGGGTCGAACTTGAGGGCGCGATAGCCTTTAGCAACCGCCCGCTCTGCCGCTGCGTGGAACTGTTCCGGCGCGCGCTCGACCGTATACCAGCCGTTGGCGTAGGCTTTGATACGGTCGCGCACTGCGCCGCCAAGCAGGCGATAGACAGGCTGGTTGAGCGCCTTGCCGACGATGTCCCATAAGGCGACCTCGACCATCGCAATACCGGACATGACGAGGTCGTTGCCGCGCATAAAATCCTCGATCATCATGCGGTGGACGATCTTCTCGATGTCGAAGGGGTCGCTGCCGAGGACGTATTTCGGCACGGCCTCGCTCAGGTAGCCAATCACGGCCTCGGTACGGTTGACGACGCGACATTCGCCCACGCCGACCAACCCTTCATCCGTTTCGACCTTTAGATAGGTAAGATTCCGCCACGCCGTCCCCATCGTCATCGGCGTCACCCGCGAAATTTTCATGCGTTTATCCTGTGCGTTTATCCGCTGCATTTTTCGATGAGGAGTATAACGACTTCAGCGCCAAACATAAAAAGAGGGGAGCCAGTGTGGCTCCCCTCGACAGGCTGGAAATTCGGCAGGTAATTACAGGCCGAGCAGGTTCCCGCGCAGCCCACCATCCGGGAACTGCGCATTGTGGATGTTGACGTAGTAGCCGGGCGGGTTGCTGAGGATGGCGCTGATGTCCTCAGGCGCGACCGTCGCGCAACCGTTCGACGCGCCGGCCATATCCGGCGGAGTCAGCGGAATAACGACAGAGCCAGACTCGTCAACCGCGCCCTTGTGAATGTGGGCTGCCGACGCGGGCAGGTCGAAACCGCCGACCGTGATCGACCAGCAAACCTGATTGGCCGACGGGCGAACGACAACATAGGCCGTACCAATGGCGTCAGGATCGCCGGGGCCGGGGACTTCCTGCGGGCCGCTCAGGTGAGCGATGAAGGCGGCAGGCCCCATCGCTTCGCCGGTCGCTTCAGCCGTCGGCTCGGTCGTCGCGGTGGCATCAGCGCTGCTGCGCGCATCGAGGAAGGCCGCAACTGAGGCCAGAAGCTCGGCGCACTGGTCATTGCTCAGGATCGCCATAGTCGCCTCAGGCGTCATCATCGACGTATCCGCAGTCGCCACTGCGGTGGCCTGGGGCAGCGTGCTCATGATGTCAAACTGACCCTGATCGTAACCGCTCAGGTCAAACGGCGGCAGATAGCCAAAGCTCACCGGCGCCACCTGCGCCAGGGCGAAGGTCGAGTTCGGACAGCCAATTGAGGTTTCCGGCGTCGCCATCGCCATGCCGCTCATATCCATGGTCGCTTCAGGGGTCGCGTCCTGCGCGGCAGCCGCCTGCGGGAACATCACGCCAAAGGCCAGAGCGACTGCCAGGGTTCCAGCCCCCAGCAATGAAAGCGCGACGGTATTGAGTTTTTTCATGGTTCATTCCTTTCCTAACAGGTTCCAGTATGTAGACTGCGAATACATCATGAACAAGAACGAGTATAGCGCAGATTATTTCCAAATTAATTAACTTTCCCTGAGAGAATTACGGTCTGCATATCAGTTAAGCTCGCGCCACTCGTTGTATAATGGAGAGCATCGGCAAGTGTGGGAAGATAAATCATGACCGTCGCTTCGCTCAAGGAACAGATCATCCGACAGCTCGACCACTTGACGCCTATTCAACAGGCGCAGTTACTGGAAGTTGCGCGGAAATTACAGCAGTCGACCTTGCCGGAAGGAGTTCCCGGTGAAGTGCTGATTGCGAATATGGATCGTTTCCGCTTTCCCCCTGGCGCGGTCGACGAAATGATGCAGGCTATTGAGGAAAACTGTGAGAACGTCGATTTAGATGGCTGGGAATAATTTTCTTCTCGATACAGTCATGGTTGCAGCTTACTTCAACCAGGAAGCTGTCCTGCGCCAGAAGTTACAGGGCATTAGCATTTATGTCTCCAGCATCACGATTGGCGAACTCTACTTCGGGGCATACAACTCACAACGGGTGGCTGATAACATTCAACAGATCAGAGATTTTGTCGTCCTTACGCCAGTTTTGTTGTGTAACCATGTCACCGGCGATTACTACGGTCAGATTAAACGAGCGCTCAAAGCAAAAGGACGCCCCATCCCTGAAAACGATGTCTGGATTGCTGCCACAGCGCTTCAGTACGACCTCACACTGATTAGCCGCGACGGACACTTTAAAGAAATCGACGCACTAAAACTGGAAGTCTGGTAGCGATCTATCAATTTCCCCTCGACGGACTGGTCGCCTTCCCGTACAACTCCTCATTCCATAAAGCGTATATGAGAGCAAGCGAAACTCACTCGCCTGCCGCTGTATAATGCGGCGACTCATGAACGCCACGGAGTGCAAATAAATCCCCATGCGAATCATCGTTCACACCGGCAAAGGTGGAGTCGGTAAAACCAGCATTTCAGCGGCGACCGCGCTGCGCTGCGCCGAGCTGGGCCTGAAAACTATCGTCATCAGCACCGACACCGCCCACAGCCTCGGCGACTCGCTCGACCGGGAAATCGGCCCGGAGCCGGTCGAACTGCTGCCGAACCTGTGGGCGCAGGAAGTTGATGCCCGCTACTCGATGGACAAATACTGGGGCGCAGTGCAGAAGTATATGGTGGCGCTGTTCAGCAAACAGGGCGTCGAGAACATCGTCGCCGAAGAAGTGACGATTCTGCCCGGCCTCGAAGAAGGCGCGCACCTGCTCTGGATCAACAAGTACGTGCAGGAAGGCAAGTACGACGTGCTGATCGTCGATGCCGCGCCGACCGCCGAGACGCTGCGCCTGCTCAGCCTGCCCGACGTCACACGCTGGTGGTTCGAGAAAATCCTGACGCTGACGCGCGGTGCGGCCAAAATCCTGCGGCCCATCGGCAAGGTACTTGGGCGTGAAAGCACCATGCCGGACGCCAACGCCTGGACGGAAGTTCAGAACCTGTTCGATACCCTCGACCGCGTCCGCGAACTGCTGGCCGACCCGGAAATGAGCAGTATGCGGCTGGTCGTCAACCCGGAAAAAATGGTCATCAAGGAGACGCAGCGGACGTATACCTACCTCAACCTGTATGGCTATGCGACCGATGCGATTATCTGCAACCGCATCATCCCGCCCGAAGTCAACGACCCGTACTTCGCGCAGGCGAAGGCGAATC
Organism: uncultured Anaerolineaceae bacterium; assembly: GCA_964652205.1. Taxonomy (GTDB): domain Bacteria; phylum Chloroflexota; class Anaerolineae; order Aggregatilineales; family Phototrophicaceae; genus ZC4RG36. The sequence goes on along the minus strand of CAZZAO010000091.1, from coordinate 4,950 downwards.
AGGCGCAGAACATCGCCTTCATCGGCGAAGCCTTCGGCAGCCTGCCGCTGCTGAAAGCGCCGCTGTTCGGCCAGGAAGTCGGCGGCATCGAGTCGCTCAGGCGGCTGGCGACGCAGCTTTATGGCGAAAGCGGCAACCCGGCGACTCGGATGTTTGAAGGCACAACCCACAAAATCCAGAGCATCGGCAGCGGCGGCGGCTATCTTCTGAGCGTGCCACTGCCATTCGCGCAGAAGGCCGACATGGATATCTATCGCTCGCGCGATGAACTGACGCTGCGCGTCGGCCCTTATCGCCGCAATATTGTCCTGCCCCATGCCCTATGGGACCTTGAGATCGCCGATGCAAAATTTGAACAATCAACCCTCAATATCCACTTCCAGCGCACAGGTTAACGATCTGGCGCTGCCGATGCCAACCGAGCGACCGCGCCGCCGCTCGCTGCGGATGCAGACGCGCTTCGTGCGCGTGGTCGTTTTCTCAGGCTGGCTGTTCGCGCGGTTGATCTTCTGGCAGGTGCTGGCTGCCCGCTATTTCAGGGACGGAGTCGAGGCTGGCAATATCCCGCGCTGGCAGGGTTATGCCCGCTCATTCCGCAACTTCGCCATTGAAATGGGCGGCGTGATGATTAAGGCCGGACAGTTCATTTCGACGCGCGCCGATATCCTGCCTCAGGAAGTTATCGACGAGATGAAAAGCCTGCGTGACGAAGTCCCCGGCGTGCCGAGCGAGCAAATCCGCGCCATCATCGAGCGCGAACTGGGGCCGATCAGCGCGCGCTACAAGTGGTTCGACGACCAGCCGGTGGCGGCGGCGTCGCTCGGACAGGTGCATCGCGCCGCGCTCCAGAACGGCGACCGCGTGGTCGTCAAAGTGCAGCGACCGGGGATCGATGACATCTGCTATACCGACCTTGACGCGCTCGATCTGGTGGCACACATCGCCATGCGCTTCCGCTTCATCTCGCGCCGCGCTGACGCCGTCGCGCTGATCCGCGAGTTTGGCCGCGTGCTGCTGGAAGAACTATCTTACGAGCACGAGGAGCGCAACGCTGCCCGCTTCGCTGAGATGTTCAAAGACGATATGGGCGTTTACATCCCGAAGGTCTACGCCGAACATTCGAGCGACAAGGTGCTGACCATCGAGGACGTAACGACCATCAAGATCGACGACTATCCGGCGCTGGAAGCTGCCGGTATCAGCCGCAAGGCAGTCGCTACCCGGCTCATGGATACCTATCTCAAGCAGGTGTTCGAGGAGCGCTTCTTCCACGCCGACCCGCATCCCGGCAATCTGTTCGTCTACCCGCTGCCTCACGAAAACGGCAATAGCAGCGCGAACGGCAGCCGACCGTTCTACCTGATCTTCATCGACTTCGGCATGACCGCCAGCCTGACGCCGAACATCGCCGCCGGGCTGGTCAATACGCTGACAGCGGTCATCACCCGTGACGCGCATAAACTGGTGCAGAGCTATTCTGAACTCGGCTTCCTGCTGCCGTCCGCCGATTCGCACCGGCTTGAAGAAGCAACTAAAGCCGTCTTCGATCAGGTCTGGGGCATGGACATGACTCAGATCAGCAACGTCGGCTACAGCGAGATGTCCGAGATCAGCGGCGAGTTCAGCGACCTGCTGTTCTCGATGCCGTTCCAGATGCCGCAGGACTTCATCTATCTGGGCCGGACGTTCAGCATCCTCAGCGGCATGTGTACCAGCCTCGACCCGACCTTCAACCCGTGGCGCGAGCTTCAACCGTACACACAGAAGCTGGTCGCGCAGAGCGTCAGCTCTGGCGGCGACCTCGGCAGCCAGATGGTCGGCGGCGTGCTTGGCTCGCCGGTGCTGCAAACGCTGATGACCAGCGGCGGCGCGCAGGCCATCGCCAACATCGGCCAGTCGCTGCTGGGGCGCGGAGCAAGCGCCAACGCGCTCGACACCCTGATCGCGCGGGTCGAGCGCGGCGACATCCGCCTGACGGTCGAGCCGTCGAGCAAGTTCTCGCGCCAGTTGAGCCGAATTGAGACCCAGGGCCGCAAAACGCAGCGCGCCATCTTCGCCGGGAGTCTGCTGATCGCTTCGGCGCTGCTTTACACCCACGGCGACCTCACGCCCGCGCTGATCGGCGGCGGCGTCTCGATGCTGCTGTTCCTGTCGAGCGCGCTGGCGGGTGAGTCGAGGAACTGAAAGCCGCCTTCGTACACCAGCATCCATACGCAGGAAAAAGATGAGGCAGAGGTGTCAGGCGGTGGCCGAAACCTGAGACTTAAAAGGACGCGAGTGATCGCGTCCTTTTGAGTCTGGCTATCGAAAATGCCTTACTCGACCTGCACCTTGATCTTGGTCGGGCCGGTTCCGGTCGGCTGGTCGCCACCGGCAGCGTGTTCGGCGCGCTTGCCCATTTCGCTGCTGGCCTTCTCCAGCCCGTCAATGGCGGCATCGACCAGCACCTTAAAGCCTTTGACAAATTCGCGACTGGCTTCCGCCCCATGTTCCTTGAAGCCGGGGGGAATCAGCGAGTCGACGGCCTTGCTGGCCTCGTCGAAGGCGCGCTTCTGATGGTTCAGGAACTGGTTGAAAGCGTCACGAGTCTCTTCGGCTGCCGGTTCGGTCGTGTACCCGGTATGGTTGTCAGTCATCGTCTACATCCCTCACTCTGCTCAGTGCGTGGTTGGTCTCAGGCTGTTTCCGGCCTGTCTCTATTCTATACGCAGTCACAATTTCAAAGTTGCAAGGGGGTTCTCAATAGCAGGGCAAACGCATCAAATTTGATCGGAGTTTCAAGAAAGCTCCTATCGGCTTATCCAGGGTCAACGGTAACGTAGGGGCGACCCGGCGGGTCGCCCCTACAAACCCTCATGACCTTTTATAGTCTGAGTGTGATTTTGATGCGTTTGCCCTGTTCTCAATAGCCCTGCTCGCGGCGCAGGCGGTTCATGAGCGGCTGATGGTCGAGATAGCGATGCAGGTTGTCGATGAACAGCGCGACTGCCTTCCGATGGTAATTGACGCTGGCTCCGGCGATGTGCGGGCTGACGATGACGTTCGGCAGCGTCCAGAGCGGGCTTTCCGGCGGCAGCGGCTCCTGCTCAAAGACATCGAGCGCCGCGCCGCCAATTTTCTGGGCCGTTAGCGCCTGAATCATTGCCTGCTCATCGATCAGCCCGCCGCGCGCCAGATTGACCAGCACAGCCGTCGGCTTCATGGCGTTGAGCACCGTTTCATTGACGCTGTGGCGGCTCGCTTCGGTCAGCGGGGCGAGGATGACGAGGAAATCGCACTCGCGGGCCATCGACGCCAGCGCTTCCGGCGGGTAGAGGCGCGCCGGGATGTCGCCAGTCGGGTCGCCAGTATTCGGCTCGCGCCAGCCGTCATCTGCCAACTGCATCAGGTTGTGCTTGGTCGCCAGCACGGTCATACCAAGCGCGGTCGCCTGCCGGGCCAGCTCGCGGCCAATGCTGCCATAGCCGTGAATGCCGAGCGTCTGGCCGCGCAGCTCATGCGGCAGAAAGAAATCCGGCAGCCCGTTCGACTGCATCCCCCGTGACCATTCCGATCTGGCCTGACGCTCGATCAGCGGACGCAGCTTGTAGTTGAAAGCCAGCATCATCGCCAGCGCGAACTCGCCCATCTGCACCGAGTGAACGCCGCTGGCCGAGGTCACTTCGACCTCAGGCGACTGAACAATTGGCCGGTCAAGAATAACGTCGATCCCGGCGCTGTAGCTTTGAATCCAGCGCAGGCGCGGAACCTGTTCCGGCGCTGGAAAGACGCTGGCGGTCAGGAGCACTTCGACAGTGGCCCAGGCGCCATCCGGCACTTTGTCGATGTAGCGCTCGACGCGCAAGCGCGGCGAAACATCACGGATGGCGTCGATCAGCTCATCATCCATCTCGATGGCAACGATCACATTAATCGGTTCGCTGCTGCTATCAGTCATGCCTTGATCCAGTTTCGATTGCCCTTCATGCCAGCGGATATTACGTCCTCGTGATCGGCCACGCAAGAGCCGTAGCTTGACAGGAGCGCGCGTGTTACATTAAAACGTCAGGAATGCGCAGCGCAGCGAGCGCCTGACGCGCAATTCGCCGATACAAGGAGAGCAGCTCATGGGACTGATGGATGGCAAGGTAGCGCTGATTTTCGGCCTCGCCAATAAGAATTCAATTGCCTGGGGCATCACTAAACGTTTCCATGACGAGGGCGCGACGATTGCCTTAAGCTACGCGGGTGACATGCTGACCAAGCGCGTGATGCCGCTGGCGGAAGAAATCGGCTGCGATTTCGTCGAGCAGGCCGACGTGAGCAGTGACGAGCAGCTCGATGCGGTGTTCGCAAAAGCAAAAGAGCGCTACGGCAAGATCGACGTGCTGGTTCACTGCGTCGCCTTCGCCAACCGCGAAGACCTCGGCGGTCGCTTCATCGACATCTCGCGCGATGGTTTCAAGCTGGCGCTCGACGTCAGCGCCTTCAGCCTGATTGCCATGGCGAAGCGCGCCGAGCCGCTGATGACCGACGGCGGCAGCATCGTCAGCCTGACATACTACGCCGCCGAGAAGGTCATGCCGAAGTATCACGTCATGGCGATTGCCAAAGCCGCGCTGGAGACGATTACGCGCTATCTGGCGAATGACATGGGGCCGAAGGGTATCCGCGTCAACGCCATCAGCGCCGGGCCGATCAAGACGCTGGCAGCGGCGGGCGTCCCCGGTTTCCGGCTGATGCTGAACTACAACGAGCAGGCGTCGCCGCTGCGCTCGCTGGTCTCACAGGAAGACGTCGGCAATGCGGCGCTGTTCCTGTGCAGCGACCTCGGCAGCAAGGTCACAGGCGAAGTCATGCATGTCGACGCGGGCTACAACATCCTCGGCCTGACGCTGACCGAGGAAGACCTGACGAAGATCAACGAGTAGGGATTTCTCCCCCTCCCCCCGCCCCTCCCCCCCTGGGGCA
>CAZZAO010000090.1:0-24069 GCA_964652205.1 uncultured Anaerolineaceae bacterium | reverse complement strand
TAAAGTTCATTAACGAGCGTCAGGGTAACGCGATTGAGGTGAGTGATTGGACTCGCAGGCATTAGAATCCCTTAACGACCTGGGCGCGGTCTTCCGTGATTATCGAAGCGGTAAGTAAGCGATCTTGTTATCCCAATCTTCCTCTGTACTTACCTGAGCGATATAGAACAGGTCAGCGATTGCGATCCCAATCGGGACGTTTCTTCGCAACTCAATGACGCCCGGCATGGGAAGACCTGCATTGACACGATCATAAGCAAACTTTGTAATCGTATCGGCATCGTGCGTCAGTAAAACCCTCCCTTCATGGGCAGCCCAATCGAGAACACGCGGATCGTCAGCGCCTCGCAGACCTACATCCTGTACACGAGCAATCTCAAAATCTGCGTCTCGGCGCAAAAGGCCGCGAAGGATGTCGTTGTTAAAGTTTTCATCGGCTAAAAACCGCAGCATAACGCGCCGTTTTATTTATTATGGCGTTCAAGAAGGCGCGCGCGCAGCTCTGCTAAGTTGAACCGCATTTCATTCTCCTGTCGAATTTTTTCGGACGCACTGCTTCTTTGCGCTAGATACTCGTCCACCGCATCCTTGTGGTTGAGATAGTAGGTAATTGCGCCATAGATATCGGCCAGTGTCAGGGTTGGGTACTGCTGGCCGATTTCTTCAGCCGTCAACCCTTCATCGAAGGCTTCCACAATCGTATCGAGCGTCACCCGCGTCCCGCCGACCCGAATGACACCCATTGGATCGACGGTTAGCGGTGGATGTTCAGCAGAAATGGGAAACATGTGATCGACCCTGAATTTTCGTGCTACTAAGGCCGTCTCTGATGCCTACGCATTGTCCAGACGGAAGCCGTGGCCGCGCACCGTGACGATGAACTGCCGACCGGGATCGGCCTCGGCCAATCGGTCGCGCAGGCGGCGCACGAGCGCGTCGATGGCCTGCTCGCTGACGCCTTCGCCGACCACGTCCGGCCAGACGGTCTCGACGACTTCATCGCGTGTGCAGATGCGGCCCGGATTATTGACCAGTAGTTCCAGCAGGCGATACTGCGGCGGGCTGAGAGGCGGGTTGATCTCGCTGTCGCCGACGAAGACGCGCCGCGCTTCCTGATCGAGCCGGAGCGCGCCGCCGAGCGACGGCGGAATCTGGAACGGCAGCGGAGCGGTCGCGCCCGTGCCGATGTATTGCAGCCTGACGGCCAGCGCGATGTGAATTTCGTCGCCGTCGTACAGGCGGCGGCGATCCTTCAGCGGCTCGCCGTTGACCCAGGTGCCATTCTTACTCTCCAGGTCGCTGGCGTAATAAGCCTCGCCATCGCGGGAAATCCTGACGTGCTGGCGCGAAATCTGGCGGACGGGCAGGACGATGTCACACTCGTCGCCGCGACCGATAATCATCTCATCTTTTGACAGAACCCACTGCTGAGGGTGCTGGATGTCGCCGTCTCGTGTGATGAGGATAGGGCGTTCCACGCTGGCTTCGGACATACACCGAACTCCCGCAGACCTGCCGGATACAGGGACAACTTCAGATTATACACGAACGCCCCCTACGGGCTAGCCGGCAGGATGCGCGCCGGAGCGGACTCGACGTACAGGCTGCGCGGCAGCCCCTGATCGTAGTAGATCGGCGTGGCCGGTGTCGCCGGGTTGGGGATGACCTGACCGGGACCATTGCTGCGATAGTAGGCCGTGACGGTGGCGTTGCCGCTGGTCACTGCCGGGTCGATCAGGACGTTGCCCGCCGGGAAATCGGCCTCGTAAATGCACGACTGGCGCGGCTGCAAGACGTGGAGATTCGACTCCGGGAAGCTGGCCGGATCGCCGGGGCGCGAGAAGCCGAGGTCGAGCGAGTTGGCCGGGCTGAAGATCAGGCCGAGACCGCTCGTGCCGTTGTCGCCAACGATGACCTGCTGCGGGTTGAAGATGATCGGGACCGTGCCGAGCGAGTTGTTCGTCAGCGTCACCCGGACGACCAGAAAACTGTCTGGCTGCGAGGGCAGGGCGCTGACTGCGACGCTGACGCTCAGCGGCGCCTCAGCCGCGCGTCCGAGCAGTGACTGGTGAAAGGCGCGGTCGTCGCCCAGTCGCAGCCACGCGCATGGCACGCCCTGATCGAAGCCGGGGATCGCCTGCGAGAGCAATTTAGGCAGCGTATTCGGCCCCAGCGCCAGGCTGACCAGCACCACCAGAAACAGGATGGCGACGACGCTGCGATTGGCTCCTCGAATCATGAGGACACCTGCCGCGCGGCGATAGCGTCGATCAGGAGCTGTGGTTCCATCGTTTCAACATCCAGCCAGGTCAGCCCGGCATCATGGCCTGTGAACCAGGTGTACTGGCGGCGAATAAAGTCATGCGTGGCGTTGCGGGTGGCGCTGATCGCCTCATCCAGCGTCGTTTCGCCGCGCAGCATGGCCGTCATCTGCCGGTAGCCGAGCGCGCTCATCGACGGCAGACGGTCGCCATAGCCGAGGTCGCGCAGCCGCCGGACTTCCTCGACGAAGCCTGCTGCGACCATCTCGGCAACCCGCTGATCTGCCCGGTCATACAGGCGCTGCCGATCCATCGTCAGGCCGAATGAGTAGACCGGATAGGGCGGGGGCTGCCTGCGCTGCTCGTAGTCCATCGGCTCGCCGGTTTCGAGCGCGATCTCGATAGCGCGAATCACGCGGCGCACGTTGCGGTAGTCGATCCGGTCGGCGGCGGCAGAGTCGAGCGACCGCAGGCGCTCGTGAAGCTGCGCCGCGCCCCGGTCGGCGGCGAAGGCTTCCAGCTCGGCGCGCAGGACATCATTGGGCGGAACGGCGGGAATCTTCCAGCCTTCGACCACAGCGGTGACGTACTGCCCGGTTCCGCCGACCAGCAGCGGCAGGCGTCCGCGCGCGCGGATGTCGTCAATGGCGCGATAGGCCATGCGTTGATATTCCGCCAGCGAGAGTGGCTCGCCAGGATCAACCACGTCGAGCAGGTGATGCGGCGCGGCGGCGCGCTGCTCTGGCGTCGGTTTGGCCGTCCCGATATCCATCAGGCGGTAAATCTGGCGGCTGTCCGCGCCGACGATTTCACCGTCGAGCGCCCGCGCGATCTCGATGGCGAGTCCTGTTTTGCCGACTGCCGTCGGGCCGACGATCACGATCAGCGGCATGTCACCAGTCAAGCGCGTTCTCCACATGTTCCACAATCGGCTGCCTGCCGCGCCGGATAGCGACCGCGACCACGTCGATGCGCCAGTCAGCATCGTCCAGCTTGTGCGCCGCCAGATATTCGTAAGCTGCCGCGATCATGCGCTGACGCTTGCGCGCGCCGATACTCTCGAAAGCGGGCGAGGTGTCCCCGGCGCTGCGCGACCGTACCTCGACCAGCACCAGCGTCGCGCCATCCCGCGCGACGATGTCGATCTCGCCGAGCAGGCAGCGCCAGTTAGTTTCGACGGTGGCATAGCCTTTGGCGCGGAGAAAGGCTTCGGCGATCAGCTCACCGCGCTGGCCGAGCAGCGCGGTTGGTTTCTGTGGTCGTGTCATCATTCCACTATAGCACGATGGGCGGCTCTGCGTCAGCGGCCCTGTGCCTCGGCAGGCCGATCAGCAGCGCAATCGGGCCGAGCATGAGCGCCCACATCGCCGCGCCGAGGCCGAAGCGCTCCGCCAGCAGGCCGATCCCCAGCGGAATCAGCCCGCCGATGCTGCCGGAAAGGTTGCTGATCGCCAGCACCGCGCCGCTCTGATTCGGCATAGCTGAATAAAGATTGCCCTGAAGGATGGCGTACCAGCCCGCATTGAAGAAGCCGAGCGCGCCGATGATGACCAGCTTCGGGAACAGCCCCGGCACGAGCAGGAAAGCCGGGAACAGGATCAGCTCGATGATGGCGCTGATTCGCAGATACGACAGGCCGCGCACGCGCTCCAGCAGCGGGATCAGCAGCAGATCGCCGAGCAGGCCGACGACTGTCCACACGCTGACGGCCAGCGCCGCCTGACCTTCGTCGATCTGGACGACATCGACGAAATACAGCGCCAGATAGCCGTAAAGCACGTCGAGCATTAGATTCGAGCATTCCAGCAGAATCAGCCAGCGCAGTACATCTGGTCGCTTGAGCGCGCTGAATGTGGCGCGCATCGACCGCCCGAATGAAACCGGCGCGCCGTCCGCTTCGGCCTGCTGTCGGGGAAACCGGAAACGCGCGAGGATGACGACCAGCACGGCGGCCAGCAGCGCGCCGATTATGAACAGGCTGCGCCAGTCGAAGCCGACCGCGACCGCGCCGCCGAGGATCAGCGACCCGGCGACGACGCCTGCTGATCCTGCGAATGTCCAGCGCGCCATGTTGTACTCGTGGCGCGCGCTGTCGATGTCCATCAGCGTCGATTGTGACAGCGAGACGAACGCGCCCGACGCCGGATAGAACAACATGAACGAGAGCAGCAGGATGGCGAAACTGGCGCTCACGCCGGTCAGCAGGCAGGCCGCTGTGAAGGCGACTCCGCCGCCGAGGACGATCACCCGCCGTTTCGGCGTGTCGGCGAGGATGCCGAGAATTGGTTCGATGACGTTGGCGAACAGCGAGGGAATCGTCAGCAGGATGCCGATCTCGACATAGCTCAGGCCGAGATCGGCGCGGATCATCGGCCAGGCGGCTTCGCGCGCGCCGAAAACGAACTCGTCAAGAAACTCAATCGCCAGCAGCGTCAGCACAAAGACGGCTGGCCCGCGCAGCTTGCGTGGCCGCTTGAACATGAGAACTCCTTCGAGTGGGGCGGGAAACAGGAATCAAAAAAGGCCGACGACCTGTGGGTCGGCAGCCGGAAAACAGAGCGATTGGCGGTCAGGCGGCTAGAAGATCAACCGCGACCGCGACACCGGGGGAGCGTGAGGTAGGTTTCCATGCCGAGATCATAGCATGGATCGGGGCTTGCCTGTCAATAGAAAAGGCGACTCAGATGAGTCGCCCTAAGCAATGCGAATGGATTGATATTAAGCGCGGGGCAGCACTTTGCGGAACTTATAGCCGTAGACAATCATGCCGCGCGGCCCTTCGGCGGTCAGCCTGCGCGTCACCATTTCGACGCGGTCGCCGATGGCAAGCTCGCCGTCGCTGTCGGTGATCTGAGCTGTGACCATCGGCCCTTCGTCGAGTCTGACCAGCGCCAGCAGGTAGGGCGCCTGCGCTTCGTAGCCTTCAGGCGGCTCCTGCACGACGGTGAAGCTGTAGACTTCGCCACCGCCAGAGAAGGCGAACTGTTCCGCCTGAACGTCTTTACGAGGGAGCGTCATAATGGCCTATTTGCCGACCGGGACGGCGGCAGCAGCCTGCGCGTGGGCGGCTGGACGATGCTCGACCTTCGCCTGAGCTTCACAGCTTGGCAGCGTGGGCCGCGCCTGTAGGCTGACTTCGCCGTTCTGGTAACGCGCACCAACCAGACGATACCGCTGCGAGTTCATGCGCCAGTGACGTGAAATCTGCATGATCTTTGCTCCAGACTAACGAACAAGGTTTGTGCTTTTCTGCACGAACTACCACCATTTTAAGGCCGAGCGTCTATCAAAAGCTATCAGAGGACGCCTGAAAACTGTCAGAGGCTCTCGTTTTCGCGCTCAAACGGCCTGCAAAACGTGGCTGATGGCCGTGCTGCCCAGTCCGCCGAGACTCTGGATCAGCGCGGTACTGGCCGCAGCGACCTGATTGACTCCGGCCTTGCCGCGAAGCTGTAAAACGGCTTCAACCGCCTGATAAACGCCCGCCGCGCCGACCGGATTGCCGCGACTCTTGAGTCCGCCAAACGTGCTGATCGGCAGCGTCCCTGTCAGGCCGATGGTCGCGGCCTGCGCTAAGCTGTGGCCTTCGCCGCGCGCTGCGAACCCGGCGGCTTCCAGCGACAGCGCCGCCAGCACGGTGTACGAGTCGTGCAGCTCGAATAAATCGACGTCGGACGTTTGGATTCCCGCCTGCGTGAAGGCCCGTTCGACGGACAGGCTGGCTGCGCGCAGCCAGAGCAGGTCAGCGCGATCCTGAAGCGCCAGCCGGTCGGTGGCTGCGCCGCTGCCGGAAATCCGTACCGGCTGTGGAACCATGTCTCCGGCGCGTTCGAGGCTGGTGATGATGACTGCCGCCGCGCCGTCGGCGTCAGGGGCGCTGTCGAACAGGCTGACTGGCTCGGCGATCATCGGCGCTTTGCCGAACGCGCCCGGCTTGAGCAGATTGCGATACATGGCGTTGGCGTTCTTCGAGCCGTTGGCGTGGGCGTTGACGCTGAAGCCCTCGAAGGCGCTCAAGCCGACGCCATATTCGTGCATGTAGCGGCGCATCAGCAGGGCGGCCAGCGCCGTCAGCGTCGCGCCGTGAACCGACTCGTAATCGGCGTCGAGGCTGGTATTGCGAGCGCGAGTACGATCCGTGCCAATGGTGTCGCTCGACTTCTCGACGCCGACGACCAGCGCCGTCTCGACCGCGCCCGCCGCGACCGCCAGATAGCCCGCCCGCAGCGCCGCGCCGCCAGAGGCATCCGCCGCGTCGATGGCGAAGGCTTCGACTCCGGCGAGGCCGCTGTAATCCGCGACCAGCGCGCCAAGCTGCGACTGACTGCTGAACGGCGCGCCGAAGGCATTGCCGACGTAGAGGGCATCGACCGCGTCGATTCCGGCGTCGTTCAGCGCGGCGCGAACGGCCTCGGCGGCCAGCATCCGCAGGCTGCTTTCCCAGTGCTCGCCGACCGGCGTTTGCCCGATTCCAACAATGGCGACGTCACGCATGGTCTTAGTCCTTCAACAGGCCGCGATAGCGGGCGTAAGTGGCATAGTCGATCTGGGTTCGGCGGGCGATATAGTCGCGCGTCGTCGGCGCGCGTCCGGCAATGCCGTTGATATGGTCGGTTACGATCAGGTCGAACGAGTCTGAGCCTGCGCCGCTGCCATAGCTGGTCATCAGAATCCGGTCGCCCGGTTGAGCGACATCGAGGACGGCGGTCAGGCCCAACATGCACGAGCCGGAGTAGACGTTGCCGACTTCACCGGCCAGCAGCCCGGTCTTGATCTGTTCGTCCTTGAAGCCGAGCATCGCCGCCGCCCGCTGCGGAAACTTGACGTTGGGCTGGTGAAAAACCGCGTAGGTGTAATCGGCGGCAGTCGTCCCCATCATCTCCATCAGCGTTTGCGCCGCCGAGAGGGTGTGGTTGAAGTAGGCCGGTTCGCCGGTGAAGCGCTCACCGTGGCTCGGATAGCTTTCGTCAGCGCGCCGCCAGAAGTCGGGCGTGTCGGTGACGAAGCTGTAGCTGCCCTGATAGACGGCGCAGGCTTCTTCAGCGCGTCCGATCAGGAAGGCCGCGCCGCCGGATGCCGCCGTGTATTCGAGCGCGTCGCCGGGGCGAGCCTGCGCGGTATCCATGCCGATACTGAGTGTGTAGGCGGCCATGCCGCTGCCGACGACGCCGATGGACGCCTGCACCGCTTCGGTTCCGGCCTTGCAGGCGAATTCCCAGTCGGCGGCCTGAATGTTGGGCGATGTGCCGATGCTCTCGGCGACAATCGTGCTGGTCGGCTTGACGGCGTAAGGGTGGCTTTCGCTGCCGACCCAGACGGCGCGAATGGCGGTCGGGTCGATCCCGGCGCGGGCGACGGCGTTACGCGCTGCCTCGATTGCCATCGTCGTCACGTCCTCGTCGGGGCCAGCGACGGCCTTTTCGGTGACAGGGCTGCCGCTCAGGCCGTTCGTCCAGATGCGGGCGACTTCGCTGCCGGGCAGGCGGTAGCGCGGGACATACGCGCCGTAGCCGACGATGCCAACCTTGCGGTCGGAGCGCATGAGCAGGCTGGCGTCAGAGCTTTCATTGAGCGATTGAGGCATGGATTTATTTCCTTTGATTGTGCTGCTCAACCAGCGCTTTTGCGCGTTCGAGCCGGATATTTTTCTCGGCGATCATGGTCTCGACGATGAAAGCGATCTGGTCATCGCGCGCGCCTGCCGCCACGGCCAGTTGGCGCGCGTGCATCCGCATGTGACCGGCTTGAATGCCGGTCGTCGCCAGCGCGCGGATGGCGGCGAGGTTCTGCGCCAGCCCGACTGCCGCGATGACTTCGGCCAGTTGGCGCGCGCTGCTGACCTTGAGGATGCGAAGCGCAAGCTGCGCCGCCGGGTGAACGCGCGTCGCGCCGCCGACGATGCCGACAGCCAGCGGCAGTTCGAGCGAGCCGCGCAGGTTGCCGTCCCCGTCCTGCCACCAGCGCGTCAGGCTGCTGTAGCGCCCGCTGCGCGCGGCGTAGGCGTGCGCTCCGGCCTCGATGGCGCGCCAGTCGTTGCCGGTCGCAATCACGACCGCGTCGATGCCGTTCATGATGCCTTTGTTGTGCGTCGCCGCGCGATAGGGATCGACTTCGGCGAACGCGCCTGCCTCGACAATCGCGCGGACGACGGCTTCGCCGGGAAGCGCCTCGGTCGCTAAGGCAGACGCCGGGATCAGCGCTTCAGCGCGCGCCTTGCGTTGATCGGTCAGGTTGCTGAGGATCCGCAGATTGACGCGCCCGCCGGTTATCTCCTCGATCAGCGGCGCAAGCTGCTCGACGGCGCTGTTAATGGCGTTCGCGCCCATCGCGTCGCGCGTATCGTAGAGCAGGTGGACGATCAGCATCGGCCCGACCGGCGTCTCCATCAGCGGGCGCACCTGGATGTCACGCGCGCCGCCGCCGCTGGCGACGATGCTGCCGCCAGGGCTGTTAGCCGCAGCTATCAGCCGCTCACGCTGCGCTTTGACCGCGCCTGCCGCGCTGTAGACATCCTCGACGTCGAGCACCTGAATCTGGCCGATCATCACCGGCTCGTCGCTCGATGTGCTGAAGCCGCCGCCTTCACGGATCAGTTTTGCGGCGAAGCTGACCGCCGCCACCACTGAGGGTTCCTCGATCACCATCGGCAGCAGATAGTCAACGCCGTTGATGAGGAAGTTGGTGGCGATGCCGAACGGCAGGGCATAGATGCCGACCGCGTTTTCGATCATCTGGTTGGCCTGTGCCGCGTTCAGCCCGGTCAGTCCCAGCAGCGTCGATTGTTCCGTCGCTGTCAGGCCCGCCCACTGGCTGACAATAGCCGCGCGTTCAGCCAGCGTTCGTTTGTAGAAGCCGGGTAAGCGAGAGCTGTGATCTGCGTTCATGTCTTCAATCTAGCAAAGCTCGTCTCTCAAAAGCTATCAGACTCGCCAAAATGGTGAAAAATGACACAAAGCTCATCGGCGGCTTACTTGCAAAAACTTTCAGCTTGAGCCGACTGCTTTACAAAACTCCAGAATAAGCAGATCGCTGCTGACATAACGCTGTCACGAGCCGCTGCGATCATGAGAAGAAGCGATGAGCCAAAGGAGCGCAGATCATGAACCTGAATTTTATTATCCTCTACGTGCGAGACATCCAGAAGCTGACGGCGTTTTACCGCGATGTTGTCGGGATGACGGTTCTGGATGCCATTTCGGGGCCGAACTTCACTACGCTCAAACCGGAGAGCGGCGCCATGATCGGCTTGCAGGACGCGCAGGCGTCGAAGCTGCCGCCGGGGCAAGAGCAGGGATCGGGCAGCGTCGAACTGAGTTTCGAGGTCGAGGATGTGGACGCCAGCTACGCTCAGTGGCAGGCGCGCGGCGTTGAGCTGCTGTCCGAGGTGCTGGATTTGCCCTTCGGGCGCTACTTTCTGGCGAAAGACCCGGAAGGTCGCTTCCTGTCCATTTACCGCTTCCGCCATGAGGACGCCGCGCTGAAGACCTGAGCGCGAGTCTGACTCAACTGCGGCTGTCCGTCGGCGGCGAGGCCCCAGTTTGCCGCCGACGGAATTTCGCCCCGCCACGCGATCTCGCCGTTGATGCGAAAGGTCGTCGCGCCACTGGCGTCAACGTTCAGATAAAGCACGTTTGTCTGCGGTTTCAGATGAATGAACTGTTTCCAGTCGCGCTCGCTTCCATGCTCGACCGATAAATAGCCCTGACGGTCGATCAGGAAGTTGAGCGCGCTGTCTTCATCCGCGCCGAGCCAGATGCCCCAGGCCGAGTCCGCCGGGCCGCCGCTGGTCGCGGTCACTTCGAGCGTATAGGGCGGGGCGGGCAGCGGATTGCTCGACGCAGGGGCAGTCGTGTCGAGGCTCAGGATCGCCGCGCGTGGCGGGTCAGCAAGGCCGAACGCCAGCGCTGCCGCCAGCGCCGCGCCGCCGACGCTAATCAGCATCAGCACGGTCAGCGCCGTCTGCCATTTGCGGCGGCTCACAGGGGCGTTTGACACGAGACGATCACCCCCTTATGCTATCTCCATGTTGACACGATGCCTTCACCATCCACGACCGTCTCGCGCCTTGCGCTATTCGACGCTGCTGATCCTGCTGGCGCTGCTAGCGGGCGGGGCGCGCTTGACGCAGGCCCAGGACTCGACGCCGGAAGCCACGCCGCCGATCATTGATCCGGCGCAGCCCGGATGGGACGGCACGTTTCGCCGTATCCGCGTGCCGATCCTGATGTATCACTACGTCGGCGATCTGCCCGCCGACGCCGATAAGTACCGTATCGACCTGACCGTATCCACCGCGACCTTTCAGGCGCACGTCGGCTACCTGTTCGATCAGGGTTTCACGCCGATTTCGCTCTATCAGATGAATCAGGCGCTGCTCGACGGCACGCCGCTGCCGAACAAGCCGGTCGTGCTGACGTTCGACGACGGCTATAGCGACGCCTACACGAACGTTTTCCCGACGCTCAAGGCTCGCGGATTTACCGGAACTTTCTTCATTATTACCAGCCGACCCGACGACCACGATCCCAATTATATGAGCTGGGATCAGATCCGCGAGATGGCTGACGCCGGGATGAGCATGGAGAGCCATACGAAAGACCATCCCAACCTGAGCGGACGCGCCTACGATTATCTGGTCTACCAGTTGCTCGGCAGCCTGCAAAGTCTGTCAGCTTACACCGGACGACAACCGCACATGCTCGCTTATCCGGGTGGAGACTACGATCAGAATCTGCTCGATGTCGCCCGTACCATGCCGATCTGGCGCGCGGTCACGACCGAGCATGGTCGCTACGTGACGACTGACAATCGGCTCGAAGTGCCGCGCCTGCGCGTCAGCGGCTCGTATGGCGTGCCTGCGCTGGCACAAATTCTCAACAGCGAAGACTAGACAGCAAAAACCCGCAGGCGAGCAGCGCTGCGGGTTGTGGGCGCGATTCGGCTGCCGGGTTAGTCGGGCAGAATATGGGCGTCGAGGAAATGGTCGAGCCAGATGACGAAGATCAGTGCAATCGGGAAGGCCGTCCAGAAGAAATACTGAATGCCGTACTTCTCGATTGAGATCGGGGTGCCAGCGTTCGGCCCCATCCACGGCAAGATGACGGTGACGAACAGCCCCGCGATCAGGAAACCGAGGCCAAATGAAACCACCCACACTACAATTCGTCGCAAGGTCAACGAGTTCATAACCGTCAAACTCCTCTTCCGTCAGCCGCAGCTCAGTGAATGTATTGTACCCGGTCTGGGACGCAGCGCGCAAGTAATATCTTTCACAAAACCCTGAAAGCTGAGAGACGCCAGGTTGTCGAGCGGCTTCGACTTTGTTAAAATTCAGCAAGATTACATTCATCGAACTAACGAATCGCCGTCTACGGTGTTATGGCATCTGAACCAACCAGCGTGCTTCGGCAGGCTGAACAGAAGCCAGATTCTCAAAGTTTGAGTCTAGGGGGCTACCAGGTGGCTGACTTATTCGATAAGGTCGGTGGATACACACAGGCAAAAGAAGCGATGGCTCTGGGGGTTTATCCCTATTTCCGCGCGCTCAGCGATTCCGAGGGGACGACGGCGACGTTCGAGGGCAAGGAAGTCGTCATGATCGGCTCCAACAATTACCTCGGTCTGACGACCGATCCGCGCGTGCGTGAAGCGGCCATCGAAGCAACCCGCCATTACGGAACCAGCGTGACCGGCTCGCGCTTCCTCAACGGCACGCTGGAATTACACCTTGAGCTGGATCGCCGTCTGGCGAAGTTCGTCGGCAAGGAAGCTGCGCTCGTTTTCTCGACGGGCTACCAGACCAACGTCGGTACGATTACGGCGCTGGTGCAAAAGGGCGATTACGTCATTATCGACAAGGATGACCACGCCTCGATTGTCGATGGCTGCCTGATGGCGCGCGGTGAGATGAAGCGCTTCCGCCACAATGACCTGAGCAGCCTCGAAGACGTGCTGCGCAAGCTGCCGGCTGAAGCGGGTAAGCTGGTCGTGGTCGATGGCGTCTACAGCATGGGCGGTGACATCGCCCATCTGCCGGAGCTGGTCGAAATCTGCCGCCGCTACGGCGCGCGCATCATGGTCGATGACGCGCACGGGATTGGCGTGACCGGCGGCGGTCGCGGCACGGCGGCGCATTTCGGCCTGACCGATCAGGTTGATTTGATTATGGGGACGTTCAGCAAGAGCTTCGCCTCGATTGGCGGCTTCATCGCAGGCAGCGCTGACGTCATCCATTATATTCAGCACCACGCCCGCTCGCTGATCTTTTCGGCGGCGCTGCCTGCGCCCAACGTCGCGGCGGTGCTTGCGGCGTTGACGATTATGGAAACCGAGCCGCAGCACGTCGAGAGCCTGTGGAAGAATGCCAATTACATGCGCGCGGGGTTCAAGGAACTCGGTTACGACATAGGAACCAGCAACTCGCCCATTATCCCGGTGATTCTGCGCGACGACTATCGCACCGTGCTGGCGTGGCACGCGCTGATCGAGGAAGGGGTCTACACCAATCCGGTGCTGCCGCCGGGCGTGCCGCCGCGCAACAGCCTGCTGCGCACCAGCTACATGGCCTCGCATCGCAAGGAACACCTTGACCACGCGCTGCAAGCCTTCAAGGTGGTCGGCGAGCGCCTTGATCTGGTTGAGAACAGCGCCAGGCTCGCTGCCGAAGAGGCGTAAGACGCTGCGTGATCTGGAAAAGTCAATCAAAAATCCCTCGACTCACTGAGTCGAGGGATTTTTGATTGTCAGGCTGAGATCACCGCGCGATAGCATACGAGTAATGCAGCGCAGAACGTGTCACAGGTTGTCAGAGCGGCAATTTGCCCTAGCGCTCTTTGATGTCGAGCGCGTCGCGCAGGCCGTCACCGAACAGGTTGAAGCCGAGCGACGCCAGAAAAATGGCGATGCCGGGAAAGGTCGGCAGCCAGGGCGCGCCGAGGATGAATGAGCGCGTATCGGCCAGCATCCCGCCCCAGCTTGGCGTCGGCGGCTGCGCGCCCAGGCCGAGGAACGACAGCGCGGCTTCGGCCAGAATGATGTTGGCGATGCTGATCGAGGCATAGACGATCAGCGGCGTGAGGATATTGGGCAGGATGTGCGCCATCAGAATCCGCCTGCTGTCAGCGCCGACGGCCCGCGCTGCCGTGACGAACTCGAAGTTTTTGATCGCCAGCGCCTGACCGCGCGCCAGCCGGGCGACGTAAGGCCAGGTGGCGACTCCCAGCGCGATGAAGGCGCTGTTCTCGCTTGGCCCCAGCGCCGCCACCAGCGCAATTGCCAGCAGCAGCAGCGGGAAGGCGAGGAAAACGTCGGTGATACGCATAATCACCGTATCGATCCAGCCGCCGAAATAGCCGGATACCAGACCGACCATCGTTCCGACGATCATGCCAATGGCCGTCGAGATCAGCGAGACTTTGAGCGAGATACGCGCGCCGAAAATGAGCCGACTGAGCAGATCACGTCCGACGTCGTCGGTGCCGAGCAAATGCTGCGGCGACGGCGGCGCGACGTACAGCGACAGATCGACGGCGACCGGCGAATAGGGCGCGATCTGCGGCGCGAAGATCGCCGAGATCACCATAATCAGGACGATCAACCCGCCGACAACCGCCAGTGGATTGCGGCGCAGGCGGCGCAGAGCGTCGCCGAGCAGCGTTCGGTTGCGCTGCTGTGGCCCGCCGATAGCTGTAACCGGAGCAGGGGCGTTGGAACTATCGGTGGCGCTAGTCATAGCGAATCCGAGGATCAATGAGCGTGTAGAAGACGTCAACGAACAGGTTTGTTCCGGCGTAGACGACCGCCAGAATAATCAGGTTGGCCTGTAACAGCGGATAGTCGCGCGTGGTGATCGACTGGACGAGCAGCCGCCCCATGCCCGGCCAGCTAAAAATGAGTTCGACCAGCAGCGCGCTTGTCAGCAGGTCGGCGAGACTCAGCCCCCAGACGGTCACGACCGGGAGCAGGGCATTGCGGAAGGCGTGAACCCAGACGACCCGCCGTGTCCGCAGCCCCTTGCTCCTGGCCGTGCGGACATAATCATTGTTCAGTTCGTCGAGCAGGCTGGAACGCGACATGCGCGTGAGCAGGGCGATATTGGTCACGGACAGTGCGATAGCAGGCAGCACAATGTGGATGTCGAAACCGACACCGCTGATCGGGAACCATTTGAGCCGCAGCCCAAAAATAATCTGAAACTGCATCGCCAGCCAGAAGGTCGGCAGCGAGGCCGCCAGCACGGCAATGATCCGCGCGCCGTTGTCGAGTATCGTATCGCGCTTCAGCGCTGAAATGACGCCGAGCGGCACGCCGATCAGGATCGAGATCAGCATGGCGACCATCGCCAGTTCCAGCGTCAGCGGCAGCGCGCTGCCGATCATTTCCGTCACGGGCTGGCCGGTAATGTAGCTGTTGCCGAGATCGAAATGCAGCGTCCGCTCAAGAAATGAGACATACTGAGTCAGAATCGGTTGGTCGATCTGCATTTTGGCGCGCAGGCTTGCCAGCGTTTCTGCCGAGCCTCGGAACCCGGCCAGATATTTGGCGGCGTCACCGGGCAGCACGCGCATCAGAAAGAAAGCGAAGGTATAAACGCCGAAAAGCGTCGGGATCATCTGCACCAGTCGGCGCAGGATATATTTTGCCATGCGCGGTCAGTCTCGCACAGACAGCAGCCCGTCGCTTACGGCGGGCTGCTGTGGTCAGGGCAGGTTAGCTGCTGAAGGAAATTGGGAACAGCCGGACGACGTTGTAGTTGTCCAGATAGGCTCCCTGAACGTTGGGGCCGACGGCCAGCGTCGCGCCGCGATGATAGACGAAGATACCGAGGGCGTTTTCGACCGCGTCCTTTTCCGCCTGACGATAGAGCGCGTCACGCTCCGCGCCGAGCGGCAGGGTCAGCGCTTTGAGCGCCTCTTCCTTGACCTGCGGAACCTGACCGACGCCGCAGGGCTTGCCGGGGTTGTTGAGGTCAGACACCAGCGTGTTGATGAAGTTATCCGGGTCAGCATAATCCGCTGTCCACGAGCTGGTGCCGATCATCAGGTTGCAGGTGTTCAGATCGTCGATGTACGAGGTGTACTCTTCGCGGGTGATGGTCGCGCGGATGCCAGCTTCCGCCCAGTTCGCCTGAATTGCCGTCAGCACGCGGTTTTCGACTTCGTCCGTCCAGGTGGTGATGGCGACGTCAACGCCGTCAGGGTAGCCCGCTTCGGTCAGCAGGTCTTTGGCCTTCTGAATGTCGAATGGCGTCGGGTTATAGTTCGGGTCATAAGCCGAGAGTCCGGGCGGCAGCGGGCCGTGGGCGGGGACGCCCTGACCCTGAAGCACGGTATCGACGATGGCCTGCCGGTCGATGGCGACGCTCAGCGCCTGCCGAACCTTGACATTATCGAGCGGCTTCTGGTTCAGGTTGAGCACCAGCCACCAGATTGAGAGGATCGACTGATCCTGAATCCGGCCCGACAGCGATGAGTCGGCCTTCAACCGCTGAATGTCGGTTGGCGGGACGATGACGAAGTCGAGGTTCCCACCGAGAAATTCGACCAGCGCGACTGACTTTTCCGGGATGACACGCATCACTGCGCCGTCAATCTGCGGCTTGCCGCCCCAGTAGTCGGCGTTGGCGGACAGGGTGATCTGCTGCTGATGCTCCCATGAGTCAACCTTGAACGGCCCTGTACCGAGCGGGTGTTCGGTGAAGTTCGCTGCGTCGTCTGCCGCTTCCTTCGGGATGATCGAGGCCGGGATCATCGTCAGAATCGGCAGGAAAGCCGAGTTGGGCGCGCTGAGGGTGATCTGCGCCGTCTGCGGGTCAAGCGCCTTGACTCCACTCAGAGTCGTCGCCTTGCCGCTATCGACGTCGGTGAACCCGGCGATACTGCTCAGGATCAGGCCGCGCGCGTAGGTCGTGCCGAGTTTGGGATCGGCCAGACGATTAAAGGTGTAAACCACATCGTCCGCCGTGACCTGACGGCCATTGGTGAATTTGGCTCCCTGACGCAGGTGGAAGGTGTAAGTCAGGCCATCGTCAGAGACTTCCCACTTTTCAGCCAGCGCCGGAATCGGCTGAAGTGTTTTCTGGTCGTAATAGACCAGCCCCTCATAGACATTGGTCAGCACCTGGTCTTCGGCCAGCGTCTGATAGGCCTGTGGGTCGAGGCTGTTGGCGTCACCTTCCGGCAGCGCCATCCGTACAATTTTGCCCTGCGCCGCCGCCGGGGCAGCGCTGATGACGCCGACCGTCAGGCAGAGCATCACCAGAATGGACAATAACCGCTTTTTCGACATCACTCCCTGTCCTTTCCCAATGCACCCATCCTTAATTAAGAAGCGGATCAGCGGGTTCGACTGCGCCCGGACCCAATCCACGTCGAATTTCCGGCGTGGTGAAAAGCCAGCTTCATGCGCCGTGAAGTGTTATCTTGATCTATATCTACGCGCGTCAACCTGTTCCCCTAGTATAACGACAAATTGCCGCCAGGGGGCCAGTTTTTTTTAATAATCAGGGTCAGCCTTGCAGGTAACGATTGAGCCACATTTCGATCCGACTCAGCAGGTCGAGCTGATGGGCGCGTTCGAGGATCGGATGATGCTCGCGCGGGTACGTCACAAGCTGAGTATCGACGCCGACAGCCTTGAGCGCTTCGTACATTTCATAAGCCTGTGGCAGGCTGACGTCATGATCTTCCTGCCCGTGCAGGATCAGAGTCGGCGTAACCGCGTTATGGATGTGAGTCAGCGGCGACCACTGCCGGTGCAGTTCGGGGGCCTCATAGGGCGTCGAGCCGAAGAAAGTGGTCTGCCAGGCCCGGATGCCGGTCTGCGCGTAATAGCTTTCCCAGTTAGCGATCCCCGCGCCCATGATGGCCGCCTTGAATCGTCTGGTCTGCGTGACGGCCCAGGCGGTCATGAAGCCGCCGTAGCTCCAGCCGCCGATGGCGAGACGATCCGGGTCAGCGATGCCAAGCTCAATCAGGCGGTCGAGGCCGGACATCGCGTCCTGAAAGTCCTCACCGCCCATGTCGCCGACGTTCGCCTCGGCGTAGGCAGTGCCACGCCCGGCGCTGCCGCGAATGTTGGGCATAAAGACGACGTAACCGCGTCCTGCCAGAAATTGACTCCACCACTCCCACCAGACCTGATAATGGGGGAGCCAGCTCCACGTTGGCCCGCCGTGAATCTGGCACAGGGTCGGGTATCGCCTGCCCGGCTCGTAGTCCGTCGGGTAGACGACGTGGCCGACGATTTCCAGTCCATCGCGGGCTGTCCAGCGAATTGGCTCGGTTTTGCCGAGCGCCAGCGCCGGGTACTCGAACTGGCTGATCTGCTCCCAGCTCGGCGTATCCCCGTCGAGGCTGCCCGCCCAGACCTGCGGCGGCGTATCAGGGCGCTCTAAAATCGCGGCGAAGCGCCTGCCGTCGGCGGACACGCTGATGCGCGGCGCCGTCCAGTCGGCAATCGTCGCATAATCCGACCACAGCATTTGCGTCGCGCCACTTGCGATGTCGAGCCGACCGAATGAGGTTCCGTCGAGCTGGCGCGCGCTGTAAATCATCTGGTCGGGCCAGAGCCAGTCGAGATGGGTGATCGACATCGGCATCTCGCGCGGCGTGAGCTGGCGCGGCTGTCCGCCGTCGGCGTCGATGATGCAGACATCGCCCGACCACAGCGGCTGGTCGCTGATGGCGCTGACCATATAAGCGATCTGACGGCTGTCCGGCGACCAGGTCAGCGCGCAGAGCTGACGTCGCGCGCCGACCGAATAAATCAGCTTCGCTTCTCCGCTGGCAACCTCGACGACGTAAAGCTGCGCCGTATACCAGCCCGATGGCGTTGCGTCATTCGGGTTGGCGACCAGCGCCAGCCGCCGGCTGTCTGGCGACCAGGCGTATTCATAGACGTGCAGGCCGTCCGGCGTCAGCGGCTTGAGAGCCTGTGTCTCCGCGTCGAGCGCCCAGACGCGCGCGGAGCGCCGCGCTTCGTCCTCGACGTCAGCATCGTTGCCATCCATCGGCGCAGGCGCTTCTGGCGTGTGCAGGAAACTGATCGCGCTGCCGTCCGGCGACCACTGCGGCATGTCGAGCGAGCCACAAAGGTCGCTCAGCCTGCGTGCTTCGCCGCCGCCGATGCCGATCTGATAAAGCTGCCGCTGCCCCGGCGCGGCGCGGTCGGAAATGAACGCGATCTGCTGGCTGTCCGGCGACCAGCGCGGCCCCTGATCGGTTCCGGGGCCAAAGGTCAGCCGCCACGCCGGTTGGCCGGAACGCGCCAGCCAGACCTCACCGGGAAGTTCCGGCGTTTCACTGCGTGAGGCTCCCCGCCGGGTGAAGACGACGCTGCTGCCGTCGGGTGAAATGGACGCTTCACGCAGGATGATGTGGCTGGCAATATCGAGCGGGGTGATCGGCTGAGGGCGGGACAATCGAGACTCCGATTCGGGGGCGCGGTCATGCTCAGGCGAGCAGCGCGCAGTTCAAAAACAGGCCGTCCCGATTAGAGCGTATTTCGTGCTGTTTTGCGAATAGTTCGCGGCGTGCGTCCGGGGATCGTCAGGTCATGTTACAATAGCAGCGTCCGACCGTCAGCAGAAAGTGTGCGCCATGGCAGCCGCGCAGGCCATCTCCATTTCCGTCCCGATCCGTACCGATGAACACGGCATTATCCGCATTGCGGACACGCGCGTAACGCTCGATAGTGTGGTGATTCGCTATCAGCAGGGGCGCACAGCCGAGCAAATTCGTGAGAGCTTCCCGTCCCTCAACCTGGCCGATATTTACGCGGTCATCACCTATTATCTGAATAAACGCAAGGATGTTGACGAATACCTTCGCCGTCAGGAAGCGAAGGCGGAACAGGTGCGGCAGGACATTGAGGCGAAGCGTCCAGAGGTGTTCGAGCTTGAAGCACACCTGCGGGAACGAATTATCAAACGTGACTGAACATGCGCTTTCTCGCCGATGAAAACTTCGACAATGATATTTTGGCCCGGCTTCATCGAAGTGCGACTGCAATCACCCATCGGCCTGGTTATCGAGGATTTACTGACGATCATTTTAGCGAGTGAGGCGACAGAATGGGAAAATAAAATTACCTGTCTCCCCCCTGAATCGTCCAAAGTAGGTTTGATAGCGTTAGCGATGTGTTAAAATTTGGACAAAATTCATGCTTGCCGCTTCACTTTTTCAAAACTATGTCGTATACTTCTGGTTGTGATAAATACCCCGACACGATGCCGTCTTAAGTTCCCACTTCTTTCTGCCCCTTTGGCCGGGTCAAAATTTTTTGGTTCCTGATGGCAGCGATTGCGCTGCTTTTGCGCAAGTGAAGACTTTTATTACTGGATGACGATCGCGCGAAATTTACAGCGATATGTCCCATTTCGGGAAGTTGCCGCCTGTTTGCCTGTCGAGCCTCAATGACTCGGCGCGAAACCGGCGGGACTGGATGCTGCGCGCAACCAACGATTTATCGTCAATAGTTCAAGGATACGAACAACAATAATGAGTAAACGACTCCGAATCATTCCCCTGGGTGGTCTGGGTGAAATCGGCAAGAATATGACTGTGCTGGAGTATGGCCGCAACATGATTGTGGTCGACTGCGGCCTGATGTTCCCCGACAATGATATGTATGGCATTGATCTGGTGCTGCCGCAGTTTGACTACGTGGTTCAAAATCAGGATAGGCTGCGTGGCATCGTCCTGACTCACGGTCATATGGATCATATCGGCGGCCTGCCGTACCTGATGAAGCACATCAAAACGACGATCTACGGCACGGGCCTGACGGTCGGTATGGTCAAACGCCAGCTCGACGAGGCCAACGTGCTTCAGCAGGCGAATCTCGTCACGGTCAAAGACCTGGACGCGGTTCAGCTTGGCCCGTTCACGGTTACATTCGTCCCCGTGGCTCACTCGATCCCGCATTCGACCGGGCTGGTCATCGACACGCCGGTTGGCGCGGTGGTTCACACTGGTGACTACAAGCTCGACGAGACGCCGGCTGGTGGTCGCGTGACTGATCTGCAAGCCTTCAAGCGCCTGACGCCCGATGGCATTCTGGCGCTGCTGGCGGACAGCACCAACGCCGACAAGCCGGGCAAGACACAGACCGAGAAGCTCGTGGCGGATACGCTCGACCGGCTGTTTGAAGAAGCGAAGGGGCATCGCATCATCATCGCTACGTTTGCCTCGCTGCTGGCGCGTGTGCAGGAAATCGTCTATCTCGCGGCCAAACATAACCGCAAGATCGCCTTCACCGGACGCAGCCTGAACGAGAATACCGATCTGGCTCGCAGCCTCGGCCTGTTCAATATCCCCAAAGGGATGCTGGTCGAAGATGTCGGCAGCGTGCCGGACGAAAACCTGATTATCGTGGCGACCGGGTCGCAGGGCGAACCTCGCTCGGCCCTGAGCCGCATTGCCCAGAGCGAGCACGCGCAGATCAGCGTCCACCCCGGCGACACCATCATCATCTCCGGCGGCACCATCCCCGGCAATGAAGGCGACGTCTCGCGGATGCTGAACAAGCTGTTCGAGCAGGGCGCGAACGTGATCTACGGCGGTCTGGCGCAGGTTCATGTCTCCGGCCACGGCAGCCGCGACGAGATTCGCACCACCATCGAGACGCTCAAGCCGAAATTCGTCATCCCGGTTCATGGCGAAACCCGCCATCTGTACCTGCACGCCCGCATCGCCGAGTCGCTTGGAATGGCGCAGGATCACGTTTTCATCCTTAAGAACGGCTTCGTCTGGGCCACCGACGGTGACACCGCCTTCCTTGAGGATGTCGTGGCGGCCAACGATGTGTTCGTTGATGGCCGGTTAGTCGGCGAAGTCGGCGCAATCGTCATGCGCGACCGGCAGCGGCTGTCGCAGGATGGCTTCGTCGTCGCCCTGGTTCCAGTCAACGCCAACAGCCGTCTGGCGGGTGAACCGCAGATCATCAGCCGGGGCTTCGTCCATCTCGATCAGGCGGGCGACCTGCTTGACCGCGCCCGCGAAGAAATCAAGCGCCAGTTCAAGCGCCCGCAGAGCGCCAACCCGCACGAAGTCGTGCGCGACGTGCTTCAGGACTTCCTGTGGCGCGAGACGCAGTCGCGGCCTATCGTGCTGCCGAGCATCATCCGCGTCTAACTGGCCGGATCGAACGCTTTTCTCGATCCTCGGTGTGGAAGCTTCCGCATCGAGGATTTTTGTTTCCTTTCAGCAGGGCAGGCGACCGTAATTGTATGTTCGGCTTCTCAATCGTATAATAAAGATCGTTATAACTTTTCCGCCAGCGCGAGGCAGCGTTCAGTTGTCGCAGCGTGATTGCGGTAAACTTGTGATTCATTGCGCTTCAGGGCGCTCTCGGCGCGGATGGCTATCCGCGTCGGCCCACGCTAGAAAGGTCGCGTCGATGTCACTCCGGTCGCCTGCGTCAAAACTGTTCGTGCTGGTTCTGCTGATGTCGGCTGTGCTGGCCGCCTGTAACCTCGGCGCGCAGCCGCCCACCGCCACGCCGACCGAAACGACGACGCCGACCGTGACGATAACTTCGACCATCACCGTGCCGACGAATATACCGCCGACAGCGCTTGCGCTGACGCAAGTTTTCCCGACTGCGGTCGTTCTGCTGCCGCCGACGGCAATTGCTACGATTCATGTGCCATCCGCGCCGCCAGTGATCGCGCCGGTTCGGATCGTTATGTACTCGCCTGCGCCGGGAAACACCGTCGCCGGGGCGGTGCAGGTCATCGGCGCGGCAGTTCATCCCCAATTCCTGCAATACCAGATCACTTACGGCCCCGACCCGAATCCCGGCAACCTCTGGTATCCAGTGGCGGTATCGACCATCCCGATTTACGACGGCCTGCTTGGCATCTGGAACTCGAATGGCAACCCGGATGGAATCTATCAACTGCGGCTTCAGGTTTACCTCAACAATGGGACGTCGCTGACGACCCGCATTGGTAACATCCGCGTCCAGAATCAGCAGCCCACACCGCGCCCGACCAGCACGCCGCAGACGCCCCGACCGATTGCCGCCTTCTCGCAGAGTCCGAGCGCTGGCACCGCGCCAGTGACGGTGCAGTTTTATAATCAGTCGGTTGGCAGCATCACCGGCCAGCAGTGGTCTTTCGGCGATGGCACAACCAGCGGCGACGGCAGCCCGGCGCATACCTACACCGCGCCCGGATTGTATAACGTCACGTTGACGGTTCAGGGGCCGGGCGGGACGTCGAACGTGTCCAGTCAGGTCTATGTGCAAATCGGGCAGGCCCCGGTCGCCGGGTTCAAGGTTGACCGCTCATCCGGCACAGCGCCGCTTCAGGTCAGGTTCACCGATGCAACCGTTGGCACGGTGACTGGCTATCAGTGGACGTTCGGCGACGGCTCCAGCAGCCGCGACCGAAACCCGACGCATACGTTTACCGGCGTCGGCACTTATAACGTCATCCTGACCGTGTCCGGCCCCGGCGGCGCATCGAACGTCACCCGGCAGATTACGGTGCAGAACCCGGCGGTTCCCGCGCCGAAGGCCAGCTTCGTCCCCAATCCGTTGAGCGGTAACGCGCCGCTAGCCGTCGCCTTCGCCAATCTTTCGACCGGCAGCGTCAGCGTCTATAGCTGGAACTTCGGCGATGGCACGGTCAGTACCGACCAGAATCCCAGCCATGTCTACACGACTCCCGGCACTTATCAGGTGACGCTGATCGCCATTGGCCCCGGCGGGCAGAACAGCAGCAGCACCAGCATCACCGTGCGCGGGGCGAC
Source organism: uncultured Anaerolineaceae bacterium (assembly GCA_964652205.1). Classification (GTDB taxonomy): domain Bacteria; phylum Chloroflexota; class Anaerolineae; order Aggregatilineales; family Phototrophicaceae; genus ZC4RG36. Next base: position 1,052 of record CAZZAO010000090.1, on the reverse strand, counting down.
GGCGACGCCGACGCTGACGGCTACGCCTGTGCCGCCGCTCCAGCTCACACCGACAGCGACGCCAACGACGACAGCGACCGAGACTGCGACCAGCACCGCAACCGCGACGGCCACAGCCACCATAACACCCAGCGCGACTCCCTCGGCGACTTCGACGCCGACGAACACCGGAACCGTCACTCCCGCGCCGACGCTGACGCCGACCGATACATCCACGGCGACTGCGACCGCGACCCTCACCTCGACGCCGACGGTCACGCCGTCGGCGTCGGTCACGTTGATCGTTCTGTCGACGCTGACGCCGACCAGTACGGAAGTGCCGACGGCCACGCCGACTGCGACACCGACCGCGACGGCGACGCTCATCATTGCGCCGACGTTTACGCCGACCAGCACCGATACGGTTGTACCGACCTGGACGCCGAGCGACACGCCGACCAATACGGAAGTGCCGACGGCCACGCCGACTGTGACCGAAACGCTCATCATCGCGCCGACGTTCACGCCGACCAGTACGGCAACGGCTACACTTTTGCCGCCGCCGACCGACACGCCGACTTCTACAGCGCTGCCGACGCTGACTCCGACGACTACCGAAGTGCCATCAGTCACGCCGACCGACACGCCCACGTCAACGGATACGGTCGTGCCAACCTGGACGCCGAGCGATACGCCCGTTCCATCAGTCACGCCGACCAATACCGAGCTTCCGACCGCTACGCCAACAGCGACCGAAATCCCATCGCTGACGCCGACTGATACGCCGCTGCCGCCGCCGACAGAGACAGCGACCTTCGCGCCGACTGATACCCAGGTGCCGACGGTCACGCCGACCAACACGGAAATTCCGTCAGCTACGCCAACGAACACCGAGCTTCCGACGGTCACGCCGACCAACACGGAAATTCCGTCAGCTACGCCAACGAACACCGAGCTTCCGACGGTCACGCCGACCAACACGGAAATTCCGTCAGCTACGCCAACGAACACCGAGCTTCCGACGGTCACGCCGACCAACACGGAAATTCCGTCAGCTACGCCAACGAACACCG
>CAZZAO010000089.1:0-24345 GCA_964652205.1 uncultured Anaerolineaceae bacterium | reverse complement strand
GCACAGGTTTTGATAGCTGAACCGTAAACTTAGCGGATGATTGGCAGCCGTGGATCCATCGGCCCCCACGCGCTCTTGAACCACGTAAACGCCGGATCATCGACGTTCGCCAGCGACTGCGCTGAACCTGCCAGAAAATTCAGGTAGTAGACGGTGTAACCGGGCTGGGCGACGACTGGATGATAGCCTTCCGGCACGAGGACGAGATCGTTATCGCGCGCCATCATCAGGCCGTCAATCGAGCGGTCGTCGGTGTAGACGCGCTGATAGGCGCAGCCTTCCGGCTTATCGACCTTGTAGAAGTAGATTTCCTCAAGGTCGGCTTCGAGCAGCTTGCCCTGCGCGTCCTCGCGGTGGACGTCGTGCTTGTGCGGCGGGTAACTCGACCAGTTGCCTGACGGCGTGTAGACCTCGACGGCGACGATCCGCTGGCAGTTGAATCCCGGCGGAATAATCGACTGAATCTGGCGCGAGGCGTTGCCGCCGCCGCGCAGCTCGGTCACGCTGTCCTTCGGGTCGATGCGCTGCGCCGGGTAGTCCCGGTCAGCAGGAACCCAACACGACGCGACCTCGAAGCCATCAGTCAGCGCCTCGATCTCGTAATCGGTATCGCGCGGCAGGTAAACGGCGCTCGGCTTGCCGCTAAAGACGTTGGCGCGCTGGCCGAGCGATAGGAAGTCGCCCCGGCTGCTGTAGACGTTGCAGCTTCCGCCGAGGATGACGTGCGCGTATTCAAAGTCCCCGCTGCTGCCGCCGAAGCGCTGGCCGGAGTCCATCCGCCGTGCCGCCATGTTCAGGTATTCCCATCCGGCCTGTGCCGCCGAAACTTCGGCTAACACGCCAGTTGCGCCGCTGTCCTTCGAGTGGATGAGCATCGTCTCGGCTGTATAGTTCATAAGTACCGCGCCGCGCGCTTCTCCTTCATCTGTAATCTGTCTCTGGAAGGGAGAGATTATAGCGCCGGAAGTGCTGCCTGTGGCTAAATGCCTGCGGGCTTGACACAGGGTAATAATGGAATCAGGTCAACGAAGGGGGCTTTCGTTTAAGGTCGGGATACATGAGCCAGCCCGCTGCACTGGCGGATGAGGAGGGTTGCAGGGGAGATGAAAGTCTGTCAGCCTTGTCTCGGTTCTCGGTTCTCGGTTCTCGGTTCTCGGTTCTCGGGCAGTTGACGATTTCGAGCGGCTCAACCTTGACGGCCAGCCAGCCGACGCGCCAGCCAGAGCAGCCCGCCGACCAGCATGGCGAAAACGACCAGATTGGCGGCGATAAAGACGCAGAGAATCACCCATTCGCGCGCGTCGACCGGGCGCAGCAGACTCAGACCGAGCATCTCCGCGCCATCGACCGGCCACGCCATCATCACCAGCGGCGCGCGGGCTATCGAGCCGTAGCTCAGATCGAGGCTGTAGCTGAGGGCGATCACGGCCAGATAGACCGCGATGAAGGGAATCAGGCAGGCGGCAAACAGGCTGAGCGCCGCCGGGTAAGCCAGCCCGCGCCGAATGGCCGACGAGGCCGCGACGCCAATCGTCACGGCGAGCAGCAGATCGAGCGCCGTCGCGCTGACGACGATCAGCGGCGCCAACAGCAGCGACAGCGCGTCCGGTCGGTCGTAGCTGAGGCCGCCGCGCCCTGCCGTCAGGCCGAACCAGAGCAGCGCCCCGCCGCGGAGCAGAATCATCGGCCAGTAGCGCTGAAACAGGTAGAGTTGAATCGCGCGCCACTTGCTCATGACCAACTGACCGGCATCCCGACCGGTCAGCAGCAGCGGTTCCCAGGTGTCGCTCTGCTTCTCGCGGGCGATGGTATCCGAGCCGAGCAGCAGCGCCTGCCCGCTGAGGATGATCTGTCCGACAAAGGCGACCGCCAGCAGCGCCAGATTGACGACGGTCAGCACGTTCGTCAGCAGCACGTAAGTGTCACGCATCGTCGCCGTCATCTGGCTGCCGGATTTGGGGATCAGGCCGAGCAGGACGGTCAGCACGACCGATACGCCGAAGGTCACGTAGAGCGTCACGGCAGCCGGACGTCGGCGCTGATCGGCCCGTCGGCTGACGTGCGCTATTTCGGCCTGAATGATCGGGTCGCGGTGGCGGGCGGGCGCTTGGATCGGCGGCGCGCGCCGAACGAGTCGACGGGCGCTCAGTCGGGATGGGGCGATGTAAGCCTGCTGGCGCCGCCGCCAGCCCGGAACGCGCTGCCAGCGGGTGACGCGGCTGCCTTTGCGGTGGCGGAGCGGCGTCTGAATCATCTACGCGCCGCGCTGTTCACGGCGGCGCGCCAGCCCACGGGCGAGCCGGAGCAGCGGCCACTCGGCCTGCTCAAGCGGGTCGCCAGCGAGGATCGGGAGTATTCGGCGGGTATCGCGGTTCAGGGAACTCATACGGCTTCCAGTCACACTCGCAGCGCGCCCCTGACGATCCGAGGCGCTTAGAACCCGGCTTCGCGCAGCCGCTTCAGGCTGGCGGGCAGCTCGCGGGCATACCGTTCGGCGCGCGCCGCGTTCTCGCCCGGCTGATCCGGCGCGAAGGCCGCCCAGCCGCTGTAACCGATGTCCGCGAACGCCTGACCTGCGGCTTTCCAGTCGGTCGCGCCCTGGCCGGGCAGGTTGCGATCAGGGTCGGCGAGGTGGACATGGCCGATGGGGCGAGCGTGAGCGCGAATGGCGTCCGGGATGCTGGCTTCTTCGAGCGCCATGTGGAACAGGTTGGCGGCGATCCTGACGCGCGGATGATCGAGTATCTGAACGATCCGGGCCGCCTGATCGAGCCGGTTGATGAGGCGCGTCACTTGCCGGTTGGCTGGCTCGATGTACAGATCGACGCTCATGGCGTCGGCGAAGTCTTCGAGCGTGCGTAGATGCATGATGAGCAGCTCGATTTCCAGTTCCTCAGCCGATTTATAGGGCGTCAGGTCGGGCAGGACGTGCGGGCCGAAGTGTGGCACAAAGATCACCCCTTTCGCGCCCAGATCAGAGGCGCACATGACCGACGAGCGTAATTCGTCGAGGGCGCGGCTGCGTTCTATCGGGTCAGGGTCGAGCAGTCCCGACTGCCTGCCGTGATTGACGGCGGCAATCGGCAGGCCGGAGCGCATCGACGCTTCGACCAGTTCCGGCATGCGCGGCGCGAGTCCCATGCCCCAGACTTCGACGCCCTCGACGCCGAGCGCCCCGGCCTGCTCGAACTTCTCCAGCGGCCTCGCGCCGGGGAGCATATCTTCCTGAAGGGCAATCAACATGCTTCAATTCCCTTGTGAGCGATAAAGCCTGTCACGGGTTTCCAGAGCGATCACTTTTTGCACTACAATACAGTCTACCGCATCGGAATCAGGATCGACGACTCAGAGCGCCATGACCGATCAAACCGACTCCTCAGCGCGCATAGCGGTTTCCCCGGAGCAGATCAAACAGTTCTGTCAGCGGCATCGTATCCGCAGGCTGGCGCTGTCTGGCTCGATTCTGACCGAGGATTTTAACGACGAAAGTGACGTCGATGTGCTGGTGGAGTTCATCGAAGGCCACACACCAGATTTTTTCCGCCTGTTTTACATCGAAGAAGAATTGTCGGGGCTTTTTGGCGGTCGTCCGATTGATCTCGTGACCTATCGGGCGCTCAACCGGCATCTTCGTGCGTCGGTGCTGGCTGAGGCACAGGTGCAATTTTCTGACTGATCGCTTGCTCAGTCGAAGTCGGTCGGCAGATCGGGCGAGCGGTGATGCTCGAACATCCGCCGAAGCTGCCGCAGCGTCACGCGGCCAATTGACAGGTCGAGGCCCGCGAGGGCCTCTTCGCTGAACCAGCCGGTTTCGCTCGTCTCGACGTTCGGCAGTAAATTCTGTCGCTCATCGGTCAGCGCGCACAGGAAGAAGCCCTTGTAGGCCGCGAACAGGTACGGTGGGTGTCCCTGCGCGGTGCGGTCGTAGAGCGCCAGCAGCCTGACGGCCCGCGCCTGATAGCCCGCTTCCTCGCGGATTTCGCGCTCGACGGCCCGCGACGGCGTATCGCCGACATCGGCCCAGCCGCCCGGCAGCGTCCAGCGTCCGGCGTCGAGGTCTTCGCGCACCAGTAAAAGCTGGTCGCCGCGAAAGACCACGCCGCGCACGTCGAACTTCGGCGTGCTGTAGCCCGACTGGGTGTTGAACAGGCCCTGCACGGCGGTCACGTCCGCGCCGCTGCCCGCCGCCATCATCTCCGTCGCTACCTGCATGATCTGCTGATAGCGCTCATGGTCAAATTCGCTTTCGCTAAAGTGCAGCCCGCTCTGCGCTACGGCCTCAAGCCGCTGCGCCCACTGTAACCAACGTTCGGACATGGATCACCTTCACAGGTCATTGAAGTAGGTGAGGAGTAAAAAAAGGACTGAGGACTGGGTAAAGCACAAGCTACTTCTTCGGTTTTCACTCAGTCCTCAGTCCTTCTTTTGCTCAGTCCTTATCTTGCCGTGTAGCCCCCGTCGATCAGGATCGCTTCGCCGGTCATAAATGAGGCCGCGTCCGAGCAGAGCCAGATGACGGCTCCCGCCACTTCATCGACCGTGCCAAACCGTCCAAGCGGGTGCAGGGCGACGATCTGTTTGCGCTGCCGGTCGTCCATGTGTGCCAGTAAGGGCGTGTCGATGAAGCCGGGGCAGACGGCGTGGACGCGAATATGATTGCCCGCATATTCCAGCGCCGCTGTTTTCGTCAGGCCGATCAGGGCGTGCTTGGCCGCGACATAGGCGCTCGACCCGCTGAAGCCGACCGTCCCCAGAATCGACGCCATATTGACGATCACGCCGCCGTCCTTCTGTTTGACCATCTGCCTGATCTCGTGCTTGAGGCCGAGCCAGACGCCGGTCAGGTTGACGTTGATCACCTTGTCCCACTCGGCGTCAGGCATGTCGGCGATCCGTGCTGCCATGCCGCTGAGGCCCGCGTTATTGACGGCGTAGTGCAGCCCGCCGAACGCCGTGACCGCTTTCGCCACCATCGCCTCGACCTCGGCAGGCTTCGAGACGTCGGTTTTGACGAACAACGCTTCGCCGCCGCCCGCCTCGATCTTGGCGACGATTCCTTTGCCCTTTGGCGCGTCCAGGTCGGCGATGACGACGGCTGCCGCCTGATGAGCGAACTCCAGCGCGATGGCCGCGCCAATCCCTGACGCGCCGCCCGTCACCAGCGCCACCTTGCCGTGCATCTTCGTATCGATTGGCATGAGAAGCTCCACAAGAAGGACTGAGAACTGAGGGCCGAGGACTGAGTAAAAAAATGGAGCAGCGCGTTTGAGCTTTTTGTCTTTACTCGCCACTCATTGCTCAGCACTCAGCACTTTTCTTTAGAACCCACCCTGACTGTCGATGAAGTCGAGCGCTTCCTGATGTGTCGGCATGTCGTTGGCGCAGCCCTGCCGCGTGACGACAATCGCGCCGGTCGCGTTGCCCATCCGCGCCGACTTCGCCCAGTCCCAGCCTTGCAGATGGGCGTAAAGGAAGCCGCTGGCGAAGGCGTCGCCCGCGCCGAGGACGTTGAGCACCGTGATTCTGAACGGATCGACGTGGTAGACCGTGCCATCCTTGAGGTAGACGCTGCTGCCTTCGCCGCCGCGCTTGTAGACGACGGCCTGACGCACGCCCGCCAGCAGAATGGCGACAGCCGCTTCAGCCGTGTCGGCCCCGGTCGCGGCCTTGATCTCGTCTTCTGTGCCGATGCAGATGTCGGCCAGCGGCAGCGTCAGGCGGACGGTGATGCCGAAGGCGCGGGCGTCGTGCCACTGGTCGGGGCGATAGTCGATGTCGAGTACGACTTCCGTGCCGACTGACTGCGCCAGTTCAGCGGCGTACTGAGTCGCGCTGCGACCGGGGTCTTTCGACAGGCCGGTGCCGCTGATGAGCAGCAGGCGGCTGTCTGCGACCGGCGCGGCCAGCACATCATCAATCGTCAATTGCACATCGGCGTTGTTGTCGCGGTAGTAGATCAGCGGGAAGTGGTCGGGCGGTTGGATGCCGAGCAGGACAGCGCTGGTGCGGTTGCCCGCTTTGGTCGGGATAAACTTCGTCTCGACCCCTTCTTTCTTGAGGAAATGGACGACGAAATCGCCGACGCGGTCTTTGCCGACAGCCGTTAGCAGCGCCGACTTGAGGCCGAGACGGCGCGTGCCGACGGCGATATTGGTCGGACAGCCGCCAACCAGCGCCGCGAACGAGGTGATTTCCTCGAACGGCGCACCGATGTCATTGGAATACAGGTCAATCGAGCTGCGTCCCATGCAAAGGATGTCATAACTACGGCTCATCGTCGGTGTCCTTTTCGCGCGGCGAATCCGGCGCGTCGTGATCTCAAATCATGACGCGATTATAGCGCGAACTGGACTATCCGTGAGCGAGGGGGCTGAGTTCGAGCCAGGCCGCCTGATAACGCTTGAGTCGCTCAAAGTCGTCGTTCTCAAGCCGCTTGAGCGTGCGTACATCGCTGTGGTCGGCCAGGTCGCCGAGCTTGACGCGCACCGCCAGCGGGTTCGGCTTGATGCGCTCGATCATCTCGGCGTAGCTTTCGGCCTTGCGCCGTGTCAGGCAGTCGATGGCGGCGACGACTTCCTCGCTGTAGCCGCTGGCGCGCAGGTCGTCGAGCGTCAGCGCGCTGTCCTCAACCACGTCGTGCAGGACGGCGATGATTTTCTCTGTCTCGCTCTCAACCGACTGCATCACGCGCAGCGGATGGAGAATATACGGCTTGCCCGCCCGGTCGACCTGGCCGCGATGGGCCTCGGCGGCCAGTAGAATGGCGTCTTCAATCGTCGGCATGGCTTTTTCCGATAGATGACCTGAGCCGCGCGACCAGGACGCTAATCTCGGTTTCATCAGAATGAGTGAACAGAAAATCGAATGAGTCGTCGCTGGTTTTGAACGCCAGCGCCGCGCGACCCTGCTGGACCTCGGTCATCGACTCGAACGGGATCAGCGCATGTCCGCTTTCCCGGACGAGGTCTTCTGGTGGCAGCGATTGCACCCGCGCTTCGCTCCTGATCATCGCTTCGATCAACGGCATCGAGCGTTCGTCCACCATGATCTGATGCCGACCAGCGCCAGCATCGGCGGAGACAAGACCGCCGACGATGCCGGTATGAAAGATATACAGACCCTCATCTGCCAGCAGCAAGCTGTAAACCTGTTTGCTGTCCGCAGCCGTTCTGCGAATGACACGGTCGAGTCGCAGATTGAACATCATGTCGATCTCTTGATTGACAGAGTCAGGGGATGCTTTAATTGTACTTTAACTTCCCCTGTAATAATAAGTTCTCTCACAGGATGCACATTTGAGCTATTTGCGGCCATCGAGGAAGTGAGCGACTTTAACAGCGGCGGCGCGCCCATCCGCGACGCGCTGATCGAGCGTGCGGGCGCGATAATCGCTGCCTGCCAGGGCGACGTCAGGCGGCAGCAGCGCGTCGATGGCGTCCATATTGGCGCTGTGGGTCGGCTGCTCGCGCGTCAGCGGGTCAGCCTCTGTCCACAGATCGGCGCGAGTGACCAGCGGATTGAGCGGCCAGCGCATCAACGCGGCGATCTGGAGCGGCAGTGTCGGTTCAACCACGTCCTCGACCGGCAGCCGCATCAGCGCCTGAAGCAGCACGCCGCCTTCCGGTACGCGATCAGGCTGGGTCGTCGTCTGCCACGAGAGCAGGCCGTAATCTTCCGGCGGCGCGGGCGGGATTGGGCCGATGTCTGCGCTGCGGTAGCCGAGCGCGACCCGCGCGACCGAATCGTAGCGATAGTCGAACAGGCGGTAGGCGACTTCCGGCTGAAGCGAGCGCAGCATGTGTTCGGCATAGCGCGCCGGGGCGGTGACGATCAGCGCGGCGGCGTCGAGCATCAGCCCGTTTTCCAGACAGACGCCGAGACGATCCCCCTCAATCCGTCCCAGACTGCTGACCGCCATCCGCAGCATGACTGGCTGAGTCACCCGGCGCGTCAGCGCGTCAATCAGGGTTTGCGTCCCCGCGCGGAACAGCACCTGATCGCCGTCGGCAGTCAGCGCGTCGGTCAGACCGAGTTCGCTCAGGTAGGGGCCGTCGATGGCGGATGCGAACTGAAACGCGCCGGTATCGACGACGAAGCCGTTTTCGCGCACGGTGCGGATGCTGCCGCCGAGCCGTCCCTTGACCTCGACCAGCGTATAGCCGATGCCGCGCTGTTCCAGTTCCCAGGCTGCCGCCAGACCGGTCAGCCCGCCGCCGACGATCACTACTTCGCGCATGGTTGTTTCACCCGCCTCTATTTTGGGACATCATAACGGAAGTGCCGCGGTGGTTCCAGCGCTAGAATCGAAACGGCGCGGTTCCTCACCCAGAGAAGCCGCGCCCTTCGCTTGACTCAGAGGTGGAAGCCTTTAGTAGCCCCAGGGCAGGCGGATCACCTGACCGGCATAGACGTAATTCCAGTTATAGAGGCCGTTGTAGGCCGCCAACTGGTACGGGTTGACGCCGAAGCGCCAGGCGATGCCCGAAAGGGTGTCGCCCCACTGAACGGTATAGGTGCTGCTGTACTGTGGCTGCGGCGCGGGGACATAGCCCCTGACGCACAGCCACTGACCGGCGTAGACCACGTTCGCATTGGGCAGGCCGTTGAGCGCCTGCATCTGATAAACGTTCAGGCCGAAGCGCAGGCCAATGCGGAACAGGTTATCCCCTCGTTGGACGACATAGCCCTGCGCGCATCCCCCCGACGCCTGTGCGGCAGGCGCGACCGCGAACACACCGGCGAGACTGGCGACGAGAGCCGCAATACTGATGAACAGGCGAAGGCGATGCATGAGCTTTGTTCCTCGTGAATTGTTGAGAAATCGTTACATCAAACAATACAACAGATTTGCCCTACGCTCATCCGCCGCTTGCTCGACGCTGCCCGCCGACTTTCGCCGGAACAATTCCTCAGACTTTCGACCGGCAGGCTGGCGCTGGCCGCTCAGGGAATAACGAAGCGGAGTTCCGAATCAGGGTGCGGCGCCTTGAGGCCCGGTCGAGCGCCGCGTCAGTTCGCCTGACCTGTCGATTTAAAGCACAGCACGAGTGCTTCAAGCGGAATCTGATAAGCGGGTTGGCGCAGGCGCGCCTGCTCGAAACTGGCGGATGCCTGCTCGCACTGGCGCTGTTCGATCTGGACGCGGCCCAACCCGCCGTAGGCATCCGCCAGATCGGATGACGTCGCTGCGTTGGGAAGCTGAGTGTAGAGACGAATGGCTTGCTCGAAGCTGCTGCGAGCAGCATCGAACCTGCCGAGTTGGATGTTCGTCCAGCCGACTCCCTTATAGGCGTCCGCAGGCCGGTAGCCCGCCTGAGCGACTGCCGTGTAACCGGCGAGCGCGCCCTGCCAGTCGTCGAGTTGGAAGCGATATTCTGCCTGCTCAAACTGCGCGGGACGTGGATCGGCAGCGGACTGGATGGCGGCGGCATAATCGCGTGCGGCAGCATCGTCGTTCCCCATTTCGGCGTTGACGTCCGCCGACCATAACAGCGGGATTTCCGGGCGCGCGAGCCGCTGACGGACGAGCGTATCCGGGTCAGGATGCAGGCTCAGGCTGTCGAGCGAGCCGAATTCGGCGTCCAGCGGCGCAGTCTGGCTGCGCGTCTTGAGCACCAGATTGAGCGTCAGCGCCGTCCGCGCGTAGTCGAAGTGATTGAAGCGCGGGATCAACTGGCGCGTCGGCAGCGGATCGACGCCGAGCTGGCTGAGGATGGCGCGCAGGTCGAGCGTCAGACGTGACCAGACGCCGGGCGGCGCGGGGATCATCCAGTACGGCTGGTTCTCGCCGAGCGATCCTGTCCGCTGCGCGTCACCGAACAGCACGAAGACCTGCTGCTCGCTGACGTCCAGTTCCAGCCCGTAGAGCGTGTCGAGGGTCGGCAGTTGATTGCTGCCCGCTGGCGGCCTGACCCAGAGCTGGAACGGCACGTCTGGCAGCGGCATCCGCGTGCCGAGCGACAGGCTGCTGTAGGCCGGGCCGGGCGAGGGGATCAGCCGGAATTTCAGCACAGAATTGATCTCAGGATCGGTGTCGAGGGTGATCGAGCCAGTGCCGAGCTTTGACTGCCGGATGTCCCACAGATAGGGGCTGGCGTTATTCGGCAGCCAGTAGACGAAATGACCGTTAGGGATGCTGTCGGGATAATTGACCGACAGATCGGCGGGAAGCATCGCTGCGGCGCGCGCGCCCGCCTCGACCGCGTCGGTCACGTTGATGATCGCCCCCTGAGTGATGTCGAAGGTCGCAAACGGCGCCGTCGTTGAGATTGAATACTGGCTCGTTGCGCCCGCTGCCAGCGTTTTTGGCCCGGCGTCAATCGGCCAGAAGAAAGGCTGATCGGCCCAGCTTTGCACCGAGAAACGCGGCGTCAGCGTCTGGCCGGTGTTGTTGGTTACTTCGATCTGTAAGGCGCTGACGCTGTTGCCAGCGACGCCAATCGGCTCGCCAATTCGGATCATGAAGGCCGGTGGCGCGGCGTGAAAGACGATCAGCGCGCCGAGGATCACAAGGGCCGGGACGCCGACGAGCAGTTCGACCGAAGGCAGCGCCAGCCGCACCCGCAGGTGCGGGACGGTGTCTGCCGCGCGGGTTAACTCCGGCATCCAGAACAGGGCGACGACCAGCGGGATCAGGTTGAAGTACCAGTAGGACGTCAGGCTGCGCGCGCCGAACCACAACGCCAGCGACGGAAACAGCCACATCGCCTCGCGCAGGTCGCGGAAGCGCGCCGCGTAGATCGCCAGCGCGAGCAGGAAAATTCCAGCAAAGGTGGCGGTGTAAAACCATCTGGGCGCGATGACGATCCCGAGCACGCTCAGGCTCGACAGGCCCTGACCGAGCAGGATCAGCGGCCCGCTGATTGGCTCGCTGATACCCGCCAGCCACGCGCGAAAATCCCAGGCCATGAACGGCAGATTGAAGCACAGAAAGACTGCCGCCGCGATTCCGCTGAAGATCAGCGCTCGTCGCAGTCGGTCGCGGGCGCTGCCGTCCGTCTCGTACCACAGGCGGATGACCAGAAACGGCGCGAACAGCCACGGTTGCTGTTTGAAGGCGCAGGCCAGCCCGAAACACAGCGCCGCCTGCCGCGTCCGCCGCCATGACAGGATCATCAGCACCAGAAAGCAAGCCCAGACGATGTCGCTGACGCCTCCCGTAATGTAGTTGACGTAGCGCACGTCGGCGAAAAAGGGCAGCAGCACAATCGGGCGGAACTGGCCTGGCGTGCGCCAGAAAATCACGATCAGCGTCAGCACGAAGAAGGCCGGAAAGACCCACTCGCCGGGGATGTGCAGCCACTGGAACGGCACGTAAACCAGAAAGGCCAGCGCCGGATAGTTGACGCGCGCGGTGTAAAAACCATCGAGCGTCGGCGTCGAAAAGAGCGTGGTGGCGCGGTTAACGCGATAGCTGTCGAGCAGATCGAATTGATAGGGGTTCTGGCCCATCCGCAGCAGCCGCGCCGCGTAGTCGGAATACAGATGGACGTCGGTCGTCAGCGGCATACCGCTGTGGAGTTGGGTGATCTGATGGATGTGGGCGTAGGCGGCGAAGGCCAGCAGCAGGCCGACCAGGATTAGCCCGTCTGACGCGCGCGGAATCGTGCGGACGACCGCCAGCAGCAGCAGGGTGAACGCGACCGCATAGACCAGCATCGATAAATAGGTCGTGAAGCGGTTGCTGATGAAATTGCCCTGCTCCGCCAGCGCGCTCCCCGCGCCGAACAGCACGATAGCCGTCACGATCAGGCCAAAGCGGCGCATGAGCAGCGTCAGCCGCTCGGCGTCCCATCGGGCCGAGCGGTCGGAACTCCAGTTGGCAGCAGTCACAGGGTTGGCCTTTGGCTCAGAATCAAAGCAGAGTGATCCATTCAGGCAGCGCGTCAAAAAGTATGGTTCTGTATAGCATCAACCGATTTTGAATTGTCTCATTGCTTTTTTCAAAAATCGAGTAAAATGGGAATACTATCGGAGCGATCACGAAAATAAACGGCAGAATCTGGCGCTCTGGCAGCGGCCTGCCGGTTATCAGGAATCAGGGGGACATCTGGATGCTGCGTAAATCTCAGCTGCATTTAGCGATAGCGCTGGTTTTGGTCGCGGTTGGCGCGGCTGTCCTGGTCTTTACCGGCGCGCCGTACCTGTCGTTCAGCCATGCGCTGGCATCGGTCAGTACGGAAGGCTATTACGACCACGACAAGCGCGGCCCCGGTATTCCTGAGGTCTGTCACGGGGCGGATGTCTCCGGCGCAGTGCAGGGGACTGTGACCGCTACGACCTCGCTTTTCTGGGGGCCGAACGAAGGCGACGAGATTTTAGGGCTGACTGTCCAGCAGGGACAGAGCTACTGGGTCGTCGCTAAGGACGAAACCGGCCAGTGGGCGAAGATCGTCATTGCCTGCGAGGATGTCTGGATTCCGGCGGACACCATTTCTCCCAACGGCTAGTTCGCGGTCGAGTCTGGTTTCAATCTGAGGCATCTGAGATGAGGCGCGCAGTTCTGCGCGCCTCATCTTTTTTTGAGGATGAGCGGCGCAGATGACGGCGATTTCGACACGGCGCAGCGCAGACGACCGGGCGGCATCCTCGGCCTTCCGGGCGTGGGGCTGGCCGCTGGCGCTGTTCGCGCTGGCGCTGCTGGCCTTTTTGCGGACAGTCGCGCCGACCTTTTACCTGCTCGATAGCTCCGAACTGGCGACCGGCGCGGCGACGCTCGGCATTGTCCACGCGCCGGGCTACCCGCTCTATCTGCTGGTCGCGCACCTGTTCACGCTGCTGCCAATCGGCGACGTCGGCTTCCGCGTCAATCTGTTCTCGGCGCTCTGCCTGAGCGCGACTGCGCCCATCCTGTTCGACGGGCTGCGCCGACTGACCGGCGAACGAATCATGGCGGCGGCTGTGGCGCTGATGTTCGTCTTTTCCTATTATGTCTGGGCGGCGGGCGTCGCCGCTGAGGTTTACGCCTCGCAAATCGTCACCGTGGCGCTCTGCCTGCTGCTGGCGGCGCGGATGGTGACTGAACCTGACGCGCGTGGCGGGCTGGCGCTGGCAATGGGCGCAGCGGTCGGCGTGGCGGTCGCCATGCACCCGTCGTCGGCGCTGATGGCTCCGGCAGTCGCGCTGCTCTATCTCGGCCTCGGCGTCTCGCTGCGCCGAAGCGCCGCCGCCGCCGTGATCGCGCTGGTGATCTTCGCTGCGTCGCTGCTTTATTTCCCGCTGCGCGCCGCCGCAAACCCGGCTCTCAACCTCGCCGGGAGCTACGCCGCCGATGGCAGCTTTCAGCCGGCGAATCTCAGCAGCCTGGCGGGGATCGTCTGGTTTCTGCGCGGCGGGCCGTTTACGCATCTGTTTTTCGACGCGGGAATCCTGCCGACGCTGGCCGAGCTGACTGACACGCTGCGGCTGTTCTGGAATAATTATCTCGGCCTCGGCTTGCTCGCCGGGCTGCTCGGCCTCGGCCTGCTGGCGCGGCGGCAGCGTCGCGGGCTGCTGATTCTGCTGGCGGCGCTGCTGCCTTACAGCCTGTTCTACGCTGCCTATGACGTGCCGGATCGCCAGTTCATGTTCGGCCCGGCCCTGCTGCTGTGGACGATCCCGCTGGCGTTCGGCCTCAGTTGGTGTCTGCGCCCTGTGCCGAATGCGCTCAAGGCGGGCGCGTTTTTGCTGCCGCTGCTGTTTGTGGTCGTCAACTTCCCGCTGCTCGACCTGAGCCACGATTTCAGCGCCCAGACCCGCGCCGAGCAGACGCTCGCCGCCTTGCCCCCGAAGGCCGCTGTCTTTGGTGACTGGCTGACGATTGTCCCGGCACAATATTTGCAGATCGTCGAAGCGAGACGCCCCGATCTCACGCTCTATAACCTGTTCCTGTTCGATTCGCTGCCGTTGAGCCGGTACGTCGTTGCGCTGCTCGACCAGCCGGATCGCCCGATTGTTTTCCTCTCCAACGACGGCAAGGCCGATTTCCCGCTCGATTTCCTTGAGCCGTCGGCCTACAAAGCCGTGCCGGTCTACAGCCGCGACGCCGTGACCGACGGGCGGCCCATCGGCTATCTGCTCAAGCCGGTCAAGCGATGAAGATGTTGCTGACGAAGATCGTCAGGAAAATGCCGAGCAGCATCGTAAAGCCAAAGAGAATCGCCCGGTCGGCCAGCGGCCTGCGCCCCCACCACGCCAGCGCAAAGAATAGCGGAAACATGACGGCGACGTAGCGTGTCAGGCTGTCGAGGCCGCTGATAGCTGGAATCAAAATGGCCGCCAGCAAAAACAGGCCATAGCTTGTCCCCAGCCTGCGCCAGACCCAGACCGTCAGCAGGGTGGCAAAGATCAGCGCGCTCAGGTTGATGAGCGTCAGGAAGTTCACCTGCCCGGCGAGGAAATCGCCGCGTGACAGGCCGAGAAGGCCATCGCCGATCACTTTGCCAATGCCTTCATAGGTGCGCCCCCACGCCCGCTGCACATGGACGAAGGCCAGCGCGTCGCCGAAGTAACGCTGCTGGTAGACCATGAAGCTGACCAGACTGAGCGGCGCGAGGCCGACCAGCAGCAGCGAGGGGAAGTCGGCGCGGGTGGTGTGCCACAGGCTGCGCCAGGCCGCCCGCGTAAAGCTGCGCGACGGCGACCAGCCCGCCGCTGCCAGCCATTCGACGACCAGAAAGAGCCACGCTGCCAGCCCATTGACGCGCGTGCCGACGCACAGCAGGCACAGCCCGCTTGCCCATCCCCACTGGCGGCAGCGGGCGAAATAGATCGTCCCGACGGCGAGCAAGAGGAACAGGCTTTCGGTGTAGACCATCGAAAAGAACAGCGATGTCGGGAAAGCCAGCAGGTAGACGAGCGTCCGCGTCGCCATGCCTGCGTCGTGAAATTCCAGTTCCGCCAGCCGGTAAAGTAGGATCAGCGCGCCGAGCAGCGCCAGATGGCTGACGATCAGGCCGCCGAGGATCGGATCGCCGGTCAGATCGCTGACAAGACGGATGCTGAGCGGATAAACCGGAAAGAAGGCGATGGATGTTTGCTGAAAGGGCGAATAAATATAGCCTGTTCGGGCGATTCCCAGATAGAAATTTGAGTCCCATGTCGTCAGGAAATGAGTCAGCAGGTTCTGTGAGCGGTCGACCGGATGGTGACTCATGACGGCGGACAGGTAAAAGCCAAGCGCGACGATCACCCGCGTCATCAGCCACAGCCCGACCGGGACTGTCAGCCAGCGATAGGCCGGGCCGCGCAGGGAAAGGCTGAAGCGGCGTACATGCTCGCCTACCGGGGCAAAGTCGATCTCGGACGTCATCAGGTCGCGCCTCTGGACAGTCAACCGTCCCTCATTATAATCATGTTATTCTTTCCGCCGATACACCTGATACGCTGCGACCACGGATCGCTTCTTCTGCCATGCAGACTGGTCGGCCCACCCGCTCGCCGCATCCGCTCATCCGCCGCCTCGGTGGGCTGCTTGGCTTCGCCCTCGTCCTGATCGGCCTGAACGTCGGGCTTTATCGGGTGATCCCGGAACCGCAGAAAGTCACGATCAATTACAGCTTCGCGGGCCGACTGAGGATGAATGAGCTTGTCAACGGCGTCGGCTGGGAACTGCCGGAACAATTCGACTCCGGCATCTCGATGATCTGGACGAATGCCCCGACGGCGACGGTCAATTTCTTTCTCTATATTAAAGCTGACCTCAAGCTGCAACTGCTGGTCGGCAGCGCCATGCCCGGCGTGGTCGATACGCTCAAGATCAGCGTCAACAACACGCCGGTTGCCATCACCCGGCAGGAGACGCCGCTCGGCTCGCTCTTCGAGGGCGTCGTCCCGCGCCATCTGGTCGGGTTGGGCAGGCAGCAGGTCGTGCTGACCTTGCAGACCGGGCCGACGGTCAGCCCGGCTTCGTTCGACAGCCTGAGCGCCGACACGCGCCGCCTCGGCATCGCCGTGCGCGCGCTGTCGCTGGAGCCGACCACCAATGCTGCCCTGACTGATTTCGACGGCAAGGAGCGCGGTCGAGGCTGGCAGCGCCCGGAAACGGGTCAAAATCGAATGACCTTTCAGTGGATGGGCAGCCCCGAAGCGTCCGTCCAGCTTCCGCCGATGGACGCGACTGATGTGGCGGTTGCCTTTCACGTCAGCGACGCCATCAGCGACGAGGTGCTTAACAGCCTGACGTTGTGGGTCAACGACCGTTCGCTGCCGCTGGCGCGCATTCCGGCGGCAGGCGTCGATGGCACGATCTTTCAGGCGCTGATTCCGCGCTTGGCGCTGGGGAGCGAGCGCGGGCCGGTCAGCCCCTGGTTGACCTTCCGCATTGCGCGGACAGCCAGCCTGAAGCAGCTCGGCAGCGGCAGCGACGACCGCCCGCTGGGGCTGGCCTTCGACTGGTTGCTGACCTACCCGGCGCAGGACGCATGGCTGGGGATGGCGCTGATCCCGTGGGGAACAGGCTGGGGCGGGCTGGAGAGAGATTCCGGCGGCGACCGTTTCCGCTGGATGAACGTCCCCAACGCCGAGTTGAACGTCCCTGTTGTGCCGAATCAGGCGACGCGGCTTCAGTTCGACGCCGTCTATACGATCACACCGGAGACGGTTAAGAGTCTGCGCGTCAGCGCCAACGGCGTCCCGCTCGCCCTGAGCGCCGAGACGCTCGAAGAAGGCACCGTCTTCACGACCACCATTCCGCCGCTGCCGAGCGACAACGCCCGGCTGACGTTCACTATCGACCGGACGGCCAGCCCGGCGGAATTTGGCGGCAGCGACGACCGGCAGCTCGGCATTGCGCTCAAGTGGCTGTCGTTCGAGCCAGCAGACTGAGCGCCGCTTCGTTTCGACCTGAGATTGGACGGGTAGGCTTCATGCGCTTTCGACTGCTGCTTCTCTCGCTGCTATGGATCGCTGCTGCGCCGCTCGCTGTCCGGTCGCAGAGCGTGGAGATTGCCGTGACGACCGGGCGCTATGACGTGGCGCGGACGGGGACGAACTCACGCGAGACGATCCTCACGCACGCCAGTGTCAACCGGCAGCAGTTCGGCAAGCTGTTCTCGCTGCCCGTCGAAGGCGATATTTACGCGCAGCCCTTGATTGTCCCTGACCTCGCCGTTCCCGGTCAGGGGACGCATAACGTCGTCTACGTGGCGACGATGTCGAACAACGTCTACGCCTTTGACGCCGACAGCGAAGGGCCGCCGCTGTGGACGGCGCATCTGGGGCCGTCGTTCAACGCCAACATCTCCGGCGATCTGCCCGGCGGCGAAGATGGCGTGCTCAGTACGCCCGTTATCGACCTGGCGAGCGGCACGCTCTATCTGGTCAGCCACCACAACGGCGCGCCGCCGGTGCATCAGCTTCACGCGCTCGACCTTGCCAGTGGCAGCGAGAAATTCGGCGGGCCGGTGACGATTCAGGGCAGCGTGACCGGCAGCGGCGCGGCCAGCCGCAGCAACCGCGTCGCCTTCGACAGCCATCAGCAGCTTCAGCGCCCCGCTCTGCTGCTGACCCAGGGCAGGGTGATCGTCGCGTTCGGCAGCACCGCCAACAACCCGCCCTTTCACGGCTGGCTGTTCGCCTACGACGCGGCGGACTTGCAGCGCGCGCCGATGATCTGGTCATCGACGCCGGATGGCGAAGGCGGCGGCATCTGGCAGTCCGGCAGCGGGCCAGCCGCTGACAGTGATGGCTATCTCTACGTCGTCACCGGCAATGGCAGCTTTTCAGTGGACAGCGGCGGCGATGATTACGGCGACAGCTTCGTTAAGCTGACGCTGGAAGGCGGCCTGCGCCCGGTCGATTTCTTCACGCCGTCTAACCAGCAGTATCTGTTCGACCACGACGAGGATTTAGGCGTCTCCGGCGCGGTGCTGATCCCCGGTACGCCTTACGTCGTCGGCGGCGGCAAGAACTGCCCGCTGTATCTGGTCGATACCCGCGACATGGGGCGCTTTCAAGCGGGCAGCGACGCGCAGGTGCATCAGAGTTTCTGCGGCTTCAGCAGCCGACTGCATAACGCGCCGGTCGTCTGGCAGGGGCCGAACGGCACCCAGGTTTATATCTGGAGCGACGGCGATTACCTGAAAGCCTATCGGTTTGATGGCGACCGACTCGACCCGGTGCCAGTATCGACCAGCGGTTTCATCGCCAACGGGCGGCCTTCCGGCGTCGCTTCAATCTCGGCCAACGGCAGCGACGGCGACAGCGCCATCGTCTGGGCCATCGACAATCGGGGAATCTTCCGCGCCGTCGACGCGACCGACCTGACGCGCGTCCTGTGGACGAGCGCCGAATACCCGGAGCGCGACGGGCTGGACGTAGTCGCCAAATTCTGCCCGCCGACCGTCGCTAACGGCAAGGTCTACGTGGCGACGCGGGCGAACCAGCTCAACGTCTACGGCCTGCTGGCGCGACCGGCAGCGCCCGCCGTCACTGCCGTGCCTGCTGAGATGGCTGCCGTCCCTGCGGCGGGCAGCGCGCCGCGCCTCGATGGGCAGTTCGCCGCCGCGCCGCAGCAGCCGGTTGATTTGAGCTTTGAAGGGACAATTGACTGGATACATTTCGGCCTCAGGCAGGCGGACGACGTCAATCGCAGGCTGCTGCCGACACCGATTTTGAGCGATGTCAGGCTGATCGGTCAGGGCGGTCGCCAGCGTAGCGCGGCCAGCGCGGTCCGGCTGACCTGGAGCGGCGGCACGCCGACCGCCGGGGAAGCCGGGACGAACAGCGGCCTGTCGGTTGCTGCGCTCGGCAGCGGCTTCGAGCTGACCGCGCCCGCCGACTCGCAGCCGCGCACGCTGCGGCTCTACGTCGGCGCGCAGCGGGCGCAGGGCGAGCTAACGGCGACCCTGAGCGACGGCAGCGCGCCAGTTTACGACGACGACAGCCTCGTTAACTGGCAGGCATCGAGCGACGGCGTCTACACCCTGACCTATGCTGCCGCCTCGGCGGAGCAGACGCTCACGGTCGATTGGCTGATGGCGAACGGGGATGGTCAGGTGCGCTTACAGGCGGCAACGCTCGCGCCCGGTCGCGCTGTCCCCTAGCGGTCGCGGGTGAGGGTCAGCGTGTAGCGCCCGACGGTCGCGCCGTCGATCTCGCCGCGCCGCGTCACGAGGACGTAGTAATGGCCCGCCTGAGCGATCCTGTAGCCGCTGAGAGTCGCCGTCGCGTAGCTGTCATCGGCGGGCGCGCGCGTCAGCTCGGTTCGGTCGGCGGCGAGCAACGCCACTTCGGGGATCAGGCTGCCGTCGGTACGGCGGGCCGCAATCGTGACCGTGGCTGGCGCGTCGATATCGAGCAGCCACAGGTCTTTCCAGCGGCGGTTGGTCAGTTGGCCGTCGCGCGGGGTATTCCAGTCGAGCAGCCCGGCGACGGCCTGAAAGCTGATGTGATCTGCGCCGAGGCCGAGCGTCGCCACGCGGATGGTGAAGCTGCCGGTCGTCAGGCCGTCCGCGCCGTCGCGCCGCTGCACGCGGACGCGATAATCGCCCGGCGCGGGAAAGGTGAGCTCGATCTGAGCCGCCGCGCCGCTGGCGTCGGCCTCGCTGCGCTGCATTTCCCTGCCGTCCGGCCCGATCAGCGTCAGCGCCGGAATCAGATCGTCGCTGCTGCGCTGGACGGTGACGCGCATTCGGTCGCTGGACATGACGCGGATCGCCCAGACGCTGACCCAGCGCTGATTGCTGATGCTGCCGCCGCCGGAGACGACTTCCGCGCCGATGGCGGGCATGTCGAAACCGGCGTAGTCGTCGAACAGGCCGGGCGTGTCCTCGCCCGCCCCGCGCAGCGTCACGCTGAGCTGATAGGTTCCCGCTGTTCGACCGGCAGCGCCTCGCTCCCGGCCAACGACGATCTGATAGCTGCCGGGGCCGGGCAGCGTGAAGGCGGCGAGGCTCGCCGCCTGAGCGCTGTCGTCATGCGCCGCCGAGGCCAGCAGCGCCCCGCTCGCGTCGATGATCTGCACGGTCGGGACGAGCGTCCCGCCCGCGCGCGTGACGCTGACGGCAATCCGGTCGCGGGCGCTGGTCGTCAGCGTCCAGACCTCACTCGGCGCGGCGTTGCTGATCTCGCCGATGACCGCGCGGCCATAGCTCAGCGCTGCGCTGCGCTCGGTCTGGGCGCGCGCCGGCAGGCTGATTGTGCCGAGCGCGATCAGCAGCAGCAGCCACCCTGATCCTCTGCGTTGGAAAGCGCGCACGTTCGACCTCAGTCCGGGGATAGGCGCGTGGCGACTTGACGTTAGACAGCGCTGTTCACTGCGGCTGCTCATTCAAACCGCTGCCTGATCCTGACCTTCACTTTGAGCAGCGAGAACACCTGATTTACCTTGAGGTGTTCTTCACGGTTGGTTGGCTTTATCTTAGCATCATTCACGCGCCGAATGCCGCGCCGATTCATCGACGGGTGAAAACTGAGTAACGTCGTCCACCGGCTGACGTTCGGGTATTCGTTCATAATGCTTTGTTTATGCTTTTTCAGACGGGGAGGAGAAGGTGGAGAAGGCAGGGGACTACTCGCACACGAGCAGTCCCCTGTCCTACCGGGGGAGTGGGTTAAATGGCTTAACTGCCTGCGAGTTTGGCGTCGAGGGTGATCTCGACAGCAGACAGCGCCTGCGAAACCGGGCAGCCCTTTTTGGCGTTCTGCGCGAGTTCCTGGAATTTCGCGTTGTCGATGCCGGGGACGTCCGCCACCGTCACCAGATCAATCCGGCTGATCGAGAACCCGGCGTCGCCTTTGGTCACATGGACTTTGGCGGTTGTGTTGATGCTCTTCGGCGTGAATTTGGCTCCGGTAAGCTGGCCGCTGAGCGCCATCGAGAAGCATCCGGCGTGGGCCGCGGCGATCAGTTCTTCCGGGTTCGTTCCGGTGGCTTCCTCGAAGCGCGACGACCAGGTATATGGCCCCTCGTAAGAGCCGCTCGCCATCTTCATCTTACCTTTGCCTTCGCGGATGGTTCCTTCCCATACGGCGCTGGCTTCGCGTACTGGCATGGTGATTTCTCCTTAAATCGGGCGGGTTAGCTGAGTGAGCGAATCCGCTGCTGCGAAGTGAATGTGAAAAGTAACATATCTGCGCCTGAGTTCCAATATGAAACGATGAGGGTTGTGTTAAAGATCAGCGCGGAACCGGGTGCAGGTGCTGCCGTCTGCGCCAGCGGAACAGGCCCAGACCGAGCGCCTGTAAGATCAGCGTCAGCGCAACCGCGGCCAGCGTGGCAATGATGAACGGCTTCTGGCGAAAGCCGCCCCACTGATAGGCGAAGGTGTGAGCGACAGCCAGGACGAACAGCAGATAGTTGAAGCGCTGGAGCAGCTTCCAGCGTTTGCCCGTGAGCTTGCGCAGCGATAGGTCGTTCGAGGTGACGAGCAGCGCGATCAACAGCAAAGTCGCCAGCAGGCCGAGGTCGTTGCTGATGCCGAACAGGCTGAAATCGAGCCGGTAGCCGGTCGGCGACGGGCGCAGAAAAAAGCGCACAATGTCCCCGCCCATCCGTACCTGAAAGGCGCAGATGACGTGGATCAAGCCCGTCAGCGCCGCCCAGATGCCGACATCGCGGCGCAGGTCGATGTTGACCGGGTTGGCGCGGCGACAGAGCAGATTGAGCGGGCCGATGATGAGTGAAACCACCGTCAGCAGCAGCGCCAGGTAGCCCATGCCAACGGTCAGCAGGTAATTCAGTCCGGCGTGCGGGGAATAGAGTCTGGTCAGGCCGTAAGCGATCAGGGCGGTCAGCGCCATGAGGGCGTGCGTCAGCCAGCGCTGCCGACTCAGACCGGTGAACATGTTGACGACGGTCATGATGACTGGCTAGCTGCGCTTCGATTTCCGCTTGTGTCGCGGCATGGGCGTGTCATCCGGGTCGAGCGCTGGTTCTGCCGATCCGTCCGGCATGTCCTCTGAATAGTCGAGGTAGGGTTCTTCCTCGGCATAGCTCTCGGCCTCGTCAACCGGCTCGTAATAGATCGGTTCCTCATCGACCGTTTCCTGATCCTCGTCGTCGTATTCGGGTTCTGGCTCCGGCTCTGGTTCTGATTCTGGCTGGCGTTTGGGTTTCGGCGCGCCCGTCGGGGCTGCTCTGGTCGTCGGCGCAGGCATGACCAGCTCGCGGCGCGGGATCAGCCGCCGGTAAAGCCACAGGCCGATCAGCGCGATCACCGCCGTCCATCCGGCGGTCAGCGCGACTTTGGTCGGCCTGTCGGCGAACAGGTTCCAGATCGCCGCGTTTCCAGCGCTGTACATCAGCAGGTGAAAGACGAAGGCGACCCGACTGCGCCGGTAGGCGATCATGCCGTGCGCGCACAGCAGCGCCAGCCACGTCAGGCTGTCGAACTGCTGGTCGGGCTGGCTGGCAGGCAGCGACCAGATGAAGATGCTGCCGATGATGAACACCAGGACATGCAGCGCAAAAACGCTGTGCCGAGTCAGGCGGCGCAGAGCGGCCATCCGACGGCGCTTCTTCGCAGTCGGTGGCGCGCTGCGTTGCGGAGCCGGAACGGTTTTAGCTTTCGCCACATTTCACCATTCGATGTTCACGAATTCATGCGATGACTCATTATAGTCCCATGCGCAAGAAATGGAACATCTGTTCTGTCC
Source organism: uncultured Anaerolineaceae bacterium (assembly GCA_964652205.1). Lineage (GTDB taxonomy): Bacteria > Chloroflexota > Anaerolineae > Aggregatilineales > Phototrophicaceae > ZC4RG36. The sequence continues at coordinate 1,770 of CAZZAO010000089.1, read as the reverse complement.
TGAATAAGTTAGCCGCGTTTGGCCTTCTGGTCGTAAGTCGGCTCGTCGTCGATTAGCTCGACCAGTTCGCCATCATCGCCGACGCGCATCGACGTCTGACGCTGCTCGTTCTTGCGCTTGCTCACACCGTCGAGCCGCGCTATCCGGTCGCGCTCGCGCTCGACGGCGTTCTCGACGTCGCGGCCCCGATTGAGCGAGGTCAGCACGTCAGCGGCGTGGAACGCCATGCCAATGCCCCAGCCGAGTGTGACGAGGAGCGGGACGAGCGCGGGCGATGAGCCAGCAAGGCCGAAGAACGGCGCGAAGACAACCCCCCACAGCACCCAGATCATCACGTTAATCAGGACGAACACCGAGCCGTGAATCAGCAGTTCCTTGAGCTTGTTCGTGCTGCGGCTCAGGCGGTGCTGCGCCGTATTGTAGTCGGCCTTTGTGGCCGTCGCGCGCCAGTCGGGGCCGAAGCGCTCGCGCATTTCGCTCCACACCGCCTCATCGACGCGCTCGGCAGGTGGGCCGATCTGAAAATAGGTGTCGATGGCGTGACCGGCCAGCCCTGCGCCCCAACCGAGCGTCGTCGCCACCAGAATCCACCAGAAGGCGCTCAAAGCGGGGATCGTCAGAAAAACCACCCACATCAGGGCGACGACGAGGCCGAAAGCCGAGGCGTGCATCATGAACTCGCGGCGCTTATTGACGCGCTGTTCGACTCGTCGGCGCAAATCGTCGTCGGTTTCGAGTTGGGTAGGGGACATGAAGCCTGTCTCTCGCTAGCGCTGCTGAGGTCAGACGTAGTCGCTGTCGCGCTTGCTGCGCAGCGGCGGCTCGACGTCGGGCAGCGGATCATCGCCATCGACCGGCATAATCTCGCCGTCGCCGATCAGGACATAGCGCGGATTCTGGCTGCGCTTCTGCTTCTCATCCGCCAGATCGTCGAGTGTTTCGGCCTCATCATGCTTGCGCTTTTCCGTCTGCGTCCAGCGCTCGTAGCGCTCCGGGTGACGGACGCGATAGCGTTCGAGCTTGTATTCGTGCTTCTGACGCTGGCGTTCCATCCGCAGTTCATCGCGGCGGGCGCGGTCTTCGGGGCTTTCAGCGGCGCGGCGAATGGCTGGCACAACCCACCAGAGCAGCGGGAAAATGATCCACCATGACCCGCCCAGTCGCCCCGAAAACAGCGCGGCAAAGGCCGCAACGCCGACGATGATCCAGACCCACGTCAGGTTAAAGTGATTCGAGCCGTCGGGACGACCCTCAGAACCAGACCACATCGGAATCCGCTCCCCCTCTATCGCTTGTCGAATGCTATACGAGATTGGCGCGGCACAAGTTGCGGGATAAGGGATCACGATCAGCGGGAATCGTCGCGGTCATGCCTGCGTACCGCCTGCCAGCCCCCCAGCGCTGTCAGCCGCTCGACGAGGTAAATCAGCCCGTCGAGGGCCACGCTGACGAAGATGTAGGCCGTGCCGATCAGGACGGGCGGGATCAGGAAACCGACGAGGCCGAGCGCCGGAGTCAGCGCGACCGAAAACGTCAGCACGATCAGGGCGATCACGCCGAAGTTGATGAGCTGGTAGGCCGGGTGGCTGCGGGGAGACATCAGAAAAGAAGTGCTGAGTAACGAGTGCTGAATGCTGAGTAAAAACCCTGCGTTATGCCCGGTTGGAGTGGGTTCATCAGATCTGTTTCTCCCTACTCAGCGGTTGTGCTCGATCATTGAGTGATGCGTCCTCGCTAAGGCAAGGTTGATCTCGCATCACGCCTTACTCA
>CAZZAO010000088.1:10662-24652 GCA_964652205.1 uncultured Anaerolineaceae bacterium | reverse complement strand
TTCGCATCCGTTCCCCCCTCTCCGTTTACGGAGACGGAGCGTGCCGAGCGTTCTTTGCTCGGCAGGAGCCGGAGGCCGCGTCGGACAGGGGGAGCGGGCGCCTTCCGTAGGGGTGTGATGGTTCGCGCCTGCCGACCTCACCCCTGGCCCCTCTCCGCAAGCAGAGAGGGGAGAAAGATCAGGAGCGTGATTTTTCGTACTTGCCGCTGGCCTCACACTGCGTCGGGACATGATTCATCATGCCCACAAAATGCTGCTGTCAGGGATACAGAATTTCGCCCCCCTGAATGACCTCGAACGCCTCGCCGGGAACCGTCTTAAGCTGGTTCAGCTCGTCGTCGTTCCAGCGCGGATCGGTTTCACCGGTGATATACCAGCTTGTGCCGGTGTCGGCCACGAACATGCCGTAGGTCTTGAGCGCCGTCAGCACGATTCTGGAGGCTCCGGTATAGCGCGAAAGATCGAAATCGGCCTTGAGGCGCAGACGCAGGCCCATCGGCGGATACGTCGGGTCTTCGACACTGCCCGGATGAGTCGCCGGGTGGATGAAGGCCCGCTGTGTTCGCCAGGTAGTGAAGCGCAGCGCGTGGTTGATCGCGCCCAGAGCAATTTCGTCGTGGCGCACCAGACCGGGGAAGATCGCCATCCCCGACTGGTCAGCGGATGTCCAGGTGTCGGGGCGGAGCAGGTTCGAGCGCAGGTCGAAGCTTGCGCCCGATCCGGCCTGCCAACTGCCGTCGTCCTGTGGAGAGGCATGGTAGAGTTCGTAGAGTTTGCATTCGACGCTGTCGATGACGATCACATGGCGGTCGCCGCCGCTCTCAATCCGCGCGTCTGCCGGAATCGGGAATGGGCCGGGATCGCTCTCGTCGGAGTATTCGGTGTACGTTATCGGCACTTTTGGCTGATCGACCGGCGCGACGGTGTAGGGCAGGCCGTAAGTCGGGTCAGAGCCAAAATCGGCGTGCAGGTAGGTATCGCCGCTCTCGTTGATGGCGGTGATGTACTGATCGGACAGCGGATCGACCGGCGCAGCGGAGATATCCTGATTCCACGGGTTATCCGCCGGGAAGACCGGGCATCCGGCAATCGTCGGGCCGTTATCGGGCGTCGCTTCCGGCGTCTGCGCGGAAACCCATTGTGTACCCACCGCGAGCATCAGTAATACGGCTAGAATGTGGGCCATAGAAGCTCCTTAGTCACTACTTACTCGCCAAATTCCACCTGAATCCCGGCTGCGCCGAGCGCATCACGGAGCGCGTCCGCTGCGTCTGCGCGGACGATCACCGCCATGTCGCCGAGCTTCGAGCCGAGATAGCGCCGAAACTCCGGCTTGTCCCAGATGCGCGCCATGACTTCCGGCGAGGTCGTCCGCAGTACCAGCAGCGGCTCGATGCTGGCCTGCGCGACCGGCCCCTGCTGCAAATTCTCCAGCAGACCGGCAATCGCGGGCGGCAGCAGCGCCGTCTCCAGCGCCTTGCCGACGTAAGCGGCGATGTTGGCCGTCGTGATGCCCTGCTTCGCGCCGCGATCCACGCCGCGCGCGTCGAGCTTGTAATTGTACGGGTCGCTGCCCGCCTGCCAGGTGGTGAAACGGGCGATCTGGAAGCGGTCGATGCGCGGCACTTTGCGCGAGACGACCAGAATGTTGTCGTCGCGCAGGGTGATTTTGTCAGCCGGTTCGGGCGGGTTCGGCCACGGCGAAATGTTCAGGAAGGCGCGCCCGAAGACGCTCAGCCGCGCGGCGTCCTCGGCCACATCGACCAGACCGAGCCAGTGCATCGGCCCGAAAAAGTAAAATTCCAGCAGCGCGCCTTCGACGGCGTCCCAGTTGTCGAAGCCGCTCAGATAATCGCCGGAATCGTCGCGGATATACCAGCTCTCGTAATCGCCGCTCGGTCGCTGGAAATCGGGATCGGTTTCCTTGATGGTGTCGATCATCGTGCTGATCGTCCACCATTCCTGCCGCGGCGCGAGGTCGGTCAGGAAGCCCGCCAGCACGCCGCGCACGGCGGCAGGATTATACGAGTCGAGCGAGCCACCCGGCTCCAGATGCAGGCCGGGGACGTGCCACAGTTCGCGGTAGGCAGCCCGCTCGCGCCAGATGTCCGCCAACTGGCGCACCTGTTCGGCGCGAGTGGCTTCGAGCCAGCGCCGCGCGTCGGCCCGACGCGGATAGATATGGCCGTTCTGGACTTCGGCCAGCCCGCCGCCGATGGCGAGGCCGAGGATAAATGTCAGCCGCTCGGCCTCGCCGTTGAGCAGAAATTTCGCCAGCTTGCTGAGATCCGCCGCCGTCAGCGCCGGGTCAGATAATGCGCCCATCACCGGATCGACGTCGAGCGCGGGGGCGCTCAGTTGCAGATAGGCCAGCAGCGTCGTCATGTCATCGACCACCGTGGTATCGGCCAGTTTAATCCCATTGACTTCGGCAACGGTTTCGACAGTCATTTCTTCGTGCAGCTCCTCATCCTCGAACGTACCTTCGTCTGCGTCGAGTTTCTCATAGGCGGTTTTATGGGTCGGCAGGACTTTGCGTAGATCGCTTGGGACATAGATGACGGCGCGCGCGCCCGTCGGCGTGTTCTCGAAACCGAGCGCCACCAGCCCCTTGTAGTAGAGCGCCTCGGCATGACCCTGAGGACGCAGGTCGGGGCGCTCGCGCTCGATCTGGGCCGCGCCCATTTTGCGGATCGGCCCGAACAGCCGCTCGGCCATTGCCATCGGCATTGAGGTCGATGTCCTGGATGAAGTCGCGCCGATGATGGCCTGCATAGCGTTACGCTGGCCGTCGTCGAGGCTCAACCATATTTTTTCGGCATTGGCCGGATCGAGCATGGCTCGCGTCAGCGAGTCGATGATCTCGCTGGTATCCATCAGCGTCTCGACGTTGACACCCCACGCCCGCGCCAGCACCGGCAGCATCGCGTCGTCACTTTCTCGCAGCGTTCGATTGAGAGTTCGCATTCGTGCTTAACTTTCATGCCAGAATGGTTGCGGATGGTTCGGGTTCGAGACTCAATCTTAATTTTAGCCAATATTACACTAAACCGATAGAAAAGAACAGGTGTTCTAAGCTGCCGTCAGAGACGGGGTTGCTGAGTTTGTCCGATTGCCGCTATGCCAGCACGCCGTCGAGTTTTCGCGGTCATTAAGCCTCGGCAAATGAGAACTTTTGTACCGCGTGAGACGAGTTCTTTAACCTTCTGGCTCAAATTGCTGATAACCATTTGACAATAGAAAAGATGTTCGGTTACAATGCAATATAACCCAACTTTGGATAAATGTAAGACGAGGGTAGGAAAATGCGAGAACGCAACAAATTGTCCGACCGGCAGCGCAACATTCTGCGCTTCATGGAAACCTATATCGACACCTACGGGTTTCCACCCACCATCCGCGACATCGGCGAGGCCACCGGCATTAACTCGACCTCGGTCGTCAATTATAACCTCAACAAGCTGGTGACTGCTGGCTATCTGGGGCGCGCTGCGGGCAAGTCGCGCGGTATCCGCCTGACCAACAGTGGCAAGACCAAACCGCTGCCGGTGCAGGCCGCGACCAACACCGTCAAGATTCCGCTGGTCGGGCAGATCGTCGCCAGCGCGCCGGTCGCCGTGCCGGACGACGTCGGCTATTACTTCGACGAAGACGACGTCATCGAGATTTCGATGTCGCTGCTCGGCGGCGCAGACCCGGCTGAGGTCTTTGCGCTGCGCGTCAAGGGCGACTCGATGATCGACGCCATGATTCAGGACGGCGACATCGTCATTTTTCGCAAGCAGAACACCGCCCAGAATGGCGATATGGTCGCCGTCTGGCTGGATGAGCGCAGCGAAACGACGCTCAAGCGCTTCTACAATGAAGGTGAGCGTATCCGCCTTCAGCCCGCGCACCCGACCATGAAGCCGATTTATGTTGACCCGAATCACTGCTCGATTCAGGGCCGCGTGCTGTCGGTCATCCGTCACGTCGACTAGCTCCAGCCGCGCGGCGCGGTGGTTGGGGGCTGCGCCGAACGTCTGACCCTGATCGCGGATGACTTAGCGGTTTGCCGTCGCCGACAACCGTGTTTTTTGCGTCTCTGCTACCGTGTCGATTGAGCGCTCAAACGGCCATTCCTCGTCTGGAGTTTGAGCGCTTTCGATTCCTGAGTGAGGAGTTGTGCTCGTTCATTAAAAATCGCCTTCTCACCGCCGGAGGCTGAAAGCCCTCCGAGTGCAAAGCCTTCCGCGCGAAAGCCTCCCCGAAGGGGGCTTGCGACCAGATGGGACTGGTGAAACCCAGGCCCCCTTCAGGGGACTCTAAGCACCGAAACTCGGTCTTTCAGCCGGCTTTGGTTTGGCATCTTGCCCCGCAGGGCGAGCGGGCCTGACCAGGGGCGAGGGCATTCATCCGGCCCGCCATGAGCCATTAACCACCCATCAAGCGCCACCGAAAACCGAGAGCGGTTGCAGCCAGTTGTTTTATCTTTCTCCCCTCGCCCTGAGGGAGAGGGGTCGGGGGTGAGGGAGTAGTCGCAGGCCGCGAAAGGGTGAGGGTGAGGACATTGATTAACTACCCATCAAGCGCCACCGAAAACCGAGAGCGGTTACAGTCGGTTGTTTTATCTTTCTCCCCTCGCCCTGAGGGAGAGGGGTCGGGGGCGAGGGCATTCATCCGGCCCGTCATGAGCCATTAACTTCCTCTCAAGCGCCACCGAAAACCGAGAATTGAATCCCGCTTCGCCTGTGGTAAAATTCAGCTTCACCTTACAAAATATGAAAATAAACCCATGAACGAGAAATCGACGCAGCTTCTTGAGCTGCCTAAAGTCCTTGAGCGCCTCGCCGGATACTGTACCTTCTCGGCAGGCATGGAACTGGCGCGCGAGATCGTGCCGACGACTGATTTGGCTGAGGCGCAGACCTGGCAGGCCGAGACGAGCGAAGCCCGCGAGCTGTTCGCCAATCAGGTCAACGCCAGCCTCGGCGGCGCGCGCGATGTCCGGGACGCCGCCATCTCGGCGCAGCGCGGCATCATGGTCGAGCCGTCGGTGCTGCTCGACATCCGCACGACGCTCCGCCGCGCGACCACGCTGCGGCGCACACTCGGACGGATGAAGGGACAGTATCCGCTGCTGGCCGACCTCATCACCGAGGCCGAGGAGTGTAACGAGCTTCAGGACGAAATCGCCCGCGTGCTGGACGATAATGCCGTCGTCAAGGACAGCGCCAGCCCGCAGTTGGCGACCATTCGCCGTGATCTGAAGGTCGCTTTCGACCGTCTGCAAACCAAACTCCAGCGCATCATTAATTCCAGCGGCAATCAGACGGTGCTGCAAGACCCGATCATCACCATGCGTAATGGCCGCTATGTCGTGCCGCTCAAGGCCGAACAGCGCGGCAAGCTGCCGGGAGTCGTTCATGACTCGTCGTCGAGCGGCGCGACTCTCTGGATCGAGCCGCTCGACACGGTCGAACTGAATAATCGCTGGCGTGAGCTTCAGATCGACGAGGAAAAGGAAATCCGCCGAATCCTGCTGGCGCTGACCGAACTGGTCGGCGTCGATAGCGAGCGGATCGTCCGCACGGTCGAAGTCCTCGCCTATCTCGATCTGGTCTTTGCCCGCGCTCGCTACGCCGATGACCTGCGCGCTGTCGAGCCAAAGCTGGTCGGCTTTCGTCCCCATCCCGGCGTGCCGAATCATCCCGGCAGCACGATTGATCTGCGCGCCGCGCGTCATCCGCTGCTGTCCGGCAGCGTCGTGCCGATTGACATCGAGTTCGACGACAACACCTGGGTGATGGTCGTCACCGGGCCGAACACCGGCGGCAAAACCGTCTCGCTCAAGACGGTCGGCCTGCTGACGCTGATGGCGCAGAGCGGCCTGCACTTGCCCGCCGACGGCGCAACGCTGTCGGTGTTCGAGGGCGTCTACGCTGACATCGGCGATGAGCAGAGCATCGAGCAGTCGCTCAGTACCTTCTCGTCGCACCTGACCAACACCATCCACATTCTGCGCGAGTGTGACGAGCGCTCGCTGGTGCTGCTCGATGAGCTGGGCGCGGGGACGGATCCCGCTGAAGGATCGGCGCTGGCGCGGGCGATTCTGACCTGGCTGCTCGACCGGCATGTGACGACGATGGTGACGACTCATCACCCGGAGTTGAAAATCTACAGCGTCGAGACGCCCGGTGTGCGGAATGCCAGCGTCGAGTTCAATCTCCAGACGCTCGCGCCGACCTATCGCCTGATCGTCGGCCTGCCGGGACGCTCGAACGCGCTGGCGATTGCCACGCGGCTCGGCCTCGATCTGGCGATTGTCGAGGACGCGCGCTCGATGGTCGCCATCGACGACCTGATCGCCGATGATCTGCTCGACGAAATCCACCGCACGCGCGAAGACATTCGCCGCCAGCAGGAACAGATGACCGAGATGCGCGAGGAAGTCGAGCATCGCGCCGCCGAGCTTCAGGTTAAGCTCAACGAGGTCGAGGACGAGCGGCGTAACATCATCGCTGCCGCGCGGCGCAACATGCAGGGCGAGCTGGACGAGTTTCGCCGGGAAGTTCGGCGTCTGCGCGGCGATATGCGCGAGGCGTCGCTGCCGCTGGAAACCCTGCGCTCGGTTCAGGAAGCGGCGGAAGCGCTGTCCCGCGACATCAATCAGCCGGTCGAGAATGCTATCGAAGTGCCGGAAAGTCTGGACTGGACGCCGCGCCTCGGCGATCACGTCTGGCTCGATACGCTCAAGTCTGAAGGCACGATCAGCGAGCTAGACCGGGACGAGGCGGTGGTGCAGGTCGGCACGCTGCGAGTCCGCGCCGCGCTGCGCGAATTACGCAAGCCGACGCGCGGTGAGCGTAAGGAGCTGAAGAAGCGCCACGCCTCGCAGTACGTCGAAGAGGCTGGCCCCGCGATGGTGATGAAGGGGCTGTCGCCGGGGCTGGAGCTTGACCTGCGCGGGACGCGGGTGGACGACGCGCTGCAAAAGCTCGACCACTATATCGACGCGGCCTACATGGCGGGCCTGCCGTTCGCGCGGATCATCCACGGCAAGGGGACGGGGGCACTGCGCCGCGCCGTGCAGGAGCGCGTGCAGGATCATCCGCTGATTCAGAAGGCCGTGGCCGCCCCGCCGAAAGAAGGTGGCGACGGCGTCACGATCCTGTACCTCACCCCGCTGACGTAACCGGGCTGGTATCAGCCTGATGCCTTGATTGATTTCTCCCAATAGGTATACTAAAATCAGTATAATGACACAGAAGCGCGAATGGTCTATCGTCTTTTATATCGATGATAACGGAAATGACCCGGTCGGGAAATTTCTCGATACGCTTGACCTTAGGACGTTGGTGCGGATTGAATGGTCGATTGAGCAACTGCGTATTCGAAATGTTCAAACGACTGAACCGCTGGTCAAATACCTCGATAACAAGCTGTGGGAGCTAAGGCGAGATAGCGGCGGGAATACCTATCGATTGCTCTATTTTTTCTTTACCGGAAAACAGATTGTTTTTGTGCATGGGTTTCAGAAGAAAACTCAAAAGACGCCCCGAAGTGAAATGGAAATAGCCCGAGCGCGAATGCAAAATTTCCTTGCGCGGGATCGGAAGGAGTGAGGCTGTGAGCAACAAACAACGTGATGATATCCGCGCTGGTCAGGCAGCCTATGAAAATTGGCGCACTCGGCTGCGTGCTGACCCTGAATATGAATCGATTTATAAAGAAGAAACTGCGAAAAGCGATCTATGGCTTCAATTGATAGAAGCACGTCAATCGCTTGGGCTGACGCAAGCAGAGTTAGCCAAACGCCTGGGAGTGTCGCAGGCGCAAGTCGCGCGGATTGAAAAGCAAGGTTACGAATCACACAGCCTGAACACGCTGCGCCGTTACGTCGAGGCGCTGGGAGATGAGTTCGAACTGTCTGTAAGTGTTCGTAGGCGCGAAATGCCCTCTGGTAGTAAACCTCGCAAAACAAAGACTCCTGCGACACAGCTACACCCCGAATTGCCGTGAGTCTAAAGTCATTCAGAAGGTGGCGACGGCGTCACGATTCTGTATCTCACGCCGCTGACGTAAACCGATAGGAAAAACAGGTGTGGTAGACAAAGCCTTAGTAGATCGTTATGCCGGGGGCTTTTGGGGGTATGGTCGTTGGAACTTCCCCTACTGGTTTGTGGGTATGGAAGAAGGTAGCGACGAGAGGCCTAATGAGCTTGAAATACGGCTGAACGCATGGAACAAGCGCGGCGCGCATACCTTAGAAGACCTTGGTGACTACCATAATGCAATCGGCGTGGAGCGCTATTTTGTCGAAGGAGCAGAATTACAAACAACCTGGGGACAATTGATTCGTACTCTCCTTACAGCACAAGGCCTTCCAACCAGTAAGCGTGACCTGGTCGCTTATCAGAGAAATAGACTTGGCAGGTGGGAAGGTGAGACTTGCCTAATTGAACTGCTCCCATTCCCGAAGAAGGGGTTGGTTCAAATGTCGGCTCTTGCTACATTAGGTTTGAATCACCTCACAACACCAACAAAATACTGGAATTATTTCACTCCTAAGAGGATTGATTATCTCAGGCAGCGCATCACTGAGTATGAACCCCGATTTGTCATTTTTTACGGCACAACTTTCCGTAAATATTGGAGCCGAATTGCTGAAGTGACGTTCGCAGACATTGTTGGTTTAAAGTGCGGTATTGGGAAATCAAAAGGCACAACGTTTCTGATGATTGATCATCCCGCTAACTACATTCACGATAAGAACAGGTATTTTGAACTCATCGGCGAGATTATCCGAAAACAAAATGTCTGATCTCATGCACGTGAGGATTAATATCAGTGACCTTCCAGCATGTTCTTGCAAGGCTGGACAACCGGACAGTCGATGAGCAGTGGCGGTTGCAAAAGCCGGTACGGCAAACTGGCAGCGCGGATAGGCGACATTCCTGATGAAGAAGTTGAGGATATGATCGCGGACTACTTGATCGAGAAGCGCGGATAGCTGCGTAATTTTCGCAAAGGTTGGGAACTGTATGGTCGCTATTCAACGCGAACGAACGCCATCAGACGAGATCGTTGATTTTCTACTCTCGCGGCCAACACCGGAACAGGTCATCAATCTGCGCGCATCTGATCCGGCTCAGGAGCGATTGCGCTATTTGCTCGACGGGAATCGCAATAATACACTCAACGATGCTGAACGCGCAGAATTAGAAACGTACATTCAGCTTGATAATCTGGTTGCAAAATTGAAAACCCGTGCTTATGAAATGCTTGCAGGCCAGGCGTGACAACCTGTATCCCTGATGCCTTGCGTCGTGAAGTCGTTGAACGTGCGAAGCAACGCTGTGAATATTGTCTTATTCAGCAGAGCCAACGGCTGTTTGCTCACGAGATCGATCATATCATCGCGGAAAAACATGGTGGTGATACCCGGAGCGAGAATTTGAGTCTCGCGTGCTCAGAATGCAATCGCTTTAAGGGCAGCGGTCTCTGCTCGTTTGATACGATCACCCAGACAATCGTTCCCCTATTTAACCCGCGCTCAGAAGTCTGGGGCGGTCATTTTCGTATTGTAGATGGCGTCATTGAAGCACTCACTCCGACCGGACGAGTGACAGCAAGATTGTTGCAGTTTAATCGCATCGAGACGATAGAACGACGTCGTTCTTTGCAAAGGTTAGGGCGCTATCCCGACGAATAAAGGACAGCGCCGCTCGATCTGAGCGGCGCTGCCGGTTACTTGTAGTTATCGGTGTCCTGCGGAACGTAGCCAATTTGTTCAATCGTGTTGTGGATGTCATTCCAGGTCGCCGAGCCGTCCCACTCGACGGTGAAAATCTTCGTCGCGCGGTGGCCGGTGACCTGCTTAACTCCCGGTACAGTGTGAATCGCCGTCACAATCTGGCTGACTTCGTCTTCACGGCGGACGGCGGGAATCTGAAAATTCTTGATCTTCATCGCACGCTCTCCCTTGTGTTCAGGTTCTACCAGAGAAGTGTAGCCTGTTTACCTTAAGACAACGTGAAATAACGACGAGCGTACAAAAGTTGAATGTCTGAAGGGAGAAGAGACAGTGTAAAATCAGATCAATTGAGATGAGGATAAACGGCAGTGACCGACTTCATACCGCAGGTGAGCATTCAGGACGAAGTGATGAGCTTTCTGCTCTCGGCCCCCTCGATACAGGCTATCGCCGATTTTCGCGCTTCAGAAGCCGCGCAGCAGCGGTTGGAGTATTTGCTCGACGCCAGTCGAGAGGGTCTGACTACTGAGGCCGAACGTATTGAGTTGGCTGATGCCAGCCTGATGGATCATTTTATGATCCGCCTCAAAGCTAAAGCGCGTCAGGCGCTTCGCACGGCATGATGTATATCGCTGACGCTTTGCGTGCCTCTGTCATCAAGCGCGCGCAAGGTCGCTGCGAATACTGCCTGCTGCGCAGCGACGATAGCCCGATCTCACACGAAGTCGATCACGTCATTCCAGAGAAGCATCGTGGCACGACTGACTTAAAAAACCTGTGCTATGCCTGTATAGAGTGCAATCGCCATAAAGGGAGCGACTTCGCCTCATTCGATCCTGAAACGGGCGCGATCACCCGGCTCTTCAATCCGCGGAAGGACGTTTGGAGCGAATATTTCAGGCTCGATGGGGTGCAAGTCGTGCCGCTTTCGCCTGAAGGCCGCGTTACTGTATTCGTCCTGAAATTAAATGATGCTATTCGCGTTCAAATCCGTCATGTTTTCCTTCAAGCGGGACGTTATCCCCGCGAATAATCAGCCGCGCATTTCCAGCGCCGCGCTGATTTCGGCGCGTGCGTCGGCGTCAGCTTCGCGCGGCAGGGCCGAGTCGAGCGCGCGGCGGGAGTCTGCGCCGCCGATCTGTCCGAGCGCCCAGCCCGCGTGGCCGCGGACCAGCGGGCTGGCATCCTCAAGTAGGTCGATGAGCGCTGGCACGGCCTGATCGCTGCCCCAGTTGCCCGCGCAGATGCAGGCATTCCGCACCAGCCGTTCGCGCTTCAGCCGCAGCACCGGCGAACTGGCGAAGTGCGCCACGAACCCGGCGTCGTCGAGCGCCAGCAGATCGAGCAGTCGTGGCGCAGCCCGGTCGAGGTCGGCGACGCGGAAGGCATCGACCGTCGTTTCCGGCGCGAAACGCTGCCACGGACAAACGTCCTGACAGATGTCGCAGCCATAGACATGGTTGCCGAAGCGGGCGCGTAAGGTCGGGTCGATCCAGCCTTTGTGTTCAATCGTCCAGTAGCTGATACAGCGCCGCGCGTCGAGGACATGCGGCTGCGGGAAAGCATCCGTCGGGCAGGCGCGCAGGCAGCGGGTGCAAGTTCCGCACAGAGTTGCCGGGCCGGGCGTGTCGTAGACATCGAATTCCAGATCGGTCAGCAGTTCGCCGAGGAAGAACAGGCTGCCCCGGCGCGGATGAATCAGCAGGGTATTCTTGCCGATGAAGCCGAGTCCGGCCTGATAGGCGTGACTGCGCTCAAGCAGCGGCCCGGTATCGACGTAAGTGCGCTGAGTCGCGCCGGTTTCAGCGGTGATAGCGGCGGCCAGTTGTTCCAGCCGCGCCAGCATGATGTCGTGATAGTCCGCGCCCCAGGCATAGGACGCGATTCGCCCGCGCGAGGGATCGGCCAACCGCGCTTCCGGCAGCAGCGCGCGGTAGTCGAGGCCGACGACTGCCAGCGAGCGGACGCCGGGTAAGATGATGCGCAGGTCGCGGCGGCGCTCGCGCCGGTCAGGGCGCGCCATGTAGCCCATCGAGCCGTGCATCCCGGCGTCAACCCAGCGCTCGTAGGCGTCGAGCGTCGGCGACGGCGCGGCGGGAGTTACGCCGACGAGATTGAAGCCCAGCTCAAGCGCCTGCTGTTTCAGCCGATCAGTCGAGTAAGTCGTCATGCTGGCATTATACCAGCCGCGCGGCTCGCTTGCGGTCGATCAAGCTTCGTGCCATGATTGCACGCACAGGGATAGGGACAGGGAAGGGGATTGTGAGTTCAGACGACGTTAAAGCCGATGTTGAAGCCCGCTTCGGCCAGTTCGCCCAGAATTACGTCACCAGCGCCGTCCACGCGGGCGGCAGCGACCTCGACCGCCTGATTGAAGTTGCCGCGCCGCAGCCGAGCTGGCTCTCGCTCGACGTAGCGACCGGCGGCGGCCATACCGCGCTGCGGATGGCGCAGCATGTTCGCAGGTCGGTGGCAACTGATTTCGGCATGACGATGCTGGCAACAGCGCGCGATTTCATCGTCGGCACGGGCGCGGCCAACGTCAGCTTTACCGGCGCCGATGCTGAGCGACTGCCGTTTGCCGATCACAGCTTTGACTGCGTGACCTGTCGCCACGCGGCCCATCATTTCCCCGATACTTACCGGTTCGTCATGGAAGCGGCGCGGGTGCTCAAGCCCGGCGGGACGCTGGTCGTGCTCGATCACCTGCTGCCGGAGACGCCGCGCGATATGGCCTACATCGAGGCGTTTGAGCGCCTGCGCGATCCCGGCCATCATCGCGCCTTCAATGAGAGCGAATGGCGCGGCCTGCTGCTCGACGCCGATTTGCAGATTGAGCATGTCGAGCGCCTGACGCGGCCTGCCGAGCTTCAGTCGTGGGCCGAGCGTCTCGGCTGTACGCCGGAAACGATCCAGAAGCTGCGGATTATGCTGGCGCAGGCTCCGCAAGCTGTGGCCGATTTCATCCACCCGCGCAGCGTCCTGTCACCGGATGCTGGCTTCGATCACATTTTCATCCTCATCACGGGAAGAAAGCCGGGCTAGTCGCTTGGATGAAGCCTTCTGGCAAGCGATCCTTGACAGCGATTGCGCCGTCCCGGAAGGCTATACGGTTCTCGACCTCGCGCCGGAACTGGTCGCTGACCTCGCCTCGACTGACCCGCGCCTGCGTGACGCGCTGGCCGGGCCGATCCTTGCTGTGTGGATCGAGCGCGGCGGTTTCACGGCGGACAATCTGCGCGGGCTGGCGATGCATCTGGTCATGAGCCTGTCGACCGGTCTGGGCGAAGCCAGAGGCGACGGCGTCTTTCTGCGCGCGTCGTCGGCGCTGGCGCTCTCCCGGATCGTCGCGCGTGACAATAAGCGCCATTTCTTCAGCCAGAATGAGGTCGAGAACCTGTTTCTGTGGTCGCTCGACTACCTGCGCGACGAGCGCGACCTGCGCGGTTTCCTCGGCAGGAAAGGCTGGGCCTACGCGCTGGCGCAGACCGCTGAGCTGCTGGGGGCGCTGGCGCGTAATCGCCATTTAACGCTGCGCGATCTCGAGCTGCTGCTGATGGCAATCGCCGACAAGCTGGCGACGCCGACCGCCTACCCGATGGCGAATGACGAGGATGACCGGCTGGTGACGGTCGTCTGGATCGTGCTTCAGCGCCAGCTCGTCGCGCTGCCATTCCTGACTCAATGGCTGGCGCGCTGCATCGAGGTCATGATCCCGATCAGCGACGGTCGCCCGTTCGACCCGACCGCTTACGCCGCTTATCAGAACACGCGCCGCTTTCTTCGCAGCCTCTATTTTCGGCTGGAGTTCGCGCGCAATCAGCCGGAACTGAATCGTAAATTACAGGTCAGGGTGCTGGAAGCCATCCGCGCCGTGCGCGAGTAAACCTTGTCTTTTTTTAATCAAGGATGAGACCGCAGATGAAAATTGCTGATGCTCTTTACGCTCTGGGCGTGCGTGAGAATACGCTGACAGTCGAGGAAAAGGCGAAGCTCGATGCCGATGGCTTTCTGCCGCTCGGCAGCATACTCGCGCCTGAACAGATCGCCGCCATGCGCGCCAGACTCGATCACTTTCTGGCGGTCGAAGGCGCGAATGCGGGCAAGGAAGTCCATCAGGAAACCGGGACTGACCGCCTTTCCGACCTCGTCAACAAGGATGCGATCTTCGATGTCTGCTACACCCATCCGCGCGTGCTGGCGGCGATTGCCCACGTTCTCGGTGGCGAGTTCAGGCTGTCGTCGCTCAATTTC
>CAZZAO010000088.1:0-10652 GCA_964652205.1 uncultured Anaerolineaceae bacterium | reverse complement strand
GCTGCCCGGTCAGGGGTTGCAGGGACTCCATGCCGACTGGGGCAGCGCGGTCAAGCCGGGCGATTACTATGTCTGTAACTCGATCTGGCTGCTCGGCGACTTTACCGCGCATAATGGCGCAACCCGCGTCGTTCCCGGCACGCATCGCAGCGGTCAGCGCCCCGGCGACATCATGCCCGATCCGAGCGCGCATCATCCTGATGAGATCATTGTCACCGCCCCGGCAGGCACGGTCGTGATCTTCAATTCGCATCTGTGGCACGGCGGAACCCTGAATACAACTTCGTCGAGACGTCCTGCGCTGCACTCGTATTTCTGCCGCCGCGACCAGCCGCAGCAGCTCGATCAGCGCCAGTACGCGCGCCCCGAAACGCTTGCTCGGCTCAGTCCGGCGGCGAAATATATTCTTGACGTGTAAGGTTCCGCCGATGGCTTTGAGTCCCCGGCGGCACTAGCCAACCATGCTGGCTAACGCTTCCGCCGCCTTCACCGGCCCGCCGAGCGCTTGAAGCTCGGCGGCCAGGTGGCGAGCGGTCTGCTGCACCTGCGCGTCGAGCGTGATGGCGCGCGCGCCTTCGAGCAGCGCGCCGCGACGGACGTCGAGCGCCGTCAGGTTCAGGCCAACTTTAGCCTGCGCGACGCGCCGCGCCTGCCCGCGCTGATCGGCAGCGTGCGGCACGACCATCTGCGGGACGCCATAGACCGCTGCCGCGTGAGTCGTCCCCATGCCGCCGTGGTGGACGATGAGTTTCGTGCGCGGCAGTACGTGCTCGAACGGGACCCAGTTGAGCAGCCGGGTTGATTTTGGCAGCGCGGCGATCAGTTCCTGTTTTTTCTCCGGCTCCAGCGGATTCCAGCCGAGGACGACAATCGGCACGTAATCCAGCCGGGCGACGGCCTGTGCCGCCCAGCTAAAGAAGCCGAGGTCGCCGGTAAAAATTGTGCCGAGCGTAATCAGCGCCAGCGGCGCGCCTTCGGGGATGCCGGTCAGCCACGACGGCGGCGCGTCGGTCGGCGTTTCTGGCAGCCCGCCGACGAATAAAGTCTGCGGCAGCAGACTGGCTTCGTCGGCGGCGTACCACGACGCGCTGAAATAGGAAATGTGCAGGTGCGGGCTGAGGATCGACGGCGTCGGCCCCTCGGCGAAGTTCATCCCGCGCAGGCCGAAGCGCGCCGCCAGCCGTTCGAGCCGATCCTGACTGTCGCGTCCGAGAATGCGCTGAACCGGATAGAGAAATTCGTCGTTGAGCGAGGCCAGCGCCGGCCAGCCCCCGACCGCCAGCGGCACATCGAGCGCTTCCGCCGCCAGCGCCGCCGCCGTCAGAAACGGGTCGGTGATGATGGCGTCTGGCCTGCCGATTGCGCCCGCCAGTTCGATCAGCGCGGCAACGGCGTCGCCGACCAGGTCTTCGCTCAACCAGGTATCGAGCGCGCGCCGGTAGCGCAGCATGACGGCTTCCTGCGGCGGCAGCGTCGAGAGGTCGGGGACGGGAGGCGGCGGCCAGAGCCAGCCGGTGTGGCGCACCGGCGCGAAGTCGATACCTGCGCGCGTCAGCAGGCCACCAATCGCCGCTTCGCTGACCCATGTCACGCTGTGACCGAGCGCCTTGAGCGCCTGCGCGGTTTTGAGCAGGCCGCCCCAGTCCGTGTGGCTGACGAGCGGCGCAGAGACAAACCAGAAATTCATACGAGGTACCGCGTTCCGAATTAAGTGAGCCGAGAAATGAGAACCGAGAGCCGAGAAAAAGATAAAGACCGGAAAAGGTGAAGGCGAAACGGCCTTCCATAGGGGCGCGATGGTTCGCGCCCGCCCTCACCCCCGGCCCCTCTCCCGACCGCTGAGTACAGCTAGGAGAGGGGAGAAAGATAAAACGATGGTTCGCATCCGTTTCCCCCTCGCTGCTTGCGGAGAGGGGGCCAGGGGGTGAGGTCGGACAGGCAGCACGATCCGTAAATTGACAGCTATGGGCGCGATGGTTCGCGCCCGCCGTCACGCGACCACAGGCGACAGGAAAGGCGCAGACGTTTCGCAGCGGCTTGATACGCCAGTCCTGCGCGACTAGGCAGCGTTCCTGAGAGCATACCACGCCGACCGCCTTTTCCTGGCTCTAATGAACTATCGCCTGCCATACCAGCAGCGTGACCATGCCGATAATGATGGTCAGCAGCAGATTTTTTGTGCGCCAACTGACGACGATGGCGACTATCGCTGCGACCAGCCGCGCGTTGCTGGCGGCGATGGCGAGTGTATCGCCGCGCAGCAGCACGTCAGGGGCGATAATGGCGGCCAGAACGGCGGGCGGGACATACTTGAGCGCCTTCGAGACGCGCTCTGGCAGCCTGAGCCGACCGACAAAGGCCAGCATCGGGTAACGCTCAAGGAAGGTGGCGAGCGTGCCGCCGAGGATGATGGCGAGATAACTCATAACTGTGCCGTCTCCGTTGGCGTCTCGATGACAGATTCGCCGTAGCGCTGCTCGGCGATGACGCCTGCCGCCACGCCGATCAGCGCCGCCACCATCAGGCCGAGCTGATTCGGCAGGCCATGCGCCAGCAGCGCCGTCGCTGCGGCTGCCAGCGCCGCGACCAGCGCCGGACGGTGGCGCACCATCGGAATCAACATGCCGATGAAGGTCACGTCGAGCGCGAAATCCAGCCCCCAACCGGACGGATCGGGAATGCGCTGACCGGCCACAATGCCGAGAATCGTCACAGCATTCCAGATGACGTAGAGCAGGATGCCGGAGCCAAAAAAATACCAGTGCTTGTAAGGTGAATCATCATCGCGCTCGAAGCGCTGAATTGAGGTGACGAAGGCTTCGTCGGTCATCAGGAAGCCGAGCAGGGCGAGCCAGCGCTGCGACAGGTTTTTGACATGCGGGCCGAGCGTCATGCCGTAGAGGGTGTGGCGCAGGTTGACGACGGCAATCGTCAGGATGATGATCGGCGCGCTCGCTCCGGCGATCAGCAGCTTGACGCCGATGAACTGCGCCGAACCGGCGAAGATGAAGGCCGACATGGCAATCGTCATCGCCGGGGGGACGTTACCGGCGGTTGCCACCGCGCCGAAAATCAGCCCGAAGGGCAGCGCGCCGATCATCAAGGGAATCGTCGCCCGAACGCCGCCCAGAAATTCGCTGCGCCGAGTGGGATGCGGTGTCATCACCCGGTTGCTCCGTTCGATCTGTCGATAAATAAGCGGGTAAGCGGGCTGTGATTCGTCTCTCCCGCCCGGAGCAGTGTATAACAGGAGCAGCATGGCGTACAGCGAACGGCCTATGTCCAACTTACCGATAATCTTACCTTCCTCCCCTTTCCTGCCGAGGCGGTGAGGGATGCGTGACCTTAACCAACGCTCATGCAGGGGCCAACCGCCGTCATGCTACAATCGCACCATCAGCCGTCCGACATCTCCGAACGATTGGACGTTCCCATGCAGCGACCGAGCCGCCCCTTCTGGCTCCTTCTGACCGTCGTTTTCCTGCTTCTGCCGCTGGGCGCGTCCGTTCACGCGCAGGCTCCCGTCATCACGATGACGATGCAGGCGGGGTTCGATGGCCGCTTCCGCGACAGTGAATGGATGCCGGTCATCGTCCACGTGACCAACAGCGGCGACCCGATTCAGGGCGCGCTGGTCGTCCGCCCGGAAACGTCCGGCGCGGGCATCACCAGCACCTTCAGCGCTCCGGTCGATCTGCCTGCGGGCGCAAATCAGACCGTCACGCTCTATGTCAATGCCCGCGCCTATGCCGCGCAGGTGCGTGTCGAGCTGATCGACACGGCAGGCGTGATTGTCAGCGCCGTTTCTGCGCCGATTCGCGTCGTCAATGCGCTCGACTGGCTCTCGGTCGTCGTCTCGACGTCGGCAGCCGGGACAGTGGACGTGACCGGGGCGAAAGCTGGCGGCTACGATGCCTATCAGGCCAACTGGCGCGTGCAGGACATTCCCGACCGCGCCGACGCGCTGATGGCGGTTGATCTGATGCTGTTCAGCGACGTCGACAGCGGCCAGTTGAGCACGGCGCAGCGCGCGGCAGTTGCCGACTGGGTGGCCGAGGGCGGGCATCTGGTCGTGACTGGCGGCGCGCCGTGGCAGTCCACGGCGGCAGGGCTGACTGATCTGCTGCCGCTTCAACCGAACGGCAGCGCCAGCGTCGCCAGCCTGACGCCGCTGGCCGACTGGCTGAAAACCGGCGCGCCAGCGGCGCTTGATCTGCCGACTGTCGTCGCAACGGGCGCGCTCGCCTCGGACGCGCGGGTGCTGGTCAGCAGCGCCGATCAGACGCCGCTGCTGGCGCGCCGGACACGCGGCGGCGGCATGGTCGATTATCTGACCGCCGACCCGAACAGTCAGCCGCTGCGCGGATGGGGTGGCCTGAGCGATCTGTGGCTGACGCTGCGCTCGACCGAGGGCGTCAAGCCGAGCTGGGCCTACGGCGTGACCAACTGGGACGCCGCCGGAAGCGCGACCGAAATTCTGCCCGGCTTCAACCTGCTGCCGGACGCGCTGCCGCTGTGCGGGTTTCTGGCGCTCTACATCGGCCTGATCGGGCCGCTCAACTATGCTATTCTCTCCCGGCTGAACCGGCGCGAGCTGGCCTGGGTGACGATCCCGCTGCTGATCGTCATCTTCAGCGGGCTGGCCTGGGCGCTCGGCTTCAATCTGCGCGGCACTGAAGCCACGCTCAGTCGGCTGACCGTCGTGCGTTCGTGGCCGGACGCCGAGCGCGCGCAGGTCAACGAGCTAACCGGCCTGCTCTCGCCGCGCCGCGCCGCTTATACCCTCAGCCTGAACGATAATGGCCTGCTCCAGCCGATCTTGCGCCCGCCGACCCGGAGCGGTCTGCTCGGCAGCGACGTTCAGGCCAGCGTCGATATTCGCCAGAGCGACGTCTTCCGGGCGACGGATTTTCTGGTCGATGCCAGCTTCATCGCCGGGTTCAACGCCACCGCCGAGATCGACAGACCGGCTATCGACGGCAGCGCCACGATCAGCTACGAAGGCGACGGCGGCCAGCAGCGCGCGCGCGGGTCGGTGCGTAACAGCAGCGACCAGACGCTTAACGATGCCGTTATTCTGGCGCGCGGCGCGACCGTCAGGCTCGGTCAGCCGTTAGCGCCGGGGGCTGTCGCCACTTTCGATCTGACTCTCTCCGGCGAAGGCCCGCCCTCGCCGGGGCCGTATGCGCCCGCGACACGGGCGACGATGTTTTCGATGCCGTCGTATTATTCGACCGGCGCATATGGTCTGCCGCGCACGGCGGTGACGACTGCCGGAGACATCATGGGCGACCGCAGCGCCATCGACCAGAACAGCGACAGCACCATAGCGCAGGAAAACCGCCGCCGCTGGCTGTTCCTCGGCTCGTTCGTCAACGACTACTTTACCTCGACTTACAACTACAGCAGCAGCACGCTGGCGGCGACCGGGCGCGGCGACTCGATCTATCTGGCGGGCTGGACGAGCGAAGCGCTGCTGCCGATTGGCCTCGAAGGCGCGCAGTGGAACTCGCACGACTCGACGCTCTACCTGGTCGAACTGGCGACCACGCCGGTTAAGCCGACCGCGCCCGTCACCATCTCCCGTGACCGCTTCACCTGGCTGACGGTCGAGAAACCGGGTGTCGCCGATGAAGCGCCAATCGACCTGTCGCTGCAACCGGGGGAGCAGGTGTCGTTCCGCTTTACGCCGCTCCCGGCAGCGGTGCTTTCGACCGTCAACCGCCTGAGCATCGACTTGCAGCACACCAGCCTCGGCGCAACCGCCATGCCCGCTTTCCTCTATAACTGGCGTGACCGTGACTGGGAGCAGGTGCAGTTGGCGACCAATCACACCGAATTTAACGATCCTGCTCGCTTCCTCGGCCCGGAAAACGCGATTATCGTCCGCCTCAATGCCGATCTCGTCGGCGGCTACCTGCACATCGATCAATTGAGCGTCGAGCAGGAAGGGACCTTCTAAACGAGGGGACTGAGGGTAAAGGACTGAGGACTGAGCAAAAATAACAGGCAGTTTCCAGACTGTCTTTTCCTCAGGTCTTTCCATTCGATGGGGCGCGGCAGGTCGCCAGCGTTCGCCGCTACCTCAGCGCATCGAAACCTCATGCCGGGTAGATAAATAAGGGCATTACGCGCGCGTTTTGTCTGCTGTGGGGGCGCGCCTGGTCACGCTTGCGACCGGAAGTCTTCACTCACAAGGGTAATCTCTGGCGGGCGTTAAGCCATCGCTCGACCGGCGCTTCAGGATCGACATGAAGAAATAGACAAGTTTCATGTTTGCGAGGGCGGCTATCTGCGGTAGTATCTGAGCGCTTGGAACGTGTCTTAAGCGTATCCTGGGGAAAATTCGTTGAGGAATGGTAATTTTCGCGCCCATGTCAATGGGCGCTCATGGACTCTGCTCGTGTGTCTGGTGCTGCTGTTCACCGGCACGCTGGCGATCAATCCCCCGGCTCAGGGCGCTGCGTTTCAAAGCACTGCCGAGCCTGGGGCAAACGGGAACGTGCTGTTCGAGAGTACGTTCGACAACCAGCAGTTGACCGGTTGGGCCTTCAATGCCGCTAATGTCAGCTTTGCTCAGGAAAACGGCAATACCGTGCTGCAACTGGCGGGCAACCAGCTCGACGGCAGCAGCGGCGTGATTCAGGGCGGGGCTGACTGGACCGATTACGTCCTCGACCTGCGCGCCAAAATCACCACCGTCGATAGCTTCAACAAACTCGCTGACCTCGCGCTGATCGTCCGCTCCGACGCGACCAGCAGCGACTTCGTGGCCGTGTTCATCAGTACCGCCAGCGACCGCGTCATCGTCGGCAGCGTCATCGACAATCAGATCGTCAACACCTATGGCGCGTCGTATCTCTTCGATGTTGACGTCTGGTACAACCTGCGCGTCGGCGTTCAGGGCGACAAGGTCGAGCTTTATGTCAACGGCCAGTCGATTGTGCAGACGCAGATTACCGGGCAGGCCGCCAAAGGCAGCGCCGGAATCACGACCTTCCTCGGCACGCATGTTGAGCTGGATGACGTCCGCGTGACTGATCTTTCGACGCAGGGCATCAGCATCGCCCAGGTGCCGACGCAGATGGCGACGACTTTCGTCACCGACACGCCGACTTTCGGCCCGCCGCCGACCAATACAGCGCGTCCGACCATCACCAGTACCTCGGTGCTGGCCGTGCTGCAAACCTCAACGCCGCGCCCGCTCGGCACGCTGATCGACACGGTCACGCCGCAGCCGTCGCTGACGCCGAGCGAGACGCCGTCGGAAACGCTGACCAGCACCGCCACCGAGACGCCGACGCTGACGCTGACTGAAACGGCGACTGACACGCCAACGCTGACGCCGACTGAAACGGCGACTGACACGCCAACGCTGACGCCGACCGAAACACCGACCGACACGCCAACGCTGACGCCGACGTTGACGCCGACCGACACGCCAACGCTGACGCCGACGTTGACGCCGACCGAAACACCGACCGAGACGCCAACGCTGACCGAAACACCGACTCATACATCGACGCCGACGGCAACGCTGACGGATACCGAGACTCCGTCCCCTGCGCCGACGAATACGCCGCTCCCGACCAACACCGCTACGGACACGCCGACCAGTATTCCGACCAACACGGTCGCGCCGACCGACACGGCCACGCTGTTCCCGACCAATACCCTTGTGCTGACCGACACGCCGACCAATATCCCGACGAATACCGTCGTGCCGAGTGATACGCCGACCTCAACCGCGACGAATACGGCGACAGAAACCAGCACGGCAACCGTCACCAGTACGGCGACTGCCACCGCAACTGAGATACCGACGGATACGCCGGTGCCGACCGAGACCCCGACCCTGACGCTGACGCCGAGTGATACGCCGACGAACACGCCGACTGTGACGAATACCGCCACCGTGACGCCGACGGCCACCAGTACGCCGACTCATACCGTGACGCCTTCGGTGACGCCGACCCTGACGTTGACGCCAACCGATACCCTGATTCCGACCGCCACTCCCACCGACACCGCGACCGGGACGTTTACGCCGCCGCCGAGCGCTACCCACACGCCGAGCGATACCGCGACGCTGACGCCGAGCCTGACGAGGACGGCGACCAACACGCCGACCGCGACGAATACGCCGACCGCGACCAACACACCGACCGCCACGATTACACCGTCAAAGACGCCGACGCTGACCGAGACGCCCACCGAGACGCCGCTGCCGACTGCCACGCCGACGAATACCCTGGTGCCAACTGAAGCGCCGACGAATACGCCGCTGCCGACCGAAACACCTACCAACACCCACACGTTAACCCCGGCTCCGACGGCGACGCAGACGGCGATGCTGATTCCATCCGCTACGGCGACGCCGCTGCCGACTGATACGCTCGTGCCTGTGCCAACAGCGACGATGACGGCGACCAACACCGCCGCCCCGGTTCCGACCGAAACCGAAGTCGTGCTGGTTCCGACCGATACCGCGACGGTAACGGACACGGTGGCTCCGCTGGCGACGGCGACTGCCATTCCGACGGAGACGCTGACGCCTTCTGTCTCGCCGACTATCGATCTGAGCAAGACGCTGCCGCCAAACGTGATTGTCATCATTGTCACAGCGACGCAGACGCCGTCGGATACGCCGACGGCAACCGCGACCTACACGCCGACCGATACGCCGACCGATACGCTCACGCCGTCGAACACGCCGACCTTTACGCCGACTGATACGCCGACCGATACGCTCACGCCGTCGAACACGCCGACCTTCACCCCGTCGAATACGCCGACTGATACGGCGACGCCAACCAGCACGCCGACCGACACGCCAACCTCGACTTATACGCCGTCGGATACGCCGACTAACACCGCGACCGCGACGCCCTCGCACACGCCGACCGATACGCCAACCACGACCTATACGCCGTCGAACACGCCAACGCCAACGGCAACCTTCACGCCGTCGGATACGCCAACCAGCACCAGTACGCCGACCTCAACTTATACGCCGTCGAATACGCCGACCTCGACCTATACGCCGTCGAGCACGCCAACTGATACCCCGACCCATACCCCGACCCACACGCCGACTTATACGCCGTCGAACACGCCGACTTATACGCCAACGTTTACGCCGTCGAATACGCCGACTTATACGCCGTCGAACACGCCGACCCATACGCCGACTTATACGCCGTCGAACACGCCAACCGATACGCCGACGCGCACGCCGACCCATACGCCGACGCCGACGGCGACTAATACGCCCGACATTCCGCGCGCGCTCTTCAGCCGTGGCATCAACGTCCGCCGCGGCCCTGACCTGCGCTTTGACCCGCCCATCGGCGCGTTTGGCGCGGGCCAGTCGAGCCAGATTCTGGCGATCAGCCCGGATGGTCAGTGGTATAAGGTGGTCTACGCGGGCGGCGACGGCTGGGTGTTTGCCGCCGTGGTCAACATGCGTGGCGATCTGTCGCTGGCTCCGGTCGAGGTTGGGCCAGCCACGCCGACCAACACGCCGACGCTGACGCTGACGCCCTCGGACACGCCGACCTATACGCCGACTGCGACCTATACCCCGTCCGATACGCCAACCAGCACCCGGACGCCGACGCCGACCGAGACGCTGACCCACACGCCGACTTCGACCAATACGCCGACGGCCACTAACACGCCGACCTCGACCAATACGCCGACCGATACACCGACCGCGACGCGCACGCCGACGATCACGCTGACGCCATCGAATACGCCGACGCTGACGCTGACGCCGACGCATACCCTGACGCCTTCAAACACGCCAACGCCGACCTTCACGCCGTCGGACACGCCGACGCGGACGCCAACCCCGACCTTCACACCGTCGGATACGCCAACGCCGACCTTCACGCCGTCGGACACGCCGACTCATACGCGGACGCCGACGCCGACCTTCACGCCGTCGGATACGCCGACCAACACGCCGACCGCGACTTTCACGCCGTCGGATACGCCGACGCGGACGCCAACCCCGACCTTCACGGCGACCGATACGCCGACCAACACGCCGACCCCCAACTATCCGCGGATCGCCTTTACGCGCGGCATTAACGTCCGCCGTGGCCCCGACCTGCGCTTCAACCCGCCGCTTGGCTCGATCAGCGCGGGGCAGACGGCGCGCGTTCTGGCCGTCAGCCCGGATGGCGAATGGTATAAAGTCGCGTTTGAAGAAACCGAAGGCTGGGTCAGCGCCGATCTGGTTTCGCTGGCGGGTGATTTGTCGCTGGCTCCGGTCGAGATTGGGCCAGCCACGCCGACCAGCACGCCGACACAGACCTATACGCCGTCGAAGACACCGACCCCCACGCCGACCAACACGCCGACGAAGACGCCAACCAACACGCCGACCGCGACCTACACGCCGTCAGATACGCCGACCAATACGCCGACGAAGACGCTGACGCCAACGCCGACCGCGACCTACACGCCGTCGGATACGCCGACCAACACGCCGACCGCGACCTACACGCCGTCGGATACGCCGACGAAGACGCTGACGCCAACGCCGACCGCGACCTATACGCCGTCGGATACGCCGACTTTCACGCCGACGGCGACCTACACGCCGTCGGATACGCCGACGAAGACGCTGACGCCAACGCCGACCG
>CAZZAO010000087.1:0-24964 GCA_964652205.1 uncultured Anaerolineaceae bacterium | reverse complement strand
CGGGGGTGAGGGCAGACCGGGGGTGAGGTCGCGCAGGCATGATGCATCATGTCCCGCCGCGGTTCGCCTGCCTCATCGTTCTCCCCTCTCCCGCCGGGGGTGAGGGCAGACCGAGGGTGAGGGCTGGCGCGTCAACGACGAGTAAAAGCACAGGCGCAATCAGCTTTTCATGTGATTTTCAGGCTCTGAGGCTACAATCGCCAGCATGAAACCTTCAACGTTGCTCACCCTTGTCTGGATCGCCCTGACCGGCCTGCTCGTCAACGTCGCTTTCGCGCAGACCGAGGAGCCGCCTGCCACGGCGCCGATGGCCTATGGCAGCCGCGTCGAAGGCGACCTGACGGGCGCGGCCTTCTGGGACTGGTGGACGATTCAGGCGGCGGCAGGGGATCAGATGTTCGTCGAGATGACCGGACAGGACGGACTCGCGCCGCTGATCGGCATCCTTGACCCGAACGGCACGCTGGTGGCGCGCAGCGACGACGGCGACCCGAACAGCGTCGTCCACGTCAGCTATCGCGCGCCAAGCAGCGGACGCTATACTCTCGTCACAACGCGGGCGGGGAACGCCAACGGCACGACAACCGGCCATTACATCCTGCGTCTGGGGCGCGATAATCCCGTCACGCCGGAGCCGACCGCGCTGCCTGACGTCAGCTTTCAATGCGGCTCCGCTGAAGCAACTTCGGCCATCAGCCTGCGCTTTCCGGTCGGCGATTCATCCGATGCGGGGATCGCGCAGCAGATCATCGTCGTCGGCAGCGACGGCTTCGATCCCGCCGTGCGGATTGAGAGCGACGCTGCTGGCGCGCAGCCAACCTGCGCCGCGTCGGCTCCCGGCGGCGCTGGCGATACGCTGGTGTTTCCCGGTGAAGCGGCCAGCTACTCCGGCGACCGGCTGAAAATCGCGCGGATGACGCTCGCGCCCTCGGCGTCACCGGGGACGGCGCACGTCCTGATCGGCAGCGCGGGCGGCGCGACCGGGCGCTATCTTGCCATTCTGACCGGCTTCAGCCTCGAACCCGCTAACCGCCAGTTTCCGTTCGAGGCGCGGCTCGGCCCGCGCGCCGCGCCGGGAGCTGAGGCGCTCGTCTACATGCTGGCCGCCGACGGCAGCCGCGTCGACCCGACTGTGACCAACGACGATCAAAGTTTCCGCTGTGACGACGCCGGAAAGCGCGACTGCGCCAGCGTGCCGCCGCTGCTCAACGCGGGGATCGTCAGCGGCGATCTGCAACTGCGCGGCCATCGCTTCGATGCCGGACTGCGAATCCTGCGCGGGTCGACTCAGCCGCAGGCCGTCCTCATGAGCAGCTTTCAGGCGCGGACCGGCGGCCTGTTCAATGTCATGGTGGTCGGCGCGTTAGCTGGAAACTAAAGCGGATAGAGGTTGATCCCCAGCGCCCTGCCGACGGCGATCATCAGCGGCGCGACCAGCAGCGCGGGCAGGAAGTTCGCCACCCGCGGCTGCTTGATGTCGAGCAGTCGCAGCCCCAGCGCGATCAGGATCAACCCGCCAACCGCCGTCACTTCGAGAATCAGCGGGCTGCTGCTGAGGTCGGCTACGCTGGCCGAACTGACCAGCAGCCCGCCGACCAGCGCCAGCCCGCTCTGAATGACCAGAATCGTAATCAGGCTGGCGGCTACGCCAACGCCGAGGCTGGCCGAGAAGGCCATCGCCGTGAAACCGTCAAGCGTGCTTTTGATCGCCAACTGTTGAAAGCCGAGCGGCAGGCCCATGCCGTTCATGATCGAGCCGACGAAAGTCAGCGGCCCGACGCAAAACACCAGACTGGCAGTGACGAATCCGGTGATGAAGCGCTCGCGCTGCTCGGCGGTTGATTCGCCGCGACCGGCGAGGCGCGCTTGCAGCCAACCGCCGAAGCGTTCGAGCGCGCCTTCGATGTCGAGCAGTTCGCCGATGATGACGCCGACGACCAGACTGAGCAGCGGAATGATGACGTTGCCGGTTTTCAGCGCATTGCTGAAGCCGACGAACAGCGTAATCAGGCCGAGGCCGGTCACGACCGACTCCTGAATCCTGGTCGGCAGGCGATTACCGATCAGCAGACCGAACGCGCTGCCGATGGCGACCGTAATCAGGTTGAGGATCGTTCCATCCAATGCCGATAACTCCCGGTGAGCGCTGGGGCGCAGGCTGAAATGGTTGATTATGAGGCAAGGTAGACCGCCCAGACAGGGCGAAGTTCAGGAACTCTGTACAAAACGGTATAATCATCCTGACGGTCGGGGTGGATTTTGTGGAGAGTCACGCCATGAGTGAAGCTACACGGCAAATCATAACGCTATCTGATCTACGCGCTCGGCGGGATGAGATTTTGCAGCTAGCGCAAGACCACGGCGCATTCAATGTGCGGATTTTCGGCAGCGTGGCGCGCGGCGAAGCGACGCCGACAAGCGACGTGGACGTGATTGCGACCTTTGTCAAAGGCACGAGTATTTTTGAGGTCGTTGGCCTCTGGCAGGATTTACAGGATTTGCTCGGTTGCGAGGTTGATCTGATTGCCGATCATCCTGAAGGTGGACGTGTAATGAGGGCTGCCTTGCGTGAAGCGGTGGCGCTATGAAAAACGTGCGTGGCTACCTGCGAGATATACTCATCGAGTTGGCTGACATTGTCTCGTTTACGACCGACGGCAAAATGGTGTTTATGAGCGATAGCCGGACGAAAAAAGCCGTCATCCGCTCTTACGAAGTCATCGGCATGATCGTGAAACGTTTGCCTGAGAGTTTGCGTAAGGATAATCCTCAGGTCAACTGGCGGCGTCTGACGGGCTTTCGTGATTTGCTGGCGCACAATTATGAGGAAGTTATTCTGGAGTTTGTCTGGGACGCCGTCGAAGACCTGCCCAATCTCCGCGCGTCGATTGAGACGCTGCTGGCGAACACGAGCGCCGACGACGAAGAAACCGACTGACACCCGTGAAGCGCACTCAGCGCTCGTAATTGCGGCGCAGCAGCCCGAACAGCGCGATGTCGTGGAACGCGCCGTCCTCGTAATACTGCTCTGGCTGAAGGCCCTCACAGGTGAAGCCGACCTTTTGCAGCACCCGAATCGAGGCCCGATTGGCCGCGTTGACGTCGGCTTCGACGCGGTTGAGCGCCATCTGCGCGAAGCCGAAATCGAGGATCGCGCGGACAGCTTCGGGCATCAGGCCGCGCCCCCAGTAGGCCTGCGCCAGATCGTAGCCGATGGCGGCGCGGTAGTCGGCGCGAATCCAGCTTTTGTAGCCGAGGAGACCGATGATCGCGTCAGCAGGCTTGAGCGCGATTCCCCAGACGACGGATCGTTTATCGTCGTAGCCGCTGTTGAGCCGCTCGATCAGGGCGAGCGCCTGTGTCCGTTCGGTGTAGGGCTGGCCGCCGTTGTAGCGCGTGACCGCATAGTTCCCCTTGAAGCGCAGCACGTCCTCGGCGTCCGCGCGGACAAGCTGGCGCAGCCGCAGGCGCTCGCTTTCCAGTTGCGGAAAGCGGCTGAAGTCGAACGATGGCGGTAGACGTGGCATCGTCGCAGTCAATCGCGCAGATAGTCCCGACGCAGCAGCGCGAACAGCGCCAGATCGTGAAAGCCGCTTTCTTCATAATACTGCTCGTGCTGCTGGCCTTCGGTCTGAAAGCCGACCTTTTGCAGCACGCGGATTGAGGCATGATTGGCGGCGCTGGCGTCAGCTTCGACGCGGTTGAGCGCCATGCAGGCGAAGCCAAAATCGAGGATCGCGCGGACAGCTTCGGGCATCAGGCCGCGCCCCCAGTAAGCGCGGGCCAGATCGTAGCCAATCGAGGCGCGGAAGTCGGCGCGAATCCAGTAATTGTAGCCGATCATGCCGATGACTTCGGGATAAGGTTTGAGCGTGATGCCCCAGCGGATCGACTTTTTAGCGGCGTAGTCGTCGGCGATGCACTCGATCAGGCTCAATGCCTGCTGACGATTGCTGTAGGGCAGGCCGCCGTTGTAGCGTGTCACGGCGTAGTCGCCACGAATCCGCAGCACGGCGTCGGCGTCGGACGGAATCAATTCGCGCAGCAGCAGCCGCTCGGATTCCAGTTCCGGGAACCTGCCGAAATCGAACAGTTCAGCCACCGGGCTTGCGTCCCATAACGGAGAAATTCGCTGGCACACCGGGCGTTGGATCCACTTCGATGCACGCGCCCGTGAAACCGGCATCGCTCAGCATAATCAGCAGCTCGTCGCCGGAATAGGGCCGACAGTCCGGCGCGCCGAGCGCGCCTGTTTCGTCAGGACTCCATTTTTCCTTCGGCAGCACCGTCAGCGCCAGCAGCCCATTGGGCTTGAGCACGCGGTAAATCTCGATCAGCGCTAACACAGGCTCGCGCCAGAAATAAATGCTGTGAATGCTGAAGGCTTTATTGAACGACTCGTCCGGGTAGGGGATGTGGGCGGCGTCGGCGTGGCGCAGATCGACTTTCCCGGCGCGGACGGCCTCGATGTTGCGCCGCCTTGCCGCCGCGACCATCGCCCGCGACAGATCGACTCCGGCGACCAGCCCGCGCGTCGCCAGCGAAGCCGCCGCTTCGATGCCGATACCGGGGCCGAAGCCGATTTCGATCACGCGGTCGGACGGCTGAAGGTCGAGCAGTTCGACCGTCCAGGCATTTTCCGCGCCGTGCTGCTGCGCCATCTTATTACCGACCCAGCGCCCGACCAGCCCGGTTGGCTGGCGGTACTGGCTGTCGATGTACTTTTGCCACATAACGCCAATCCTTGAAGAAGCACTTTTCTCATATTATTGCTCAGAATAACCGCTGGAGCGAGCAGCGGCGATAAAAGATTGGTCAATAAAAACGGGATGGGCCTGTTTGCCTATCCCGTTTTTATGAGTGGAAACCCTGATTACCGAATCCGCCGGTCTTTGCCGACATTGCCGAGCCGCTCGCGCGGATCGCCTGCCGGGCGGGCGTCGCCCATGACGGCGGCGTAGAAGTCCTCGTCGTAGGAGCGCGACTTGACGACCACCGGCATCGGCACGGCGTGGCCCATGATGATCGCCTGCTGCTTGCTGTCGAGCCGCGCCAGCACCTCGCGCAGGCCATTCGCCCCGCTGATGCCGGTCAGCACCGCCTGAATGTCGCGCTCGTTATCGAGCAGCGCCGTGACGCGCGTGCCGATCTGGCTCATGACTTCCTCATCAATCTGGCTCGGACGCTGATCGACGACCAGCAGCGTTACCTTATATTTACGCAGCTCGCGGGCAATCGTGCCGAAAATCGTCTGGCTGGCGATGCGCGGATCGAGAAACTTGTGCGCTTCCTCGATAGTGATGAGCAGTTGCGGCGGCTCAAGCGCGTTGTCGCCGAGCGCGCGCTCGACCTTCTCGACGTACTGCTCGTGGATGCGGCGCGTCAGGTAGTTCGCCACCAGAATGTAGGCTTCAAGCGAGTTGCCGTAGCGCCCGAATTCCAGCACGACGCTGATGTTGTTCTCCAGCTTCGACATGATGGCATCGACGCTGTGACCGTCGGAATACTCGACCAGGAAGCCCCAGCGCTCGAAGCGCTGGCAGCGGCGCTGCAAGGCCGCCAGCGTCCCGGCGCGAGTCGGCGTATTGGCCTCAACGGCGTCGATATCGTCGGCCTCGGCGCGCAGCAGGCGCTCAACCCAGCGGTCGCCCCACAGTTTACGCAGCGTGTAGGCCGCGTCGATCATTGCGTCCGACAGGTTCATCGTCTCTTTGAGCATGGCGAGGTCTTCCGGCTCGATCTCGTTATAGCCGAGCTTGACCTCGAAATCCGGGCGGACGCTGCGCCGCGTTGACGACTCGCCGTCGAGCGTGACGATGCTGACGCGGTCGTTGAACAACTGCTTGAGTCCTTTGGCGCGCGGGCCGCGCTCGTCGGTGACTTCCCAGCCGTAATCGTTGTGCATGTCGAAGATCAGGTTGACGGCCTGCTTGCGTAGAATCACGCCGGAGAGGATCACGCGCGTCAGGAAGCTCTTGCCGGTTCCGCTCTTGCCAAAGACGCCAATCGAGCGCTCGACCAGCCGCTTGAGGTCGAGGTTGATCTGCGTCTGTTCCAGTTCCAGCGGCGCGCCGACGTTAAAGTGCGTGCCGTCTTCCGCGCCAAAGACCGCGTTGACGTCCTCGACGGTCGCGTTCTCGACTTCCATGAAGTGGCCGGGGATCGTCTTGACCGGCCTCGGCGCTGGCTTTTCCTCGCCATCGTCAATGACCAGCATCGGCGCGACCGAGATTTTGCCGTAGGCGGCTGTCCCCATATAGACATCGCGCAGGAACAGGTCATGGGCGACGTCGGGCGGGTCGGCCTGAATGGCCGGGTTCGGGCTGTCGAGCGCGATGTCGGTAATCATGCAGAAAAAACGCTTGTTTTCGGCATGGACGACGACGTAGCGACCGACCGCCATATCTTCGATCAGTTGACGGTGGTCGAGCTTGACCGTCAGCCCTTTGCTCAATGAGCCGCCGACGACCACGCCGAGACGGACGTTGGCGGCGCTCAGAACCGGCGCGACTCGCTGCGGCGCTGCGAACCAGTCGTCGAGGTTTTTCACCGCGCTGTTGCCGTGAGTAGTAGTCATAGAGCGACACTTTCCCGATTGCGCTAACGTCCTGTTCATTATAGCGCAGATTTGCGAATTTTAAGCGATGAATTAGAACAAATTTTCTGGGTAGTCAGGCAAAATTAGCGCTCCGACGAAACGTAATTTGACTCGAGGGCCGCTCACCCTGATGTTTGCGGCCTAGAGAGGCCGAAACGATCCAATCGAGGCAATCGACCCGCTGAGATGTTAGCCGCGATCTCGTCAGACAGGGGATCGGCTGAACAGCGGTTAACGGATTTGCCAATCGCACACTTTCCAGCCGCCTTCCTCGAAATGCATCTGGAAGGTGTCGCTGACATTCGATGCGCCCCCTGCGCCCCCGACGGCGGCGCGGAGCTTCCCATCGGATTGAACGAGGGCTTGCTGGCCGTCACTGCTGACCGTATGGAACTGGACGTCAGTCACATCGACCCGCGTCACCGCGCCATTCTGGACATAGCGCCCGGAAAAATTATTGATGCCGCCCAGAATGGCTCCGAGTGTGAACCCGACCGTGTTGGAATCTTTCACGAAGGTGGCGCAGGTATAGCGTGAAAGGGTAATGCCGTCACTGTTAAAGATCGCGCTGTACCAGGCTTGAGCCGCCGTCGCGGGGTCGCTGGCCGGGTCTGGCAATGGGGTTGAACTCGGCTGTGCGGTTGGGCCTTGAACTATGATGGTTATGGCAACGGCTGTCTGCGTGAACAGCATGGCAATGACCTGATCGTCTGGCGGATCAGCTTTCGACAGGTCGGTTGGAACTGCCGTGGCCGTGACAATGAGCACCTCAGGCGTTACAGGAGATGCCTGATTGGCGCAAGCGGCAAGCAGGATTCCGACCAGAGCAAGGGCCGCTATGCGGGCTGCGAATCTTCGCTCCGGTAAAATCATGATACCCACTGAGCATAACGACCATCGGCGAAGGGGATGATTCGACTGCCGTCGGCACTGTACAGGTAAATCTTTTCCTGAGCAGCGTCCTGTGACGCACGATCTGCGCTCAGGAAGCGGCTGTCCGGCGACCATTGAATCGAGCTAACGAATGGCAATTGATCATCTTCAGGCATCGTTGTGATGATGTTTCCAGCATGATCAAAGATGACGATCTGTTTCGAGTCCTCGACCACAGCAAGCAGCTTCCCATCGGGAGACCAGGTTGCCTGCCGATAGGCAAACTGTCCCGGCGGATAGGCCATCATCAGCGCTGGCGACTTGCCCGACCTCATTTGAACGACCATCTGCCGGTTGCGTTCCTGACTGTAGGCGGTTAATTGTAACGTGCCGTCGGGCAAAAAGATGGGATCGACGAATTGTTGTGAGTCGCCAATCTGTTCACGATTGACGGCTCCAAGTAAGCCGAATGACAGGACAAGGATCCGACTGCGGGTATGCGTATTGTCAGTTCGATAAATTTGTTCCATGACAATTGAGCGGCTGTCTGGCGACCAGCTTGCCCGCATGTAAGTGCATTCGAGTGTTTCTGACAGCCTGACGGCTTGATTCTTTTGAATATCCCATAACGCGCAATCTTGAAAATTCCCGTTCATTACGCTGTACAACAGATAGTGTCCATCCGGCGAGAGAAGCAAATTGCCCCCGGCAGCGGGCGCAATCGTCAGGTGTTCATTGAGCGCGCCGGGGTCGTCAGGATTCCTCAGAAAAATCTTGACGCCGTCGTTAGAATTCACCGCAACGACCCGGCCATCTGCCGAAATACGATAAGCGGTTGTTTCTGGGGGATAACTGAATGGCAGCGAGTCGAGCAAGATGGTTTCGCTGCTTCCATCGGCGGAACGACTGAATAAACTCAGCTGCTGGTCGGCGCTCCGGCGAGCATAAATGATCGGGGCGCTGTCCTTAAGCGCTGCAGTGAGGGTGCTGGCGACCTGGGTGGCTGTATCCAGCTTTGCCTGCAACGTGGCTGGAGTCTGCTGGGGCAGCCCCCACCAGGTCAGTCCGTTTAGCCTGCCTTCCGTCCCTGCCACCAGATAGCGCCTGTCAGCGGTGAACATAATCCCCTGAACCCGGTCGATATCCCCTTCGCCAAATTCCTGACGCTTCAAGACTTCGCCTGTCTTGAAATTCCAGATGACGAAAGCCGTTTTATCCATCGCTGCGATGAGCGCGCCATCGGGACTCGTGGTGACTTGAGATGCGGAATCGATTTTGACGTCGCTAAAGGTATGAACGGGGGATTGATTGGGATGCTTACTCAAAAAGGCGTAAATTCCGCTCGTGCCTGCCGTCAGGCTGTAGCTGCCGTCAGGTGTGAATCCGATGGCTCTGGAGCATAAATAATCGACGCCACGACTGCCCGGCTGCAAAGCGTCAATCTTGTCATCACTCAAATTAACCACGAGTACGCTGCCGTCGCAGGCGGTGGCAAGCAGCTTACTGTTATCCTGTGAAATACTCAGGCTGTATGGGCCATTGGCCCCTCTGGCATAACCGAGTTCGACCGTTCGGCTGACTCTCCCGGTCGAGGTATCCCAGATTCTGACCTGTGACGAGTCATCGGATGCTTTGACCACCAGGGAAGCGTCGTCACTGACGGCGGTGATAGAACCCTCGTCCTGCATGGTAAAACGCACTTTATGAGTCGCCGGGTCAAGGGTAAAGATGGCGACCGGCGCCACGCTGATGACGGTTTGCGCGGCCTGATTCGCGTAGGAGTCGCCGATGTAGGCGATGACCGGGTCCTGAAAAGTAAACTGCATGACGGGTTGGTCGGACAGGGGATCGCCAATTTCAGCATCCCCGACCATCAGCCGCGCCGAGAACAGGTTCGTCTTACCCATCACCAGCAGCCTTCCCCCTTTAAACGTCGCATTAAACCAGGTGGGGAACTGGATTTGCGCTAGCTGGATGACCTGACTCGCATTTCCTGCTGTGAGCAGGGGCGATGTGCCATCAATGGCTGCTCTGGCGCGCTGAAGCTGGCCGTTATAGGCGGTGAGGGTGGGGGCTTCTAAGGTGCTGATGGCATAGGCCGTCGCCATGATGGGCGCCATCGCGGTGGTGGTCATAAGCTGGTCAAACCGGGCATCGACCGTGCCTTGAAAGGAGGCTGTGGCCGCCTGGGCATTCTGGAACAGCGCGTCAATCGTTTGTGTGGCATTGCGAACGGTGATGGCTTCCGCGGTTTGGGTCAGTCGTTGACTGATCGCCTGTTCAACGTCTGCGGGAATTGACGTAGGAATCGCACTGGTCGGCAGTCCCGCTGCCTGGGTCGGGGCCACGACGATCACCGTCGGTTGTGGGGTAGAAGGCGTGAGAAGTCGAAAAGCGATGATAACCGCTGCGACGATGCCCCCGGCAAGAATCCAGAGTTTTCGTGAGCGAGGGCGTGACAGCGTTTCAGGGATGGGGAGTATCGGAATCCCCTCAGGCTTCGTCGCTGGCGCTGGCGCGGAACTGTTGCGTAACTGATCGAGATCGACAGCCGTGGGCCGAAGTTTTTCGAGGCGGGTTCTGGCAGGCGCGTAGTTCTGGTCAATCCTTAGCGCGCGTTCCAGCGACTCAATCTGACGGGCGCGGTCGTTCGTGACGTAGCTGCTGATGAACCATGCTTCGACGTTATCGGGGTCTGTTCGTAGAATCTGGAGCAGAAGTTCGCGCGCGGTTGCAATTTGCCTGTCTTTAAGCGCCTGCTTTACTTGAGCCAGCTTTTGGACATTATCAAAACGCTCTGTCATCTCTCAGCGCCTTATGAGGGAGATATAAAAATCTTCCTTAATGATATAACGGGCTGCTCAGCTATTGGCTTGAGGTGTGACCGCGTCAACGGCTGTCTACGGTATCCACCGGGCGGCGGAGCCGTCGGTCAGCGGCGCAGACAGCGCCCCGTCGGCGCTGTAGACGAAAATGTGCGCCTGAGTGTGATCGCGCGCGCTGCGGCTGGCGGCGATGAAGCGGCCATCCGGCGACCACGCCAGCGAGTCGACCTGCGTCGATAGGGGATCGCCGGGAATCCGCGCGATCAGGCTGCCGTCGGCGTCGAGAACGAGCACCTGTTCTGGCGTGGTCGCCTCGACCAGCGCCACGCGCTGGCCGTCCGGCGACCAGACGTGCGCGTGATAGGTGCTGCTGCCGGGGATAGTCGCCAGCCGTGCCGCGTGGTCGCTGCCAGAGAACAGCCCGTAATTTCTGGCGGCGACATCGAACATCAGGTAGGTGAGCTGGCCGTCAGGGCGGAAGGCCGGATCGAGCGCGCGCGGGCTGTCCGGCCCGACCATGACCGGCGCGGAGACGCCGGACGGCGCGACCTGCATCAGTAAAATCTGTGTCGCTCTGGCGGCGCTGCTCCCCGAATCGGGGCCGTAGAGCTGCTCGACGGCCAGCGAATGGCTGTCCGGCGACCAGACGGCTGAAGTCAGATCACATTCGAGCCTGTCGCCCAGAAAGGGCAGCGTTTTGCCGTCCGCGACCTGCGCGATGCCGCACTGGCCGTCGTTCTGGCGGAAAAGGAGATAGTGGCCGTCAGGCGAGAGCAGCGGGCGCTCGCCCGATAGTTCGATGCGCGTGGACGTCAGCGGGCTGTCAGGCGCGGCCACGGCGATCCCGGTCGGGGTGACGAAGGTCATCTGTCGGCCATCGGCTGTCAGGCTGAATGGCTGCCCGCCGTCGAGGCTGGACAGCGATTGGGTCAGCAGCGTCGCGCTCGACGCGCCCGGCTCAAGCGCGAACAGGCCGAGGTTTCCATCCTCAAGCGGACGGGCAAAAATCACCCGACCGCTCCCCCGGATGGCAGCCGAGAGCGCGTCGGCGGTCGCCGTGCTGCGGGCGATCTGCGCCTGAGAGGTGGCCGTGGCCGGAACCGCGAGCGGGCCGCTGGCGACGCCCCACCACGTCAGGCCGTCGAAACTGCCGCGCGTCGCCGCGATGACGAAGCGCCCATCGGCGCTGAAGGTCAGCCCGTCGATGCGGGTCGTGCTGTCCAGCGGCTGCCGCGCCAGCGCCTGCCCGCTGGTGAAATCCCATAACAGCAGAAAGTCGGCGTTCATGCCCGCGATCAGCCTGCCATCGGCGCTCAGGGCGACTTGCGGGCGCGGGTTGGCGTCGAGGCCGGAATAGGTGAGGTTGCTGAACCCGGACGTTGCGACTACCCGAAAGCGCCCGAAGCCGCTGTTGTTGGCGGCCAGCAGGTATGCGCCGTCGGGCGAAAAGCGGATGACGTCGAAGCAGTCGAACGATTCGTCGCCAGATTGGATCGTTCTGGCGTCGCCGCTGGTGACGTCGATCACGCGAAGCGAGCCGTCGCAGCCGCCGACCGCCAGCATCCGGCTGTCGGCGCTGAAGATCAGGCTGTTCGGCCCGCGTTCGGCTGTCAGGCCGTCGAGCGTGATCGTCCGTTCGAGCTTGCCGCTGTCGGTGTTCCAGAGCAGGACAGCGGCGCTGATGTTGCTGGCCGTCGCGGCGAAATGACCGTCGGGGCTGAGGGCGCTGGCCGAAGTGCTGCTGGCGATAGTTCGCAGGACGCGGGCCTGAGCAGGATCAATGACCGTCAGTTGATCGGCGCTGACGCTGACCATCTTTTTTTGGCTGTCGCTGAGGAAGATCGTGCCGAGGGCTGCTGCCGCCTGAAATGAGACGCGTATCAGCGGTTGATCGTCGAGCAGGCTGGCGATGGCGAAGGTGGCCGAGTCGCGCGCGGCGAAGCCGCTAATCTGAAAAATCAGCGTCGGCTGGCCGTCATGAAAGAGGACGGAGAACAGCCCCGGTATGGCGATTCGCGCTAAAGGGACGATCTGACCGGCATTCGCCGCCCCCAATCGTGGAAAATCCGTGTTACGGATCAGGCGCTTGCCCCGGTCAATCTGGTCGCGGAAGGCGGCCAGCGTCTGCGCGTCGCCCGCGCTGCCGGGCGTCAGCGGGATATTCGAGCCGACGCCGGTCGAGAGCGGGGCCACGGTGGGCAGCGGCGCGCTGGTGGCAGGCGGGCCTGTGCTCGATGGCGGCGGTGACGGCGTGAGCGTCTGCGTCGGCGGCAGGGAAGTCGCGGCCAGCGGCGGCACGTCGGTTGGCGTCAGCGTCGGAAGGCTGGTCGGCGCAAGCGCCGGGGCGCTGGTCGGCGGCAGGTCAGTGGGAATCAGGGTTGCGGTCGGCGGAGCTGCCGTCGGCACGATGACGGGCTGGCTGGTTGCAGTCGCCCTGCTGAACAGGCTGCCGAGCTGCGGGCGCAGCAGCAGGAAGGCTCCGGCTGCCAGCACGAAGATCAGCATCAGGCCGAGCATCAACAGCAGCAGAGACTGGTTCTGCGAGCGCTGTTTAGCCGCCTTGACGGCCCGCTGGCGCGCTTTGCGGCCAGTCGCCAGCCGTGGCTGCCTGACCGATGGATCGTAGGGCCGGTCGAGTGAGACGTGACCGCCCTTTCCCGACTTCGTTCGTTTGGGCTTCGACGGCGAGCCGAGCGGGTCTTCCAGCATCAGAATGTCGGCATCGGCTGCGGCGCGCGCCGAGTCAGGATCGGCGCGGAGCAGGTCCTCGAATGAAGCTTCAGTCGCCGCGATCTTCGGCGGCGGCTCGTCAAACGAGGTGAGCGCGTCAATGCCGGGCATCGGCGGGTTGTCGAAGGTGAACACGCCAGCGGCGGGCAGCGGCGTCGCCTCATCGAACGAAAACTGGTCGCTCGGCGCGGCGGGCGGCGCAGTCGGCTCGTCGAACGGGAATGGTTCCGAGGCGTGAACGTCGTCGGCAGCCGGCTCGTCGAAGGGCAGGCGCTGGTTAACGACGGTGGCATCGCTCAATGCCGACGCGGCGCTCGGCGGCGTCATGATATTTGTGGCTTCTGTGGGGTGCGTCTCGTCGAAAGTCGCCGCCTCGCCCGTCACGGCTGGCTCGAATGGCGCGTCGTCGATGCCCGAACGGGGCGTAATCAGCGTGGCCTCGTCGCGCGTATTGAAGACATTGGGCGCGGGCGCGGCGGGCGGCAGGGGCGGCGCGGTCGGCATCGAGACCGACTCTTCCAACTCCTGATCGAAAACGCTGGCGAGCGGCGTCGGCCCTTTCTGCCGCGTCTGAAGCTCCTGCAAGCGTTTCTGCGCGGCGGCGAAGTTCGGGTTGATGTTCAGCGCGCGCTGCGCCGCGTCGAGCTGCGCCGCCGGGTCTTTGATGAGGAAGCTGCTGACGAACCAGGCGTCGGCGTTTTGCGGGTCGGCCTTCAGCACCTCGATTAAAAGCTGGCGCGCCTCGTCGGGATGACGCTCTTTAATAGCCTGCTTGATGCGCGTGAGCTTGCGCTCGATCTCTGCCTGATCGCTCATGGGTCGGTTTAGCTTTCGAGTGCCTTCGTCTGGCTTGAATTATAGCACCAGCTAGAATCCGGGCTGGCAGCGGCTTTATCGGATATGACAGGAGCGGTATCGTGAGGCCACGATGCCGCTCCTGAGGGCTTTTTGCCCGCTCGTCCGCCGCAGAAACGGCGGCTAACTGCG
Organism: uncultured Anaerolineaceae bacterium; assembly: GCA_964652205.1. Lineage (GTDB taxonomy): Bacteria > Chloroflexota > Anaerolineae > Aggregatilineales > Phototrophicaceae > ZC4RG36. The sequence goes on along the minus strand of CAZZAO010000087.1, from coordinate 10,951 downwards.
TGTCCCGCTCGGACGCAGCACGGCGTGGACGACCAGCCGCCGGGTGTAGGCCCGCGCGCTGGCGTCCCAGTCGGTGCAGGTGATGAGCGTCAGGTTCGCGCCTGACTCGGGCGCGGTCACGCCGACGTCGCTAACAGCGACCGTTTCGACCGACTGAACGACGTAGCGATAGACCACGCCCGTCCCCTTCGCCAGAATCAGGTCGCCGGGATTAAGCTGGTCGAGGTGGCGGAACGGCCCCGCGCCGCCGACGTAGGTGACGTGACCGGCGATGACGGCGTTGCCGAGCGTGCCGGGATAAGCTGTGCCTTGCAGATGGGCGATCTCGTGGGTGAAGCCGCTGACGTCCCAACTGCTGCCGCTGACCGGCGCTTCGACCAGCGTCTGATCGACGTCCAGCGCCGGGATGACGATGCGCGTCGCCGGTTGTCCGGGCGGCTTGAACCCGGCCATCCATTCGGCCAGCGTCAGGCCGGACGCCAGTTGTGTCGAGCCGGACTGCGCGCCGCTGGCCTGCGAGGTTCGGCGTTTGGCGACATCGACGATCTGCCGCCGGATCGAAGCGGTCGCCTCGCCGGTCGCTTCATCCGTCGCAGCGTCGGTTGGGGCGAGCGTGGCGCTCGGCAGAACGGTGGGCTGCGCCGCGACTTCCGGCACAACCCGCGCGGGGGATGCCGTCTGCTGCGCGGCGACGAACACGCTGCCCGCCGATACCAGCCCGACCGCCACGAACAGCAGCGCGACCAGGCCGACGATCCCCGCCGAGACGTGGCTGCCGTGCTGCCGTCCGCGCGTCCGCAGCGCCACCACCGCCAGCGCCAGCCCGATCAGCAGCGCGACGACCGCCACGACCAGCCCGGCCAGCAGCGCCGGAGTCGCCAGCAGATCGGCAGCCTGAAAGCCGGTCGTCGGCAGGTTGGTCGGGTAGCCAATCGGCAGCGAAGCCACGACAATCGCGGTGGCCGTGAGCGGGATCGCCGTCAGCGTGGCCGCGACCAGCGTCGAGTTCGCGCTGCCGGTCACGTTGATCGTGACGTCGTCGGTCACGTCCGGGCCTTCGGTGTATTGCAGCCGCGCCCGGTTACGCAGGGTAGCCAGATCGGTCACGCCGATCTCGACCTTGATCGTCATCTCGACGCTGTCGCCGGGATCGAGCGATCCGATGTCGAAGGTCAGTTCGTTATCGTCCTCATCGAAGTCAATCTCATTGCCGGGGGCGAGCGTCGATTGCTCGTAGATCAGGTCGCCGGGGAGCTGATCGAAGACAAAGACATTGGTCATGACGATGTCGGTCGTGTTCCTGAGCTTGATGGTGTAGGTCGTCTCGCCGCCGATGGCGACGGTGTCTTCAGATACCGACATATCCAGATCGGGACTGCCAAAGGCGAGCGGGACGTAAGCGCTGACGCAGTTCGAACTCGTGCTGGTTGTGACATCGGTCGAGGCGTCGTCATAGTCCGAGGTATCAATGTAGTCGCCGTTGATGTAAGCGGAATCGACGAAGACGCGATAGGTTCCGGTCGGGAGATCATCGACTTCAAACTGACCGAGCGCGTCGGTCGAGTCGTCGAAGACCGTGCCGACCGTCCCGCCGGTAAAGTCGTTGACGCGGTAGACGATGACGTGCGCCAGCAGCGGGAAGTCCGTTGAGTTATTCGGGCTGCCGTCGCGGTTGGTGTCGTTGAACACCTGGCCGACGATGCAGGTCAGGCCGGTGTTGGTCAGGTCGCTGACGGTGCGGGTGATCGTTGCATTTGAGACGCTGGCGGCGGTGATGGTCGTCACATCGCTGGTCGAGTCCGGCGTGTTCAGCGGCGGCGTCACGTCCAGTTCCAGCAGCAGGTAATCGCCCGCCGCAAGCGGGGCGGATACGTAGGGCGGGTCGCCATTTACCAGCGTGGCGAGCGGCGTGACCGTGTTGCTGCTGCTGTAGATGCGCAGGGTCTGGCCCCAGCCGGTATGGCCGGGCTGAATCTCCGGCGGATTGATGGTGTACGAATCGGTCGCGCCGGTGTCATTGGTCAGCGTGTGGGTGTAGGTGATGGTGCTGTCCGGCGCGATGTCGCCGACGTTGTTGGGCGTCAGCTCGAAGTAATTGCCGATAACCGCGCCGTCGATGGCGAAGGCGACGTGGTTGTTCACCACCTCATCATCGCCATTGCGAAGGTCGAACTGGGTGTAATAACCGTGGGTGGTTCCCGCTGCGGGCGGCGCGGGCGAGTCGTCAATCGGCGGGTTCGGCGCGGTGCTGTAGGGGACGATCTCGCCGCTGCCGTCGGTCGGGCTGGCGTCGAAGGTCAGGTAGTTGCGGACGAGCGGCGACGGATAGGTGATATTCGTCGGCAGCGTCGCGGTGTCGATGACGAGGAAGAAACGACGTACTGAGCCATCGTCGGGGATGCCATCGCCGCCTGGGTCGGTGATATTGATGTGATAGGTATAGCCGCCGTCAGCATCAGACGTCTGCGGATTGGCTTCGACGCTGTCGGCCAGCACGTCAGTGCCAGCGTCGTAAAGGCCGTTGCTGTTGGCGTCGGCGTAGAGGCTTGACGTGATGCCGCCGAGGACGTTGCCGGTCGTATCGACATAAAAGACGCCGCTTGGGTCGAACGGATCGAGGTAGTTGGGGATGCCGTCATTATCCTGATCGCCCGCGCCCTCGACGCCGTCCGGTGAGCCGTCAGCGTCGCTGTCTTTGGCGAAGGCGAAGCTCGGCCCGGCCACCACTTCCGTCTCCGGCGCGGTTTCGGTCGCTGCGGGGACGGCCTCGGTCGCCTCGGCAGTCGCTGCGGCGGGCGCTTCGGTGACTTCGGCCAGCGTCACCGGCGCGGCGGCCTCGGCCTCGACCGTGACCTGCATCGGGTTCTGCCTGCCGTGGCTGCCGAGCGCGAAGACATCGACGAACTTATCGGGCAGCGTCGCGCTATCGACCTCGACCCAGTACACGCCCGGTTGCAGATTCTCGAACAGGTAGCTGCCGCTGTCGTCAGTCACGACCGTGCCGGCCCGTGAATCGGCGTCGGCGTCGAACTGGCCGTCGCCGTCGTCGGCATAGGCCCTGACGGTGATCCCGCCGAGTCCCGGCTCACCCTGCGATTCGCTGCGGTTGGAGTTTTCGTCGTTGAAGACATTGCCCCGGAGCGCGACGCCCGTCTCGGACGGCGCTTCCTCGGTCGGCTGCGCGGTCACTTCCACCGTCGGCAGGATCGGCGCGGCGGCCTCGGTGGCCTGCGCGGTCACTTCGACGGTCGCTGCTGCCGTGGCTTCGGCGGTTGCGCCAGCGCCGGGGACAGCGGCGGTCGCCTCGGTCGTTGCGGCAGGGGGTGGCGTCACAGCGCCGCCAGCCGCGCCGGGGAAGCGCAGATCGACTTCCGACGGCACGCTGACGAGCAGCGGTTGCGAGTCGTAATTCGGGTCGAGCGCGGGCGCGAGGCTCGACGTGTCGAGCACCAGCAGGACGCTGGCTCCGGCGGGTAGCGCCGCGCTGAAGCTGCCGTCGCTGTCGGCGGTGATCGTTTCAAGGAACGGGTCGCCGACGACTGCGCCCTGCGCGTTGATCGACAGTCCCGGCTGGAAGATGCCATCACCATCTTCCTCGAAGGCCCAGAAAACTGCGCCGCTGCCCGCCATATCGGCGGACGTGCGCTGACCGTCAAGGTTGGCGTCAATCCAGACGTGGCCGACCAGCGGCGCGGTCGGGACGACTGGCTCGGTCGGCAGCGGCGTGACCGGCGGCAGCGTCGCGCCGAAGCGAATATCGACGCGACTGGGGACGCCAGTCAGGATCGGCAGCAGGCTGCGCGCGGCTTTGGCGGCTGGAATCAGCGTCTGCGGGTCGATGTCCAGCCAGTAAAGCTGATTGCCCGGCAGGGTGACGAGGAACGCGCCGTTGGCGTCGGAGATGGCCGAGGTGATAAAGTTGTCGCCGGTCGGCAGCGCCGCCGAGGGATGATCGATGGTCGAGGCGTTCGGGCGGTAGAGCTGATCGCCATCGTCGGCGAAGATGCGGACGGTCACGCCGGCGATGACCTGATCGGCGGCGGTCTGCGCGCCGTTGTCGTCGGTGTCGAGCCAGATCGCGCCGCCGAGCGGGAGCAGCGTCGGGACTGCGGTGGGCGGCGTGTGGTCGGCGCTGTCGAAACGCAGGTCGAGTTTGTCCGACGCGCTGAACAGCAGCGGCACGGGCAGGTTGCTGCGGCTGACGCCAGACGGCAGGCTGCTCTGATCGACGGTCAGCCAGTAGCGCGCGCCGGAAACCAGCGAGATCGAGAATGTCCCGTCTGCGCCGGAAGTCACCGACTTGACGAAGTTATCGCTTGCAGGCCGGGCGAAACCGGGCGCGAGCAGCGTGCTGGTGTTCGGCTGGAATTTCTGGTCGCCGTTGTCGGAGTAGACCAGCAGCTTAACGCCCGACAGCCCGTGATCGGCGCTGGTTAACGCCTGATCGCCGTCGGCGTCGAGCCAGACGCGCCCGTTCGACGTTTGCAGGCCGATAGACACGGCGCTGGCATGGACGGTCAGAAAGGCCGGAAGCTGAAAGACGATCAGCGCCAGCATGATTCCCGTGACGAGGGATCGGGTCAGAACACGACGGAGAAGGGTGAAGTTCATGATTGGCACCGCTTTGGCTAGCGTCAGGATAAGGCCGATAAGGTCGGCTGCCGCTTCAATGAGCAGCGGCAAACCGATGGGTCTGCCGCTGGCAGTGTCGGCAGAAACAGGGCCGTGAAGGCGGCCTTCACGCGGTACAGCGCCGCCTGCCGCTCATGCATAAACGTAGAATTCGGTAATAGCGCTACCGCAATTATACAGGGATACGAAAAATGAATGACAAAGGATGGGGTTTTATGCGAGACAGGTCGCGTCGTTACAGGATTGGAATGTCCGCCGACGCTGCGCCGGAACCGGCTTCACCCTCTGCCCCCTCTCCGCAAGCAGCGGGGGGAGTCTGGCTGTAGCAACCGCGCCGCCTGCCCGGTCCCTGACAGGCCCGCCTGGCCCTCGGCGACGGGCGATTGACCAGACTTAGTTCGGTCGGATCAGCGCGAGCAGGTGCGAGAGGCGCTTGAGGTCGTGCGAGAGCAGCAGCGCAAGCTGGCGTCCGCACATCACCTTGAAGTCGTAGCGCTCCTGATCGGTGGCGTAGACCCCTGAGGCATAGTTGAGCGCGGCGGCCAGCAGCTCGTCGGCGGGGACTTCCGAGGCGTTCAGCACCAGCCGAAAATAGTTGCAGCTCGTCGTGAACTCGTAGACTTCCTGCGCGTCGCACAGTTCGACCTGCGTCAGGCTGAGCGGCGGGCGCGGCGGCAGGCTGTGATACATGATGCCGTCATAGCGGTAGCCGACGTTGATGACGCAGACCTCGACTGGAATCATGCGGTTGTCGCGCTGGTCATAGAGCGTGCTGCGGTCGATGCTGTTCGCCATCACCAGCTCGCGCGCCAGCGGGTCATCGTCGATGCGGATGGCGTAGATCAGGCCGATGGCGCATGACGCGCCCGCGTCGCTGATCGGCACTTTGACGAACGAGCCAAACGTGTGCCGCTCGTCGATATGATTGCTGCGCGTGCCGCAGTCAAAGCCGGTGGTGCTGGCGCGCAGCACGCGCCCGACGGTATTCGTATCCTGCGACTGCGTCATGCTCGGCTCCCGATCTTGTGGCGCTGGCGCGAATCGCCGCGCGCCAGCCCTTTGGTTTGCAGCTTGCCGGAGGCTTCACCTTCGACATCCTGCTTCAATAACTCGATGGCGATCATTTCGTTGACCTGCGCTTTTTCGATGCCGCTGATGTAAGCCAGTTCGTCGGCGCGCGTCAGCGCGTAAGGGTAATGTCGGCGGCCCTGAATGGCGCATTGAGCCAGAATCAGCCCGTGGAGCGCATCGACGGCGGCGAGGTCGCGCGCGACCCACATCGGAATATCGACGCGGGCGATATTGGCTTTGCCGCCCTCGGTGACGTTGACGTAAAAGAAGCCGATCTCGAAATTCGGGTCGATCAGCTTGTATTCGTGGTTTTGCGGCGAATTCTGCACCATGATGGCCGAGCGCTCGCCCGGCTTGAGGACGCGGCTGAGCAGATAAGCGTCGGTCAGCCCTTCCAGCTCGCCGTTGGTCTTGAGGTTGAAGTCGTTGATGGCGTCCGGCTCCAGACTGAGCAGGTGGAGCAGGCTGATGATGTAGGTGCTGCGCGGCTTGTCGATGTAACCGGCCAGCACCGCGCGGACGTCGTACAGTTCGCGCAGCGAGTCGAAATACGACTGCTTGATTTTGGCGGCATCGACCACTTCGGTCGCGCCGAAGAACTTGAGCAGCCCGCCATCATGCAGCGTGACTATCGGGCGGGCGTCGTCGCGCAGCGCCCAGGCCTGCTGCGCCAGCGCGCGAATTTCGGCAGCAGTGCGTCGGGCGTTGACGGTCAGGTTGCTGACCAGCCGACCGTCGGCGTCGTTGACGTCAGCTTCGGTGTAGAACATCTGCGGCTCGGTCGTCTGCGTCGGGATGCGTTCATCGCCGTAAAAGACCGTGAACGTGCCGAGGTTGAGCAGGTAATAGAGCGTTGGCGCGTGCTGGTCAGGATAGATTTGCGAGCCATCGACGGCCACCAGCGTGGCTGAGTCTGGCGTCTCGGCAGGCGGAATCGCGTCGCAGATCACTTCATCGAGGGCGGTCGCGCCGCGATAGCCGCTGACCGATGACGCGCGGATGTCCTTGATGCGCTGGCGGACGGCGTCGAGGTCGCTGGCGGCGTAGAACATCTCCAGCGCCCGGTCGATGCGGCTGACCAGCGCCCGGTCGCGCTGGCCCATGAAGCGCCCCATCGTCTGCACCTGCGTGACCAGCTTGTTAAATTCGAGCGACATAGCGGACGCACCCACCCCGGAACGTTAGTTTTAGGTTAGCACGACTGTTCTAGGTCGTCAAGCGGGCGCAGGGTTAGGGTTCTGCAAGGCTCAGGGCCGCGCGGTGACGAGTTGCAGCGAGACGCTGACCAGCAGCGCTAGCAAGCCGAGGCTGCACGCCAGCAGCACCGGCGTGGCGAGCAGCAGCGCCAGCAGGCAGGCGAGCGAGCGCGGCTTCTGCTCGAACGCGCTCTCGAAGTCGGGCAGGTCGGCCATTTCCGGCAGGTCGTCGATCTCGTTCACGGTCAGGGCGTGTCGCGCCAGAGCCAGCGCAGCGTGTCGGGGAAAATGGCTACGCCGTGTTTGAGCGTGTGGCCGCCTTCGCCAAAGACGAACTGCTCGTCGTAGCTTTTGAACTTCAGCGCTGCCGCCATGTCCTGATTGGCAATCGGCCAGTTGCCGTAAATCACGTCGAGGTCATGCGTGCCGGACTGTAAAAAGACGCGGATCGGTCTGGCGTCGGACTGGCGGATCAGCGACGGGTAGTTGTGTCCGCCGCGAATGTTAGTGAAGCTGCCGCAGTGGCTGACGACCTTGCTGAAATAGTCCGGGCGCTCCCATGCCGCTGTGAAGGCGCAGATGCCGCCGGAACTCATGCCGCAGATGGCGCGACCTGCCCGGTCATCGACCAGTGAATAGGGCTTGAGCGCCACCGGTATCAGCTCGTCGATCAGGAAGGCGGCGTACCGGTCGCTCAGGGTGTCGTACTCGGCGCTGCGATTGTCGGCGCGGCCAACGCCCGGATTCTCAGGGGTACTGTGGCCCGGATTGACGAACAGCCCAATTGTGACCGGCATTTCGCCTTTGTGAATCAGGTTGTCGAGAGCTGTCGTGATGCCAGATTCAGGACTGAGATATAACCCGCCGTCCTGAAAGACCATCAGGCAGGCGGGCGCTGTCCCGTCGTACTGCTTCGGAACGTAAATCCAGCAGGTACGATGCGTGCCGGGATAGCTGCGCTCGCTCGTCCACTGATCCTGTATGACTTCGCCGCGCGGCACGCCGTTCTGCGGCAGCGAATCAGGGCCGAGGGAATAGGGTTCATAGGCTGACATGCGGTCTCATCGCCTCACATTCTTCATGAAAATAGGAATCCTACCCCGGCACGAGGACGGTCAGGGCAATGTAGATCAGGCCCATGATCGCCGCGACGCGCTTCATCTGCCGGACATCGGAGCCGCCTTCAGTGTAGCCACTGAGGGCTAGAAAGCGGAGTTTTGCCGCCTGACCGAGGACGAACAGCAGGCCGAACAGCACCGCCAGCGTTATCGACGCTGGCACGCGCAGCAGCGCGACCAGCAGGGCAAGATGGCCGACCGCGCTGAAGACGGCGAACACAAACGACAGGGTTTCCTTCTGGATAGAGCGGATGATGATCGTGCCAATTGTCGCCAGCGTGATGAGCGTCAGCAGGGCCACTGCCGCCAGACGCGGGTTGCCGCCGATGACCAGCCCGCCCGTGTCTGGCGTCTGCGCGAACAGGATGATCGCGGCGACCAGGCCAACTGCCTTCAGAATCGTCTCGATCCAGCCCCAGGTTCCCCATTCCAGACTGTGCCACCCCTGATGAGTTGGATTAAGCTGCTGCATCGTATCCTCGTCTCTCTGAAAAGCGGACGACCGAAAATAAGCTGCCCTCACTCGAACGGCCTGCGAAAACGGATAGCTTCGTGAAGTTCCGTCAATAGATATACCCCGCTTGAACCGGTAATGGAAATCGCGGCGCGTCACTCGCGGCGATCATCTGTTTCGATTTGTTTCGGTGTTGTGGACATTTCTCAGCCGCCTGTTATAATCAAAATCCTCGAACTAAACTGTTGCTTAATAAACTGCCTTGTTTCGATGCTCGCATTTTTGCGGTGAGCGGTCAGAGTCGCCGACAGGCCCGATGGAAACTTCACGGATCAGGGGCGTGAGGCGAGAGTCCTCTGGCGGTTACAGAACCATCACCTGGTTGGCGGGCTGGCGCGCCCTGCGCTGGTCACATGCGGAGGCATTGAATGGTATCGAAACAGGCGGTCTTCGACGCTCCGGTACGCACGACCCACGAGTTGAATTTTGCCGGTGATGGCGTCTTACTTTCCGGGCAGGTCGATTATCCTCAAACGCCTGCGCCGGTCGGCGGTTTCCCTCTGGTTTTCATCCTTCATCATGCTGGCTGCAACACCCGTGACAGTTACGAGACTTACGCCGACATCGCGTTGAGCGCGGGCTACGCGGTTTTCCGCTGGGACAAGCGCGGGACGGGCCGCAGCGGCGCGGGCGGGCGCGGCTCGACCACTCAGGATGCCGTCAATGCCTTCGAGATCGCGCTGGAGCAGGACGCTGTCAACCCGCATCGCGCGGTCATTCTGGCGCAGGGCGCAGGGACAGGGATGCTCGGCGATTCCTTCGGCCTGTTCGCGCGGCTTCAGCATCCTTACGGCGTCATTCTCGTTTCCAGTATCCTCGACGAACAGGCCATCGTCGCGGTCGAGTCGCGGCTGCTGATCGTCATCAGTCAGGACGACTTTAACCCGTGGGAGCAGTTTGGCGAGGCCGCCTGCATCGCCCACAATCGGGTTTACAAGAGCGGCGCATCCTACTATGTCGCCCGCGACGCCGACCGGATGCTGACCGACCTGCATGGCGAGCAGGGTGAGTTCCATCCCGGCGCGCGCAAGGTCATCGCCGAGTGGCTGCGGAGCGCGCATCCCGGCTCCCGGCTGATCTAACGCGCGAAGCAGCGGCGCGTGGCTTCGATTAGAAATGGAAGGGATCAGCCTGGGCTGATCCCTTTTTTATCGGACAACAGGTAAAAAAGCACTATGGCGCAATCACAGACAGCTTCTTTTCAGGTCGATCTGAGCGGACAGGCGGCTATCGTCACCGGCGCGGGCGCAGAAATTGGCCGCGCTGTCGCGCTCAGGCTGGCTCGTGCTGGCGCGGCGGTGCTGGTCAACGACCTCAACCCCGACCGCGCCGAACAGGTGGCCGATGAGATTGTCGCGTTGGGCGGTCGGGCAGTCGGCTGGCAGGCCGATGTTGCCAACCGCTTTCAGGTCGGCTCAATGATCGAGACGGCCCGCGATCACTTCGGGCGAATTCAGATTCTCGTCAACGCGGCGGGCGTTTATAAGGTCGGCCCGGTCGCCGCGCTCGATGAGTGGGACTGGCGGCGGATGGTCGATGTCAATCTGGGCGGGACGTTCTTCTGCACGCAGTTGCTCGGTCGCGTCATGGCGGATGAGGGCGGCGGCGTGATCGTCAACGTTGCCTCGACTGCCGGGCATCCCAATCCTATCGAGACAGGCGTCGGCTACACCGCCAGCAAGGCCGGAGTCGTCGGCCTGACCCGGCAGGCTGCCCGTGAGCTGGCCCCGCGCGGCATCCGCGTCAACGCCGTTTGCCCCGGCAACATCGCCATCGAGCACGAGACGCCGCCGACCAGCGGCGCGGCGCAGGGGCGCTTCGGCGACCCGGATGAAGTGGCGTCGGTCGTGCTGTTTCTCGTCTCCGACGCGGCCAGCTTCGTCACCGGGCAGGCAATCAACGTCGATGGCGGCGAGTCGATGGTCTGAAATCCTGTCCGTTTGTCCGGCAATCACCCGCTTGACACAGGCGGATGCTGAAATCAGACGACCGCAGCGCGCCTCAATCGGGCGCGTTTTCATTTCTGGTAGGATATTTTCAGGGCTTTTGCCTTCAGCAGCGACATCATCCGTTCAAAGTTTGCCATCTGTTTCAGGGTTTGCTCTTCTTCAGGTGTAAGCTCACCCGCGCTGCTGCGTTCGATAAGTTCCTGAGCGTATGCCTGTGCCTCAGGAGATGCCTTGAATGCGAGGATTTCTTCGGGTGTTGCTAGAAAACCGTGAAACTCGTCATAAAGCGGCAGAAGCCGGGTTGAAGCCATGCGGAGACTCCCGATAGTGAGCATCTCCAGAAAGGATAGCGTTCTACCGGTCATGTGGAATGACAGGGCAATCGCATCAAAATCGCAGCTCAGGCTATAAAGGGCCATGAGGGTTTGTAGGGGCGACCCGGCGGGTCGCCCCTACGTTACCGTTGACCCT
>CAZZAO010000086.1:0-25033 GCA_964652205.1 uncultured Anaerolineaceae bacterium | reverse complement strand
CCCCGGCCCCTCTCCCGACCGCTGAGTACAGCCAGGAGAGGGGAGAAAGATCAGGCAGCTAAGGCGTCGGCGTCTCAACCACCGGGCGCGCTTCGACGTAGAGCGTGACGGTCGGCGTCGGTTCCATGACCTGCGGCACGATCTCGACTCGAATGGGCAGCCTGTCTCCGGCGGCGAGGGTGTCCGGCACATCCATGACTCGATAGCCGATCACGGCCCCGGAAGTGTCGAACAGCGTAGCGATCAGGCGGATGTCCTGCGCGCCGACTGCCCCCGAATTGCGCAGCGTCGCCGTCACGATCACGCGGCCATGATCGCTGCTGCTGGTCTGCTGCTGAACCTCGAGGCTGAGGTAACGTTGATCGACGTTGAGCGCCGCGTCGGCGCGCTGAAGCTGTGCCTCGGCCCCGGCGACGTCGCCAATCGCTGCGCCGAACTCGGCGCGGTAGGGCGCGCTCATCCCGGCAGGGATGACGGACTGCTCGACGTCGATGGGCTGCGTGTCGATGGTGCTGCCATCGGCGCGGAAAATCTGCGCGACCAGCTTGACCTGCTCAAGCGGATGGTCGAGCGTGTTTTCGACTGTACCCAGACAGAGGACGCGGTTAATCGGCGTTTCGTAACAGGTCGGCGGCGCGAGCCTGAGCGTCGGCGGGGTCGAGGTCGGCGTGGCCGAGCCGGACGGCGGCGCGGGGATGACGATAGTTTGCCCCGGCTGGAGCGCGCGCGGGTCGAGCGCCCTGTTGGCGTCGATCAGCGCGCCCAGATCGACGCCGAAGCGCAGGGCGAGATCGCCGAAGGTATCCCCCGACCGGACGATGTAAATAATCGGTGTGGGGCTGCTTTGCGCGCTGCCGGGAGCCGGACTGGGGCGCACGGAGGTCGCCCGTGTGACCGCCGTCGGCGAGGCCGTAGCGGTCGGCGTCGATATTCGCCTGATGGTGAGCGTCACCAGCGGGGACGGTGTCGGAACCTGACCTGGGGCGGACTCCGTGACAATATTGCAGCCTGCGACCCAAACGCTGATACACAGGCAAATCATCAGCGGTCGCCAGCCCCAGTAACCCATGCTGCGAAATATCCCTCATTATCCCATAGCGCGCTGTTGTTATCCCACATTATACTCTAACCCTTGTCAATGGGGCATGTGAGAATCTGGCGATTTAGCGCCTCGACGTTATGCTATTCCGCACCACGGAGGCATTTATGGAAGATCAGCGGCTTGAGGCCCAGGTCGGCGCGGCATTGAAGCGTCGAGGCTGGATGGTCTGCTCTGCCGAGTCCTGCACGGGCGGCCTGGTGATGCACCGGCTGACGAATGTGGCGGGCAGCTCGGTTTACGTCGCCGGCGGCGTCGTCACCTATTCCTATGAGGCCAAAGAGCGGCTGCTTGGCGTCAAGCCGGAGACGCTGGCGGCGCACGGCGCGGTCAGCTCGCAGACCGCCGCCGAGATGCTGAACGGCGTGCTTGGCCTGTTCAGCGCGCAGATCGGCGTCAGCATCACCGGCATCGCCGGGCCGGGCGGCGGACTGCCCGATAAGCCGGTCGGCCTGACCTACATCGGCATCGCCGCGCCGCTGCTCGGCCTGTTCCGCATCGACCGCCATATCTGGAGCGGCAGCCGCGAAGAGGTCAAGACCCGGAGCGCCGAGGAAGCGATGCATAAGATTCTGGCCGCGCTTGAGGACTAGATTTCTAACGTCCGCGAATAATCGCGCCCCTGCGGAAGACAAAGCGTCTACCCGATGGGCCTGTCCAGCGCGCTCGTTCACTAAACGCGGCCCGCGCCTTTCATAGCGTGCAGAGGCCGTCGGTGGATTCCGCCTACGCGCGGCAGGAATTTCCCGCTATACTGAGCCTTCCCTACAACAGCAGCTCAGCGAGAAATTGTCTATGCGACTTGGAATCATCGGCCTTCCCAACAGCGGCAAAACGACCATTTTCAACGCCCTGACCGGCGGCAGCCTGCCGACAGGCGCGGGAACCAGCGGCCAGCTCGAAATTCACACTGCCACCGTCAACGTGCCTGATCCGCGCATCGACAAATTGAGCGCGATGTACAACCCCAAGAAGACGATTTACGTCCAGGTGACTTACGTCGACATCGGCGGGCTGGACAAGGGCGTGAGCGAGGGCGGGCTGAAGGGAACCTTCCGCAATGAACTGGCGCAGCTCGACGGCTTTCTGCACGTCGTTCGCGCCTTCGAGGATGAGAACGTTCCGCATCCCTACAATACCATCGACCCGCAGCGCGATCTGGAAACGCTCGATACCGAATTTCTCCTGAGCGATCTGGTGTCTATCGAGGCGCGGCTGGAGAAGATCAGCGACGAGCTGCGGCGCAAAGGCCGGACGACTGAGACGGTGATTCTGGCCGAAAAAGAGCTGCTCGAACGGCTGAAAGCGGCACTCGAAACCGAGCAGCCGCTGCGCGATCTGGGCCTGACCGACGATGAGGTGAAGAGCCTGCGCGGGTTTGGCTTCCTGACGCTCAAGCCGACGCTGATCGTCCTTAACACCGGCGAGACGGCGACGGTCAGCGCTGAGTCACTCCACTACGAGCATCGCCTGAGCGACATCGTCACCCTTCAGGGCAAGATCGAGGCCGAACTGGCGCAGCTTGCGCCTGACGACGCCCAGATTTTCATGGAAGAGTATGGCATCACCGAGTTGAGCGCGGCGAAGGTCATTCGCACCTCTTACAACCTGATGCACATTCAGTCGTTCTTCACCGTCGGGCAGGACGAAGTGCGCGCCTGGACGATTCCGGTCGGGGCGACTGCGCCTGAGGCTGCCGGGGCGATTCACAGCGATTTACAGAAGGGCTTCATCCGCGCCGAAGTCATGGCCTACGATGACCTGATCGCGCTCGGCAGCGAAGCGGCGATGAAACAGGCCGGTAAGATGCGGCTTGAGGGTAAGGAATATGTCGTCAGGAATGGCGACATCGTCCATATCCGCTCCGGCTTATAACCACATAGTCCTGTTCGACCCTGTGGACATATCGCGCGGCAAGCTACAATCTGGGACGTTGTCCTGCGCTGAGGTCGGGTCGGGGGGCTTATGGGGATCACTATTCGTTGGGACGACGGGATGGATCGCGTCATCTTCATGACTTTTCGCGGCACCTGGACGTGGGATGATTATCGCGTTGTGGCGAACAATATGCAGGTGATGATCGATACGACAAACAGCCGCGTCGACCGTATTTTTGACGTTCTGAGCAACGTGCTGGCGCTGCCGCCCGCCTTCGCCAAAACGGCAGATGAACTCGCTGCCCGCCTTGATGGGCGACTGATGCTGACGGTGGTTGTCGGCAATGACATCAACCGTGAGGTGCTTCACGCCCTTTCGGCCCGGAATGCTCTGTTTCGTGAGCGTTTTCAGTTTGCGTCCACGCTCGACGAAGCGCGTCGGCTGATCGCCGAGTCGCGCCGGTCGGGGCCAGCTTCGCCAGAGGGATATTTCCACAACGGCTCCTCACACTGAGAGCCGCAGAGCGTGAGGGTTTGAGATGGCAGCGATCCGCGCCATGACGCCGGACGACTGGAGCGCGGTGCGCCGGATTTACGCCGAAGGGATCGCCACCGGGAACGCGACTTTCGAGACACAAACGCCGGACTGGGAAGCGTGGGATCGCGCCCGCCGTCCCGACTGCCGTCTGGTGATCGCCAGCGCGGCGGGTGAGGTGATCGGCTTCGCAGCGCTCTCGCCGATATCGAGCCGTCCGGCTTACGCAGGCGTGGCGGAACACAGCATCTATATCGCCGCGGCGGCGCGTGGAAGCGGCGCAGGGACGGCGCTGCTGCGCGCCCTGATCGACGCCTCAGAAGCCGCTGGAATCTGGATGCTGCAATCGAGCATTTTCCCCGAAAACGCCGCCAGCTTCGCCCTGCACCTGCGCTGCGGCTTCCGCGAAGTCGGGCGGCGCGAACGCATCGCCCGAATGAACGGCGTCTGGCGCGACACGCTGCTGATCGAGCGCCGCAGCATGACCGTCGGCGTGTAATTCCCGCCGTCTGCACCCTTTTTGAACATCAGAAACGTATAGGAATTCTGTCGAGCGCTTGACAGGCAGGGCGTTTTTCCTGATAATGGCTTCAACTATATTGAATTCAATATAGTTGAGCGCAAGCAGGAGCGTTATGAAACGACCCGAACGACACGATCACAACTTCTGGTGGGACTGGCAGGAAGAGTGGCAGAAGATGCAGGCCAGCGCGCCCAGGCCGCCGCAGGCTCCAC
Organism: uncultured Anaerolineaceae bacterium; assembly: GCA_964652205.1. Taxonomy (GTDB): domain Bacteria; phylum Chloroflexota; class Anaerolineae; order Aggregatilineales; family Phototrophicaceae; genus ZC4RG36. The sequence continues at coordinate 20,787 of CAZZAO010000086.1, read as the reverse complement.
AGCCGCCTCAGCCGCCGTGGGGGCCGGGAAAGCCGCCCTCGGCGGAGCAGCTCAGCGCCTGGCGCGAGTTCTTCCGCCGTTTTACCGGCGACTGGCCGGAGCAGCACTGGGCGTTCGGCGGGCGGCGCTTTCACCCGTGGCATCAGGGCGACGTCTCGTTTAACCCGTTCGTCGCCAACCTGTTCAGTCAGGGGGGCGGCCTGCTGCCGCTGATCGTCCTGCGGCTGCTGGCGCAGAAGCCGCGTTACGGCAATGAGCTGATGTCGCTGATTAGCGAGAAAACGTCGGGGCAGTGGGTCGCCAACCCCGGCGCGATTTACCCGCTCATGACCGAACTGGAGAATCGGGGACTGATCGAAGGCCAGTGGGACGACCCGCGCAAGCGCACGGTGCGCATCTACACGCTGACGCCGAAAGGCGAACGCGAGATGAAGCGCGTGACGGCGATGGTGCGGCCCAAACTGGAAGAAGCTATCGACATGCTACAGGCGATCACCAGCGACCTGAACGATCAGGATAAGAAAACAGACGAGGAGACAGGGAGCATATGAACGAGAACGACAAAATCCTGCACGATATCAAGATTATCGAGACTGAGGACGGATTCACCATCGAACTCAAGGGCAACAAGGAATTTCTGCGCCAGTGGATCGACCGCGGGGGCGCGTTTCTGAGCCGCTTCGGCGGGCGTGGGCGCGGCCCGTTCGGTGAACATGGCCCCTTCGGTCATCACCACGGCCCGTTCGGTGAACATGGCCCCTTCGGCCATCACCACGGCCCGTTCGGCGGCCCCGGCCCCTTTGGCCCTGACCATGAGCCATTCCGTGGCCCGTTTGGTGGCCCCGGCCCGGAGCAGTTCCGCAGCTTCGGCCCGCTCGGCGACCGGGAGCAGCGCGAAGCGTGGAAGGCGCAGGCGCGCGCGTGGCGTCAGCAGGCGCGGGCGTGGAAACAGCAGATGCGTGACCTGCGCCATCAGGGCTGGAACGTCAGTCCTGAGGAGCGCGAGGCCCTCGTCCAGCAGATGCAGGCGTGGCGCGAACAGTGGCCGTTCGGGCAGGGCGAGAAGGGCAAGCGCGACGAACAGCCGCCGCGCGGCCCGTTCGGCTGGCGCGGCCACCGCGAGAAGCCGAAGCGCTACGACCTCGGCCCGTGGTGGGACGAAGGCGAAAGCACCGACGAGCTGCCGACCGTCTAACGGTCGGCCCCGTCGGTCAGTCGATCACAGCCGCCCTGCGCGAGGTTTCGCGCAGGGCTTTTGTTTGAGCGAAACAAAAACACCGGACACTGCCGGTGTTTTTATTTGTGGGCGGTAGAGGACTCGAACCTCTAACCTTCTCGACGTCAACGAGATGCTCTGCCAGTTGAGCTAACCGCCCGAATGGACTCTAGTATAGCGGATTTCGGCGGGGCATTGCAAGAGTCGATTTAAGCAGGGCAATCGCGTGGATGAGCGCTGGCTCAGTGTTCAGCGGCCAGCCGACGTGACCCCGGTATAATTTCGTCAACGCTCGCTCTCACGCCGCGCCGGACGGAACTCATGCAGGGCTTGCTTCGCCACTTCCGCCGAGTGTTGACACCGGTTCAGTTTCTGATCGCCCATCTCACCTTCGGTCTGGTCGTCAGCCTGATCGCTCTGATTGCTTTCGGCGCGATTGCCGAAGACCTGATCGAGAAGGAGTCGTTTCAACTCGATCAGGCGCTGGCGCTGGCGCTGGCGCTGCACGCCGATGCCCGCCCGGCGCTGACGCAGCTCTTGCTGGTTGTGACCATGCTGGGGTTGCAGGGCGTCATCGTCGTCGGCGTGATTGTGGCGATTTTTTTCATCGCGCGGCGGGCATGGCTCAACCTGCTGATCTGGGGGATCGCGCTTGGCGGCGGCGAGCTGCTCAACCTGCTGCTCAAGGCGATCTTCGCCCGACCGCGTCCGGTCTTCGACGTGCCGCTGGTGGTCGAACAGCAGTTCAGCTTTCCGAGCGGCCACGCGATGATGTCGATTATCGCCTACGGCCTGCTGGCCTATTTCGTGCTGAGCGCGCTGCGCGCGCGGCACTGGCGCGTCCTCATCGGGGCCGGGGTTGTGCTGCTGCTGCTGTTGATCGGCTTCACCCGGTTGTACCTCGGCGCGCACTACCTGACCGACGTAATCGGCGGGTTCGCCGCCGGGTGGATCTGGCTCTCGACCTGTATTTACGCGCTCCGTTTTGCCCGCTCGCGCCTCGGCCCGCCGCCCGACCGGTCGCCACCGAACGCCCTGTAGCCGACTCAAAGCGCGGCCTGTTCGCAGGCGGCAGCGTTATCTGGCCGACGATGACCCGCTGCCTGGCGGCCAGACGCGCTAAACAGGGCCTGTTATAATGGGCGCGTTTTGTCCGGCGAGCCGCGAGCGCTCATGCGGCGGAGAAACAGCCGATGACGGTTTCCAATCGAGCGGCGCGGCGGGATGGCGCGGCGTTGATCTTCGCGGTCGTCGGCTGCGCGCTGATGATCGTGGCCGCGCTCAATTTCAGGCCGGACGCGCCCAATGCCCTGCTCGACGACGGCCTCGGCTGGATGGCGCTCGGCATCGTCACATTCATCGCCGCGCTGGCGATCAGCCGCCGACCGCTGCCGCTGTCTGCCGTTCCAACCGCTGCGCCGCTCGACGCGCCCGGCTCACGCTGGCGCTGGTTCTGGCTGGCGCAGGGCATCGTCGCGCTGGCGCTGGACAGCGCAATCAGCGCGCATCTGTTCGGCCTCAAGCCGGACGCCATCTCGCCGACGGCGCAGTTTGCGCTGCTGGCGGTCGGCGTGATCGCGGTCACGCGCGGCCTGAGCGGGCCATTCCGGCGGATACGTCTCGATCCGAGGACGGTGCTGCCGCTGCTCGCCATCCTGCTGCTGGCGCTGGTGCTGCGGCTGATCGGGCTGGGCGACACGATCCGCACGCTGGTCGATGAAGTTCACTGGATCAACGGCATCCAGCATCTGTGGTGGCATCCGCAGGACGGCCTGCTGACGGCGGGATCGACTTACCTGCCGACGACGCTGGTCTATTCCTACTGGGAAGCGAGCGCGGTGACGCTGTTCGGGCGCAATTTTTTCGGTCTGCGGCTGGCGAGCGCGCTCATCGGCACGCTCAATATCTGGGCGCTCTATCTGCTGGCGCGCGCCCTGTTCGACCGGACGACCGCGCTGGCTGCCGCGCTGGTGCTGGCGACGTTTCCGCCACATCTGCACTTCAGCCGGATTGCGATGGCCCATGTTGGCGACACGCTGTTCGGGACGCTGGCGCTGGCGTTCGCGGCGCGCGGCCTGCGCGACAATCGGCGGCTCGATTGGGCGCTGTGCGGGGCGGCACTCGGCCTGACGCAGTATTTCTATGAGGGCGGGCGGCTGCTGTTTCCGCCGCTGCTGCTGGTCTGGCTGGCGCTGCTGCTGCTGACCGGACGCGGACACCTGCGAGCGCAGTGGCGCGGTATCGGCGTTGCGCTGCTGACGGCGCTGGTCGTAGCTGCGCCGGTCTACCTCGTCATCGCGGTTCAACACGGCGCGCTGACCAACCGCATGAACGACGCCGGAATCGGACTCGCGTACTGGCTGCGGCTGGTGAGCGGCCACCTGACCGGCAAAGAGCAGGGCGAGCTGATTCTGCGGCTGACGGTTCCGTTTCAGGTTTTCGTCCATCTGCCGGATCAGGCCGTCTATTATGGCGGCAGGACGGCCATGATCCTGACGCCGTTCGTGCCGCTGGCGCTGCTCGGCGTGGCCTGCGCCCTCTGGCGCTGGCGCGCCCCGGCGGTGATCGTGCTGCTGTGGGTGGTGGCGACGGCGGTCGGCAATATTATGCTGCGCGATAACGGCCAATTCCCGCGTTTCGTCGTCGTTTTCCCGGCGCTAGCGCTGCTGATCGCGCTCGGCGCTCGGTCGGCGCTCGGCCTGCTGACGTCATTCCTGCCCGCCGCCGCGCGCCTGAGCCTGCTGATGCTGCTGCTGACCGTGATCGGCGTGGCGCAGGTCAGCTACTATTTCTACGTCCATCTCCCGCTCTATAACATCCAGTTCCGCGAGGCCAAGCTTTACCCGGACGGCAGCGACGCGGTGCTGCGCTCGCTGGCGCTGCCCGCCGATACGCAGATCATCCTCATCAGCGATCCGACCACCGATCCCAATGTACCGCGGACGCTGCTCGGCTTCCTGACGACGCCCTCGGTCAATGCGCCGCTGGTGTCGAAGAACATCACCGAAGTAACCGACAGCTATCTGGCCTCGCTGCCGCGCGATCACAATTACGCCTTCTTCATCCAGCCGGGCTATCCCGCCGTCGTCGAGCGGATCGGGGCATTTTTCCAGTTGGGGCGACCGGAAATTTCGCCTGATGCCGCTGTGCCGCCAGATCGGATGTTCCTGCTCTACTATGCGCGCCGGGATCACGGCCCGTAAATGGCCGGGCGCGCTCGGATCGGTCAAATCTGAGCGTGACAGCCGTTGGCGCACGCGATTCTTAATGGACGAGGGTGATGGCCTGTGACAAAATAGGGAGAGTTACCATCAGGTCTGCTCGGCGTTATACTAAATTCAGCAGAGTACGGTCTTTGCCGCCAGCGAGCTTTTAGCCACTGGCGGAACGCCCGCAGCCGTTCAATCAACGAACACAACGCCTGATTCGCTACTCACTTCGCGGCCTGCTGACGCAGGAATGTCTCCTCACGCTGACAGGGACTATGGATCACATTCGTCTGGCTCCGTCTCCCAACCCGCATTCCCCGATTCCGCTTCCATCGCTCTTTCACTCTATCGCCCCTCAACGACAGCGGCTGGCCGTTCTGGTGGCGCTGCTGGCCTGCGTGGCGATGGCGCGGGCCGCCTTTTTGCTTCGCGCTCAGTCGCCCGATGAACTGCTCAACCGCGGCGCTGGCTGGGCGGCGCTCGGCGCGCTGGCCTTCGGCGCTGCGTTGTGGCTGGCTCGCCCGCGCCCGGCGTTGGCCGTCGTCACACCGACCCGTCGAGCGCTCGACGGCGCGCGAGTCGGCTGGCGCTGGCTGTTTTCCGGCCTGATCGCGCTGGCGCTGGTCACAGAAATGAGCGCGAAGGCCCTCGGCATCGAGGCGCTCTACAGCGCCGGGCCGCTGGCTCAGTTCGCGCTGTTGTGTCTGGCGCTCATCCTGCTGGCGCGCGGTCTTGGCGGCGCTTTCCCGCCGGTGACGCTGCGCGGCTGGCAGCGGGCGCTGCCGCTGATCGGCATTCTGGCGCTGGCGCTGGCCGTCCGGCTGGTCTGGCTCGACAGCAGCGTTCACACGCTGATCGACGAGTCGCAGGACTTGAGCGGGATGCAGTTTTTGTGGTCGCACCCGACGGACGGCCTGCTCAAGGCGGCCTCGGTTTACCTGCCCTCGACGATGGTCTATTCCTACTGGGAAACCGTCGCGGTTGACCTGTTCGGGCGGACGTTGTTCGCGCTGCGCTTCACCAACGCGCTGGTCGGCACGCTCACCGTGCTGTCACTTTACCTGCTGGCAAAGGCGTTGTTCGACCGGACGACCGCGCTGGCTGCCGCGCTGCTGCTGGCGACGTTTCCGCCAGCGATTCACTTCAGCCGGGTCGCGTCGGCTTATGCCGGAACGCTGTTTGGGACGCTGGCACTGGCGTTCGCGGCGCGCGGCCTGCGCGACAACCGGCGGCTCGACTGGGCGCTGTCTGGCATGATGCTCGGCCTGACGCAGTATTTTTATGAGGCATCGCGGCTGCTGTTCCCGCCGCTGCTGTTGATCTGGCTGGCCGTGATGATCGTCTTCAGCCGGGGACACCTGCGGGCGCAGTGGCGCGGGATCGGGATCGCGCTGGCCGGGGCGCTGATCGTCGCCGCGCCGATCTACGCCGTCATGGCCGCCGAGCGCGCGCCGCTGACCAGCCGACTCAATGATGTCGGCCTGAGCAGCGATTACTGGCGTAACCTGCTTGCGGACGGCATCAGCCCGCCGGAGCGCGATGAGCTGATCCAGCATCTGGTGCTGCCGCTGGAGATGATCGTTCACCAGCCAGAGCTGGCGACCTATTACGGCGGCGACCAGCCGCTGATTCAAACGCTGGCGCTGCCCCTCTGGCTGCTGGGGATCGCCTTTGCCCTCTGGCGGGCGCGCACACCGGCCAGCCTGATGGCCCTGTGGGTGCTGGCGATTGTTGCCGGGAACGGCCTGCTGTCCGCCAACACGCAGTATCCGCGTTACGTCGCTGTCTTTCCGGGGCTGGCGCTGCTGGTTGCCACCGGCCTGCGCTCGACGGTAGCGCTGCTGCTCGGTCAGGCGCTGCTGGCGGCTGTTCTCGCCGTGATCGGCGTGGTACGCATCAATTACTATTTCAACACGCATCTGCCGCTCTATAACGCTCAGGTGCGCGAGGAACAGCCCAACCCGGACGCGACCGACGCGGTTTTTCGGGCAGTGGCGCTGCCGCAGCCGGTACAGATCGTCCTGATTAGCGACCCGGCTCCCGACCGGAACATTCCGATTGCCCTCTGGAGCTACCTGACCAACCCCCCGCTGATGCCGCCGCCGGATAACTTGCCGCTGATGATGTCGCCTTCCGAGGTGACGGCGGGCTGGCTGGCGGCGCTGCCGCGTCGTGAGCGTTATGCCTTCTTCGTCGCGCCGGGAGATACAATGACTGTCGAGGCGCTGCGCGAGGCGTTCACGCTGTCGGGGCCGGACACGACGACGCATGAGGAAATTCCGCCCGATAAGCGTTTCGTGCTGTACACCAGCCTTCCAGCGTCGAGTCAGTGAACGCTGCTGCCTGTCAGCAGCAGATCGGTGTCCTGAAAATGAGTGAGGGATCGGCGCGGCAGCCTGCCGCCCCATCCGCCATCGATAGCCGGGATCAGCCGTGCGTCGTCGTTTTCACGCGCATGACGCAGAGTCAGCGTGTCTCGGCTAAAGGATGCCGTAAGTGCGGAAGGCTTCGGACGCGCTCATGCCGTTCTCGATGGCTTTCTGCACGACCTTTTCGCCGCGCGCCTTCTCCAGCGCCAGCCGGAAGGCTTCTTCCTCGGCTTCACGCGGGATGACGCAGACGCCATCAACGTCGCCGAACAGGATGTCTCCCGGCACGACGTGAACGCCGCCGATTTCGAGCGGCACGCGGTAGTCGATCACCTTGCCGCGCGGCCCCTGATCCTGCGCGTAGCTGCCGAAGGCAAAGGTCGGGAAGCCGAGCCTGAGGACGCCGTGGGTATCGCGGGCGTAGCCGTCGAGCACCGCGCCCGCCGCGCCGAGCTTCATCGCGCGGGTGGTCATCAACTCGCCCCACAGAGCGTAGCGCGGTGACGCGCCGCTGCTCAGGTAGACCTCGTTAGGTTTGAGGTCGTCGAGCGCGTCGAGCATCAGGCCGAACGACTGGCTGCTGATCGCGGCGGCGCTGCCGGTGACGCGCTCGGCGAAAAAGTCGGCTTCGAGTACCGGCATGGCGCGGCCAATCAGCACCATCTCGTCGCGCAGCGGGCGAATCTGCGGCGGCAGGAACTGCGTCCGCAGGCCCATTTTGTCCATCACGTCGCCGACGACGGCGGTGAACAGCTCCGTCTTTGCCAGCGCGAACAGGTCTTCATCCGTATTCCAGAGGCTGCTCATGAGTATCCTTAGAAAAACTATTCCAGAAAAAAATCAGGTGTCGGCGGGGACGACCTGCCAGCCGCCGAGAATCGGGACGGTCGCGGCCTGACGTCCGTCGATGGTCGCTTCGAGCAGGGAACCCGGCGCGGTCGCGGCCTCGACCTGCGCCCATCGGATGCCGCTCAATGGAACCTTGATACGGCGCAGCCAGTCGCTCGGCGCGCCGCGCTCAAGCCGCAGGCTGAGGTAGAGAAAGCGGGCAGTCGGCGTCCCCTGCGCGAATGGCCCCAGAAAGTTGGGCGGATTTATGCCTTCGCCGCGTCTGGCCTGAAGCGTGCAGGAGAACATCAGCGCGCCATCGTCGCGGACGATAGCTTCAGACAGGTTATTGTTTTTGTCCTGCAAGCCAAATTCGACCGGCTGTCCATCGACCGGCGCGGTCGGCGGGTTGAGACAGACCACCCGGACGAGAATCGACGTCGCGCCGGTTTCTGCGGCCATCAGCGTTCCTGGCTGCTGGCTTCCGGTCGGAGCGCCAGAATCACGACCCATTCGCCGGACTGCACCGCCTTGCCGTCCTGATTGATGATTTTGACGTCGATAGTGACGAGGCCGCCGCCCATCCGCCGCGCTTCCTTCTTCTCGCGCACGACCAGCTCGACGTGGAGCGTGTCGCCGATGAAGACCGGCAGGCTGAACTTCATCTCGAGGCCGCGAAAGGCGACGACGGTGCGCTCCATGAAGCCAAGCTGATAGGCCTGACCGACGGCGTAGCTCAGGGTCAACATGCCGTGAGCGATGCGCTGACCGAAAGCCGACTGCTTCATGAACTCGGCGTCGGTATGCATCGGGTTGTAGTCGCCGGTCAGCCCGGCGAACTGGACGAGGTCGGCTTCGGTGGTCGTCCGCCCGCGCGTGACCATCCGCTGGCCGATTTCGATGTCTTCAAAATACAGCCCGCGTGGGGCGTCGTCAGGGTAAGGCATAGGAAACCTCGCAGAGTAAAGAAGTAACGAGTGCTGAGCTACGAGCGCTGAGTCAAAAACAAAACCCGGAAATGCGAGCAAAGTTCTTTTACTCAGCACTCAGCACTCGCTGCTCAACACTTGTTTTCGCTTGATTTTACCCGTCCGCGCCGGGTTTGCCTACCGGGCCGCCGGGCAGATTGAGGCGCGGCAGGCGGCGCTCGATGGCGGCGCGGGTCGGTTCGAGCCACTGCGGGAGTTTCAGGCCGGAGCCGAGCGTCTCGGTCGTCTCGTCGGTGGTGAAGCCGGGCGAGTCGGTGGCGATCTCGAACAGGACGCCGCCCGGCTCGCGGTAGTAGATCGAGTGGAAATACTGCCGATCCATGACCGGCGAGACGCCGTAGCCCTGCGCGTCGAGCAGCGCGCGCCAGCCTGTTTGCGCCTCGTCGTCGGGCGTGCGGAAGGCGACGTGATGAACCGTTCCGGCGGCGACACGACCGGGCAGGCTGTCCTGCACCGTTTGAACGTCGATAATTTTCCCCGCGCCGCCGTCGCCGAAGACAAAGCGCGTCGTGTCGCCGCCCGTTTCGACCGGATGCAGCCCCATCTGCGTCAGCAGATCGACGGTCGCGCCAGCGCTGTCTTCGAGCAGATGAACGTGATAGAGGCCGCGAATGGCCGACTCGGTCGGCACGTCGGAGCCGCTCCACGGCTGGCCGGGCGCAGGGCTATCGTGCGCGACCAGCTCCAGTTGCAGCCCGTCAGGATCAACCAGACGGATCGCTTCCTCGGCCAGGCGGCGCGTCGGCCCGGTCGCGGTCACGCCGCGCGCGCCCAGGCGCTCGATCCAGTACGGGAGCGCGTTGGCCGGAATCGAGAGGCCGGTGACGGTCGCCTGCCCGCTGCCGCGCATTCCCGCCCGCGCCAGCGGAATCGGGAACAGCGTCAGAATTGTCCCCGGCGTGCCGCTGCCGTCGCCGAAATAGAAATGATAGGCCGTCGGGTCGTCGTAGTTGACCGTCAGCTTGACCAGCCGTAGGCCGAGGACGCCGGTGTAGAATTCGAGCGCGCGCTGCGGGTCGCTGGCGATAGCTGAAACGTGATGAAGTCCCGATAAGGTTCGATCCATGAGCGTTGGCCTTTCGCTATCCTCTCCCTCAAAGCGAAGGGAGAAGGCGTCCGTGGATGAGCCGTTTCCCTCTCAGGATACGCCAGAATGACGCGATCTGAATCGAATCACAGGATTTCAGGCTCAAAATAGAGCGGGCTTACGCCGCGTGGCGAGCCAGAAAGTCGAGCAGCAGCCGGTTGAAGGCGTCGGGGTTGTCCATCATCGAAAAGTGACTGGCATTAGGGATGACGGCATAGGTGCAGTTCGGGGCGCGGGCGGCCCATTTCGGCGCGATCCGGGCAATGTCGCCGAGGCGGTCGGCGTCGCCATGCGTCAGCAGCAGCGGCTGCGCGATGCGGTAATCCGGTTCGGCGTGCAGGCCACGGGCGACCGCCGTCAGGATTTCGATGAACTGGCGTTTGGGAATCTGTGAGAAGGCGCGATAGATGTAGTCACGGACGTCGGGGCGAATCGCATTGGCGCTCAGTCCCGCTTTTTTCAACGTCTCATACGGGAACAGGCCGCCGAGCGCGGGCGCGGCGCGGATGATGAACTGCTCCCATGCGCTGTGCGGCCAGGTGATACAGGTTCCATCGGCGACGACCAGCGCCCGCACGCGCTCAGGATGGCGAAAGGCAAGTTCCTGCGCGATGTAGCTGCCGTTGGAATGGCCGACGTAGACGGCCTGCTCATCGCCGAGCGTATCGACCAGCGCCAGCAGGTCGTCAACGCTGCGCGGGATGCTGAACGGCGCGCCCATCGGCTGCGAGAGGCCGTGGCCGCGCACATCCCAGAGCAGCAGTCGATACGAGTCGATCAGCGCCGGAATTTGAAGGTCGAACGAGTGATGATCGACGCAGGCTCCATGCGTCAGGACGACCAGCGGCCTGTCTTTCGGCCCGCCGACCCACGAATGAAGCGGGCAGCCTTCACGTTCGAGGATGGATTCGGTTAATTGTGACATTCGGAACCTCTACACTGCTTCTCGCTCGATTCAGGGGAGCAGGAGAAGTTATAGCCGAGATGTGGTTTCGAGTCTAGCTGACCGGTGCGGTGAGTCCTACGACGTTTTCCGCTGGCCGGGCGTGATTTCGGCCAGCTCGTCGCTTTCGGACTTCGGGATGACCGGGAACAGCGCGGTAAAGGTCGAACCGTGGCCGAACTCGCTTTCGACCCACAGATAGCCGTGGTGCAGGATCATCAGCCGCCGGGCGATGGCGAGGCCGAGGCCCGTGCCGCCGTACTCGCGGGCGGGCGAGCCATCGACCTGCCGGAAGGCGTCGAAAATCAGCTCCTGATCTTCTGACTTGATGCCGATCCCGGTATCGGCCACCGAGACGGCCAGCCACTCGCCATCAGGGATGTTCATGCGCGCGGGCGGCTGCGGCGCGCCGAAGGCGAGGCCACGGCGCACCGTCATCGGCTGGATAGACAGGCGGATACTGCCGCTCGGCGTGAATTTAACGGCGTTGTCGAGCAGGTTGTAGAGCACCTGACGGACACGATCCGGCTCGCCGGAGATAGTCGGCTCGTTGTTCGAGACGTCGATAGCGAGCTTGAGCGCGCGCGCTTCCGGCGCGCTGCGTTCGATGATGTCGCTGATGAGGCTGGACAGGATGATGGGCGAGGCCGTGAGCTTGAGCTGCCCGGTTTCGATCTTCGACAGATCGAGCACGTCGTTAATCAGCTCCAGCAGATGCCTGCCGCTGGCGTTGACACGCTCGACGCGGTCGAGCTGGCGCGGGTTGAGCGCGCCATAAGTCGCTTCGAGCAGCATATCGCTGTAGCCGATGATGGCGTTGAGCGGCGTCCGCAGCTCGTGGCTGATATTCGCCAGAAACTCGCTCTTGAGCCGGTTGGCGGTCAGCGCCTGTTCATAGAGGTCGGCGTTGCTGACAGCCAGCGCGACCTGTCCGGCCACTGTCATGAAGGCTTCGCGCTCCTCGTCGGAGAAGGTGCGGCGGCGGTCGGTCGTCGCCACGCCAATCAGGCCGATGACGCGGTCACGGGCGATCAGCGGGACGAGCAGCGCCGAGCGGATGTCGAGCCGCCGGAACAGGCCGAGCAGGGCGTCGTCGAGGTCGTCGCGTTCGACATCCTCGATCACGACGGGCGCATGATTCACGATCAGCCGTTGCAGTGTTCGATGGCCTTCAACGGGCAGGTGCGTGTCGAGGGCGCCTTCAGGATGATTGAAGATCAGGATCGGTTCCTGACTGGTTTCGTCCAGTCGGGCGATGATCGACTGCTCGACGGCAAACAGGTCGGTCAGCAGGTGAGCCGCGCTGGTCAGAATGACGTCCTGATCGAGCGTCGAGGCGATGATCGAGGCGATGTGATGCATCGACGTCAGGCGGTGGGCGCGGTCTTCGAGGGCGGCGACGCTGGTTTGGACCTGCGCGTGCAGTCGAGCATTTTCGACGGCAATCGCGGCCTGGCGCGCCAGCGCGAACAGCGTGCTGGCGTCACGCTCCTCATAGAAGCGCGGCAGCAGCTTTTCGACCGCGAGGATGCCGATCACCTGCTCGCGGGCGACCATTGGCGCGCAGACCCACGAGCGCGCCCGCGCCCACAGCGCCGAATCGCGCCCGCCTTCCCATCCGATCAGGGCGCGTGTGTCCTCGACCAGCATCGGCTGGCGCGACTGGAAGACGCGCATGGCTGGCGCGTCGTCGTCGAAGGCGATCAGACTGCCGCGCAGGTCGGCGTCCGACCCCTGAACGGCGGTGACGACGAAGCGCGTCCCGCCGGTTCCTGGCTGCGGCAGCAAAATCGCGGCGCTGTCGTATTCGATCACGCGGGCGAGTTGTTCAAGGATCAACTCCAGCACGTCCTGATAATGGAGCGTCGAACTGACGACCTGACCGACGTCCATCAGCATCGAGGCGACGGCGCGGCGCTCGCGCTCGGCTTCGAGCAGGCGGGTATTTTCGAGCGCGAGGCCGATCTGCACGGCGATAGTCAGCAGCAGCGACAGGTCAAGCTCGGTGAAGCGCTCAGGCTCAAGATTCTGGATGCTGACTAAGCCGAGCATGTCGTGATTGCGGCTGCGCAGCGGGACTCCCATCCACGAGCGCGCGCCTGCGCCCGGCTCATCATCCCACGGCTCGATGCGGAGCGCTTCCAGCCGGTCAGTTTCCAGCTCAAGATTGCTGAAATGCAGCTCAGTTCCATATTCGATCACCGCCCAGCTCAACCCGGCCAGCGGCATCGGCGGATAGTCGATTTGCAGGCCGTCTTCGCACGAAACCGGGAACACCAGCCGCCCGCGCTCGCGGTCATAAAGGGCGACGAAGAACGAGCTGGCGTCAAACATCAGCGCCATCTGTTCACGGACGCGCGCCCACGGATCGTCGATGTTGATGCGATTGAGCGCCTGGCTGATTTCGGTGATGCCTTCGAGCTGCGCGCGCCATTCGCCGTAGCGTCCCAGATGATTGAGGCGCGCGGCCAGCAGGTTTGCCAGCAGCAGGGTTTCACTGGTCGCCTCGCCGCAGAGGGCGATCAGGCCGAGGCAGCGGTCGTCGAAGCGCAGCGGGATGATGGTCAGCGGGCCGGAAAGCTCGATGCGGCGGGGATTCTTCCAGCCGCGCCAGCCGTTATCCTGCTCGACCCATTCGATCAGGGCCGGGTCAGGCTGGTAATCGGGGCTGATGACGTATTCGAGCATCTGGCTGTCGGCAGCGCCGAGGATGACAATGCTGGGACTGCCTTTATAATCGAGCCACGATGCCAGCGCGCGCGCGGCCATTGTCGGGGCGCTGGCGCTGCCGAGCGCTTCTGCGATCTGCCGGGTGGGGTCGAAGCCTGCTGCCGTGGACATAAAGCCGTGAGTTCCGCGATCTTTCAACTACTATGAGCGCCATTATGACATAAAAAACCTGCGCCTGCGCCTCAGGCGAGTTTACAAGCCTGTTACATCTTAACGCTCGGCTATAAACGCCATGCATACACGAACTGATGCCCGCACATCAGCGGGGTCTGGTAAGAAACCTTAAGAAACTCTGTCGAGTGCAACTTCCGGGCTTAAGCTGCGTATTAGCAGTTATCAGTGGGGACGAAAATAGACGTGGCAAACACGGGAGCAGCAGCATGAATAACAAACAGGACGAGCGCGTGATGGGCGGCGTGTTTCTGATCGGGCTGGCAATCCTGTTCATCACAGGATACTGGTGGCCGGGGATCATGTTCGTCATTGGCATAGCGATGCTGGCGCGAACCGCAGCGCAGGGGCGCGCGTGGTCGTCTGACATGCCCGCGCTGGTCGTACTCGGCATCGGCGCGATCTTTGCAGTCCTCAGTCTGGTCGGCGCGATTCTGTCGGCCAAAGTTATCGGCCCGCTGGTGCTGATCGCCCTCGGCCTGTGGTTCCTGTTCGGGCGCAATGGCCGCTGGGGCGGGCGCAGCCTCGGTGACTGGGGCAAGCGGAAGAACGACGACACGGTTTAGTCAGGCCGATTGTGTCACCGACACTGCTCACGGTCGATGGTTTTCGGATGGTCCTCTATTTCAACGATCACGCTCCCGCGCACGTGCATGTGAAGAAAGCCGAGCACGAAGCGCGGATAGCTTTGCGGCCTGTAGCAATCATCGACCATGATGGCTTACGAATGCCGAGCTTCGTCGTATCCTGAGGATCGTCAGCGAATACCAGAAATCGATTCTCGTTGAATGGAAGCGCATCTATCCTAAGGAATAACGGATGCTGAAATCGAAGCAGGATTATCTGCAACGCCCCATCGAGGTTGCGTTCAGCGAAAATGCGATTGCTGTGACGCTCGCCAGCGGGCAAGTCGTTCGCAATCCGTAAGCTAGCATCCCTGGCTTGTGCAGGCGGCGGCAGAGCAGCGCGCGCAGTACGAGTTGAGCACCTTCAGCGTTGACTGGCCCGATCTCGATCAGGGTCTCGATATTGAGGGAATGATTCGTGGGATTCCTTCTGATCCCGAACAGCGACAGGCAATCGACAGGGTTCGCGCGGTCATCGGCGATCCACAAAAGCGCGAGCTGCTGCTGTCGTTTCTGGACTTACTCAACCGCGCATGAAGGTTTTGCAGTTTTCGTAGTCGCCTTGAGACGGGCGCTCAATTGGGTTATCAGCCAGATTAGTCGCAGTTGCAGCCTCAGAACGTTGTCTGGCACAAATGCATTTGATTCCTGATTGAGAATGATACAATCGTGAAAGAACAACCCACGCAGCATGTCAGGACGCGATATGGGCGCAATTTACACGATTGGCTACGGAAATCGCAACGCTGAAGTGTTTGTTGAATTGCTCCGGCGTTACCAGATCGGCTATCTGATTGACATTCGCTCGCAGCCGTACTCGAAATCTTCCCCGACTTCTCCCAGAAGCGCCGCACTGAGATTCTGCTGAAAAACAGAATCCGTTATATTTACATGGGTGACAGCCTCGGCGGTCGCCCCGATGATGCCGATTGTTATGATGAACGCGGCAATGTCGATTATGTGACGCTGAAGACCAGACCATTTTACGAGGCCGGAATTGCCCGGTTGCAAAAGGCGCATGAACAGCCCGCTGCGCTTGTGTTGATGTGCAGCGAATTAAAGCCGGAGCAGTGCCATCGCAGCAAGCTGATGAGCCGGACGCTCGATGAACCGGGTATTGTGGTGCAGCACATCGACGAGACGGGCGGACTCAGATCGCAGGCCGAGTTGAATAAGGCGAGGACGCGTGAAGTACAAATGGCTTTGTTCAGCGCGGATAATGAGAAAACAAGAATTTCAGAGTTCCCAATCCTCGATCAATAAATCGGGGACTCGTCTGAATTCGCCGGAATTGTGCGTCACGAGAATAAGGTTGTGATCCAAAGCAATGGCAGCGATCAAAAGATCGTTGGGGCCAATGGGCGTTCCCGCCCGTTCCAGTAGTGCTCGTATAATGCCATATTTTTCGGCAGCTTGATCGTCAAAAGACAACGTTGTTAACGGTTCTAGAAAATCATTTTGTTTTGCGCGGTTTTGGGCGGGATAGTCGCTTTTTATCGCGCCGAAGATAAGTTCTGCACGTGTCACCGAACAAACGACAAGTTCGTCCGGTGACGTGGCTTCCATTTTACGGATGATATTCTCTGAGCGTCGATTGAGATACCGAATGCAGGTATTGGTATCGAGCAAATATTTCATTTGAGCTTTTCACGTTCCTCGTAGTTGCCCTGAGGCGGGCGCTCAATTGGGTCATCAGCCAGACTTCCGGCGGTTCGCTCGAAGTAGCCAGAAGGCCAGGCACGTTTCTTTGGCGCAACTATGTATATTTCAAGTTCCTGATCGGCCAGTTCGACGGGCAGTTGCAGCTTGAGGATACCGTCCGCGTCGACGTATCCGTAAAGCTTGATTGTTTCCATTGCAGCTTGCCTTTCCACTTCGTGTCGGGTTAATCATTGCACGGATTGCCCTCAAAAGCATCAGGGATTTGTGTAGGCTAGCTGCAACGGCAGTGAGAGAGGAGGCCGGGTAGCCCCTACAAAGCGCATTGCGGGCGTGAAACCTTGAGGCGGGCGCGAGAAGTCGCATCCCTACAGAATACGGTGATGACGACCGTTGGCCGGTTTTATGCGGCTAAAGTTTACGACACGGCCTGAAGCATCTGGGTTGCGCCGGGGAGCAGAAACGAGAAAATCGCGCCTTTCCCCGGCTCGCTTTCGACCCAGATCCGCCCGCTGTGTGCCTCGACGGCCAGACGGCAGAAAGCCAGCCCCAGACCGAGGCCGCCGGGGCCGCCCTGAGCCTTCAGCCGCGTATACTTGTCGAAGATCTGCGCCTGCTGGTCGGCAGTCATGCCGGGGCCGCTGTCAGCCACGCTGATGACGACTCCGCCGCTCCGAGGCCGGGCGCTGACGGTGATTTTGCCGCCGGCGGGCGTGTACTTGATGGCATTCTCGATCAGGTTGGTGATGACGCGGGCGATCATGTCGCCGTCGAGCCGCAGCAGCGGCAGATTTTCGGCCACCTGAACGACGATTTTCTGATCGGCGTCGTCGGCGATCTGCTCGGTGGCGTCGGTCGCTTCGGCGACCAGCTCGGTAATCAGCGTCGGCTTGCGGTCGAGGACGGTCTTGCCTTCTTCCAGCCGCTCAATATCGAGCAGGCTCTTGACCATCCGCGTGAGCTGGCGCGTGCTGTTGAGCGCGACATGCAGCAGGCTGCGCGTGACCGGCTCGGCGTTGTCGCCGATGATGCCTTCGAGCCGCGCCAGACTGCCATTGATGTTGTGCAGCGGCCCGCGCAGGTCGTGGTAAGTCATGGCGGTCAGGTCGCGGCGAAGCTGCTCGCGTTCATCGACGACCAGACCATCGGGCATCCAGAGCAGGCGGTCGTCGCCGTCGAGCTTCAGCCGCCGCGCTCGCGCCATCACCGGCTGAGTCTTACCGCTGGCGTCGCGCGTCTCAGTCGAGAACGAGACTTCGCTGCCCGCTTCGACGCTGCCGAGCCTGTCGGCGCTGGTACTGTTCGGCGTGATCTGGAGCAGGCTCATGATCGACTCGTTGAGCAGCGCTTCGCGGGCGCGGCCAAAGAAGCTACAGGCTTTGCCGTTGGCATCGAGGATCGTGCCGCGCAGGTCAGTCAGCAGCAGAGCGGTCGGTGTGTCGTCGAACAGCCGCCGCATCCGCGCCGCTTCGGCCAGCGCCGCCGCGCTGTCGAGCGCGCCTGCCAGCATCGCGGTCATCGTCTCGACCAGCGCCTGTTTGTCCTGATCGAAATAATCGCGTTCCGGTTTCATCAGCACGAGCACGCCGTGGCGTTTTTTGCCGATCAGCGGGACGCCGAGCGCGGAGCCAATCTGCGGCAGCGTGCCGGTGGGCCGCGCCTGCTGCCAGCGGGCGTCGGCGCTGGTGTCGCGGATACTGATGGTGCGCTGACTGTGATAGGCAAACCCGATCAGGCCGCGCTTGATGAGCCGATCCCAGACATCGCGCTCGGCCACGCCCGCCCGGTCGAAGCCGAGCAGAAAGGCGTGCTCGACCGTGCCGCTTTCGGTCAGCGTCAGGATGCAGCCCTGTTCTGCCTCGACGGCGCGGGTGCTGGCGCGCAGTCCGGCGCGCAGGATCGTCCGGGCATCGCCGCCTTCCCGACTGAGCGACTGGGCCAGCTTCTGGAGCCAGAGCAGCGGTGAGTGATCGTCCGGCATCGATTGACCTCGTGAAATGTCTGTCATCTCAGACAATCCAGACAATTTATTGACATAAACTTATATTTTATCGGATGTCTCCACGAATGAAACGGTTAATCTGCCGAATGGGCGCAGTCACGAGGCGCGGGCCTGCTGGCGAAGCTGGTCAATCGGCTCCCAGGTGCTGGTCGCGCTGTTATAGTAGTGCCAGTGTTCCCAGCCATTGCAGGGCGCGCCCTGAAGCTGCGTGCCGATCTTGTGGATTGAGCCGCGCACGCCCTGATAGAGCAGCGCGCCGTCGGCCATGATGGTCGCCATGCGCTCGCTGCGTCCGAAGCGAAGCTGCTGCCCCGGTTCCAGCAGGCCGCACTCGATCAGCGTGACGAATGGGATACGCGGCAGGCGCGGCTTGTTGCTCGGCGCGTAGACGTCAGCATCGGTCGCGGCGGGCCGCGCCGCGCGGATGCGCGCTCTGGCGATGCGGACGTAGTTCGGGTCGCGCTCGATGCCGATGAAGTGGCGGCGCAGCTTGCGGGCGACCGCGCCGGTTGTCCCCGTGCCGAAGAACGGATCGAGGATGACGTCGCCGGGCCGGGTGCTGCTGGCGATCACGCGCCAGAGCAGCGCTTCGGGCTTCTGGGTCGTGTGCGCTTTTTCGCCGTTGACCATCAGCCGCTCGGCGCCGCTGCACACCGATAGTTCCCACTCCCAGACGCTGCGTAGCTGCCGGTCTTCGTTGCCGGACTTGAGCGCCTGATAATTGAAGGTGTAGCTCGCGCCCTGGCACTTCTGCGCCCAGAGCAGGGTTTCGTGGGCGTTGGTCAGGCGCGTGCCGCGCAGGTTGGGCAGCGGGTTGCGCTTGATCCAGACGACATCGTTGAGAATCCAGTAGTCGAGGTCGAGCAGCAGCGTGCCAATACGGTAAATATTATGGTAGCTGCCGATCACCCAGAGCGTGCCGGTATCCTTGAGGACGCGGCGGCAGGCGGTCAGCCAGCGGCGGCAGAAGGCATCATAGGCAGCGACCGAATCGAAGCGATCCCAGTCGTCAACCACCGCATCGACTTTGGTCATGTTCGGGCGGTAGAGGTCGCCCTGAAGCTGAAGGTTGTAGGGTGGGTCGGCGAAAACCACATCGACGGATTTTTCCGGCAGTTGCTCAAGAATGTCTACGCAGTCCCCGACGAGGATGCGATCCAGCGGCAGCTTTGGCATTATTCTTCCGGCGGCTTACGCAGCTCTTGAATGGCGGAGATCAGGCGCTGAATGGTCGAGCGCCGGTCGTCGCCGCTTTCGTGGACGATAGTGCGCTGCCGGGCCAGCTCGACGGGCAGGCTGATTCCGGCGTCCATCAGCAGCGGGAGCAGCGGCTTCTCGTGGTTCATAAAATAGCGGTACTGCATTTTGACGTTGGGCTGTGTCACCGATTCCTCGGTCACGACCACGATCATCATCCAGCACTCGAACAGCGCCTGTTCAATTGCTTCGAGCCAGTCGTCGCCGCCGGGCTTGAGGTACTGGTCAACCCAGACCGGGATTCCAGCGTCCTGCAGCGCGACGGTCAGTTCGGCGATCAGCGATTCCCAGTCCTCGCGGGCGTAGGCGAGATAGACGTGATCTTCGAGCGCGCCGGGGATGAGGCCGCTGCCGAGGTGAGTCGTCTTGCGCTTGCTGGCCGGTTTGTGCAGCGACGTGCTGGTTTCGCGGGTGAAGTTACCCAGCTCGAACGGGGCCGAGCTAGCATCGCGCCCGCCGAGCAGCGCCGGATCGGCATTCGCCGTGACGAACTGAAACTGGACGCTCGAACCGAGCTTGAGTACGTCCGCCTGTTTGAGCACGATCAGGCCGGTCAGCCGGCTGCCGTTGACCGTCGTGCCGTTGGTCGACTCCATGTCCTCGACTTCATAGCTGTCGGGCAGTCGGCGGAAGCGCAGGTGAACGCGGCTCACTTCCGGGTCCTGGACGACCAGATCATTCGACAGGTCGCGGCCAATCTTGATGACATCTTCTTCGAGCGGGAATGTGCGACCTGCGTCCGGGCCGACGGTCATGAGCAGGGCATAGTTTTTCTGGGCGGGCGCAGGGGCAGCGCTGGTATCCGGCGCGACCAGCCCGGCGGTGCGGGCGGCGGCAGCGGCGTCACTTTCGTATTCGAGGGTGATCGAGTCGCCTAGCTCCAGCACGGAACCGGTGTGAAGCTGCCAGTTGCCGACGACGCGCTGCCCGTTGATGAACGTGCCGTTGCTCGACCCCAGATCGTGAACCTCGTAGCCATCCGCGACGCGCACCAGACGTAGATGCTCGCGGCTAACTTCGTTATCCCGAATCACGATCTCATTTTTGCTTCCACGCCCTACGGTGATGACGTCGTCGGTCAGCTCGTAGACCGCGCCCGCCGTCGGCCCGCGAAGCATCGTCAAGCGCGCCATAGGTCAATGCCTGCATTCCGATTTTCTGGCATCATTAAGTGTTAATCTTAGCAGAAGACGATAAGCGGCGAAAGTTTATCATCAAGCAATGAGCAGGATCGCTAATTCAGCGAAGGGGAGAATAAACGCCCGCCTGCTGTGTCATCTGTCATAATACCAGTATGAGGCCTGAATTGTGTAAATTTATTCTGCGGTACGGCTCATGTACTGAATCCATAGCAATTGCTGCGGACGATCATAGCCTGCCTGCGAGGGAGCGGTGAGATGAATTTTCGCTTGCGTGTGATTGGGGCGCTGCTGCTGGCGCTGTTGACGGTCGGAGCCATTGAGGCGCAGGGAGTCGTGACCGGGAATATCCCCTATGTGCCGGGCGGTGACGCCAGCCGCCAGCTTGACGTTGACCTGCCTGCGAACGGACGCCCGCCCTATCCGACGCTGCTGCTGCTCCACGGCGGGGGCTTCATGTCTGGCGATAAGTCGCAGCTTGCGCCCTATGCCACCTATTTCAGCGCGCGCGGTTATGCCGTCGTCTCGATCAACTATCGGCTGTCTCCGGCCAGTGTCTTTC
>CAZZAO010000085.1:16459-25066 GCA_964652205.1 uncultured Anaerolineaceae bacterium | reverse complement strand
AGGTGGACGAAGACGCTCAAATCCTGTTTCGGCGTCTGTGGCGCGGCCCAGGCGATCATCAGTGTCGCGCCGGACGGGACTTCGTGCGCCAGCGCAATCGTCTCCAGCCCGGTACGGTCGCTCGTCAGCGCCTCGATAAACGGCAGATTCCGCGCAATCAATCCCGCTGCCGCTCCCGCCACCACGATCACTAACGTGGCCTGTTTCAATCTGAGCGACAGCAGAGGGCGATTTCTGCGTAACCTCAGCCGACTCGTGCGCGATTCCTTCTCTCTGCTTGCGGAGAGAGAGGGAAGGGCTGAGGTCGAAACGGAGAACACCCAATCTACTGCGAACAGCCAGCCAAACGCGAACGTGAGCGTGACCGGCAAAATCAGCGCGAACAGCACGTCACTGTAGAAGGCGACGTGAAAGCCGTAAGCCGCCAGCCCGCTCAGGATCAGCGTCAGGGCGGCGCGGCGAGTCTGCCGCCGGGCTGCGCCGACCGCCAGACCAGGCGCGCCGAGCAGCAGGCCGGGCAGCGTCAGGTCGGCGATCAGCACGTTATTGACGAGCGCGAGGTTGGCGCTGAACGCCGCGCGCGTCGAGGGCAGGCCGATGAAGCGCGCGGCTTCGCGGCCCGTGAACTGATCCCACAGGCCGGAGAGTGTCCCCGGCTCGCCGTAGACCCACGGCGCGCCTGCCTGCGCCCGCAGCGGCAGGTAAAGGTAGGGCAGGAAGCCGATGAAGCCGAGCAGCAGGCACAGCCCCAGCCTGACGGGCAGGCGCTTCGGTCGGGCGGTCAGTTCGCTCCAGACGGCGAACAGCAGCGCCGGAATGAGCAGCGCCAGCGCGCGATGCTCGGCCACGCCGAAGCCGCCGATCAGCGCCAGCCAGTAGACCCGCCCGCGAATCGGCCCGCGCCAGAGCGCAATCAGCAGCAGCAGCGCCAGAATCGCCAGCCCGAAACTGTAGACCTCGGCGATGTCGTGATGAATCCAGACCGTCCGCGTCAGCCCGTAGACCAGCGTCATGGCCGCTGCGGCCAGCACCCGCCCTGTGAGATGCAGCGCCAGCGTGTAGATCAGCGCCAGCGCGATCAGGCCCCAGAACATCGACAGCAGCGCGGGCGCGCTGGCTGCCGTCACGCCGAGCGCCTTGAACAGCGTCACCAGCGCCGCGCCAGTCATGATGAACAACGGGTAGCCGGTGGCGTGCAGCGTCCCCCAGACGTTGAGGACAATCTGCGTCTCGCCGACATCCGCCATGTAGCCGTTGTCCGCGCCATTCGGAATCGTCTGCATGACCGCGAGATAGGCGGGCAGCAGCGCCGCCAGCACCACGAGGAAGCCGAGGATCGGCACGAAGCGCGATTTTCGAGCAGGACTTAGCAAGCGTTCATCCTTATAGCGATTTGGTTGCTACACTCTTCGTTCATCAGCGCAGAGTATACCGTTCACCCGTGACCTGTGAAGGAGCGTACAATAAGTCCCGGCGGCCATTCAGGGACGTGCGTTTTCCGGCGTTCGGCGCGTCAGAGCCATATAGCGGAGACAGGGCCGCTCGCCCCTCTCCGCGCTCAGTTGGCGCATAATGGACTCAGGAGATAGATGATGCTTGAAGTAGGAAAACCGGTTCCCGATTTCGCGCTGCCGAATCAGGATGGCAAGGAAATCAGGCTCAGTGATCTGCGCGGCCACAAAGTCATTATTTTCGCCTATCCGCGCGCCAATACGTCTGGCTGTACCACGCAGGCCTGCGGCTTCCGCGACCACATGCCGCAGTTCAAGGATGTCAACGCCGTTGTCCTCGGCCTGAGCGACGACCCGCAGAAGGCGCTGGTCGCCTGGAAGAAGCAGGAAAATCTGCCTTACGATCTGCTCTCCGACGTCAACCACGAAGTCCTTGAGAAGTTCGGCGCGTGGGGCGAGAAGAACAATTATGGCAAGGTCAGCATGGGGACGATTCGCTCGCACTGGGTGATCGACGAGAACGGCAAGCTGATGGATCAGCAGATCAAGGTTAGCCCGACCGACAGCGTCGAGCGCGCGACCGCGACCGTCACCGGCCAGTAAGCCGCCAAACCCGCGGCAGTCAAAGGAACTGGATCAGGCCGGTGTCTGAAAAACCCTCGCCTGAATCACATCAACCTTCAGTCACATGCGTTTCACCCCGCTCTCATCGGGAGACGAAGTGGTTAGGCCTCGCTCGTGCCGCGCAGCGGCATCTCGACCTGCAAGGCGAGCGAGCCTAACCAGAGGCCGGGGTGGGGGCGAGTCGTCTTTACCCTACGCCTTCTCGACGTCGCTAGCCAGCCGCCCGGAGTCTGGTAAAATCCTCGTTTGTTACGTCGATGTCAGATTTCAGCGAGCCGTTTATGAAACTGCTGCGTGCCGGGCTGTCCGTGGTTATCGTGCTGGTGTTCGGAGTCGTGATCGTCCTGGCGCAGGGGACGTCGGATTGTGCTGCTGCGCTTCAGGAATTGTGGACGGCTGCCGGGAATGCCTGTCTGGCCGCGCCGTCGGGTTACTTCTGCAACGGCGGCGCGGCCCCTCAGGCCGAGCCGGCAGGCGCGGTCAACAATGCCCTTCAGCCGACGGGCGCGAAGGTCGAAGCCTCGGCGGTGACGGCGCTCCATTCGGCGCTCCTCGATCCGACGAACAACAGTATCGGCATTGTCTGGCTGCGGCTGGCCGCGCCGGGACAAACGCTGGCGCAGACGACCGCGCTGCTGATCGGCGATGTCTCGATCCGCGACGTGACGCCGCAGGGCTTTTCACCGTGGACATCGCTGGTGCTTCAGACCAGCGAGCAGCCGTCGCGGTGCAGCGCTGCGCCGCTCAACGGCTACTTGATCCAGAGCCAGATCGGGATGACGGCGCGCGTGGTCATCAACGGCGCGTCAATGGCGCTCAACGGGACGGTGCTGGCGCGGACGGAAGGTGACACGACCGTTTTCGTCGCGCTGTCCGGCTCGTCGAATCTGACCGTTTTCGGGCAGGATAACCCGCTGCTGACCGGTGAGCAGGTTTCCGTGCCGTACAATCCCGGTGACTTCACTCGTCCGGCTGGCCCGGCAGCCGCTGCCGTGCCGTTCATTCCCGGCCCGCTGCAAAATCTCCCGGTCGCGCTGTTCGACCGCCCGCTGGCGCTGCCGCAGCCCGGATACGTTCGCACCGGGGGCGCGGTCAACCTGCGCGCCGCGCCGTCAACCAGTGGCAACCTGATTATTCAGGTTCCGGCGGGTGTGGTCATGAGCGTGCTTGGACGTAATCCCGACGGCGACTGGTATCACGTTCGACTCGACAGCGGCGAAACCGGCTGGATGCTGGCCGAGTTGCTGCAAAGCCATGTCGGCAGCATTGAAGCGATCTATGTCGCCACGCCGCTGCCACCTCAGCGTCTCGGCATGGCGGCTATCGAGGCGAAGGTGCTGGCTCCGGCGGGAGTCAACCTGCGGACAGGGCCAGACGTCGGCTTTCCGGTGGTCGGCGCGCTCGGCAATGGCACCGAAGTCTCGCTGGTCGCTCGCAGCCCGTATAGCCCGTGGGTCAAGGTCGACTCGAATGGGACAATCGGTTGGATCGCGCTGATCGCGCTCCAGACCGAGTCCTACATCGACGCGCTGCCGGTCGATACGTCGGTTCCGCTGCCGCCCGCCCCGACGAAGGTTCCCGGTTCGTTTGGGAATGCCTTCCCTAACCCGAATGGGGATGGCTAGCTATTTTCCCGCTGAAAGGTTGTCTCGGTCGGCGTTTCCGGTTATTCTGCTGACGGCGGGCGTAAGCGCCGCTGCCTGCGCGCGTCGCCTTCAACGGGAAGGCCGCGCCGGAACCTGCTGATGGAAGGAGCTGCACCGAGATGAAACTGCTGCTATTGATTACTGCGCAGGTCGAAAGCGGTCTGGAGATCGCTCAGGCGTGGCAGGAAAACGGCGCGCCCGGCGTCACGCTGGTGCGCAGTCACGGCTTGCATCGACTCAATGAGGCCGCCAAGCGCAGCCTGATTGACTTCCCGCTGGCGACCGTCTCGATTGCCGGGGCGCTGGCGCGGCTGATCGACAATATGGAGTACAACACGGAGATCATCCTGTCGGCGGTCGAAGATACTCAGGTCGATCCGCTGGTGCGGGTTGCCGAGGATGCGCTCGGCAGCCTTGATTCGCCGAACAGCGGCATTCTGCTGGTGCTCGACATCGAGAAGGCGATTGGCGTCAGCAGCCAGAAGAAAAGCGCGCGCTAGGGTTTTGGCTTGTCGCGGCCTGCCTTTCTGCTATAATTCCGAGCAGAGTGGGGAGTCGCCAAGCGGCAAGGCAGCGGACTTTGGATCCGCCATACGAAGGTTCGAATCCTTCCTCCCCAGCCAGCATGAGCGCCTCACCTTCGAGGCGCTTTTTCTTGCCAGCGACTCGCCTCTGTTTTCCGCAGTCGAGCCTTTGAAGGCGTCTGGGCCGACCTGAACAACGGACTGCAAGACGAAAACCTTAAATGACTTCCAGCCTGTTGATATCCGGCGCGGGTGGGAAGACCGCATGTGGCTCGGTTTGATACCAGAAAGCGGTTGAGGCAATATCATCCTGAAGTGGCAGAAACCGACGGTTGCCGTCCAGCGCCGAACGCCAGCCGAGCGCCTGCACCGTGACCCGGAGATCGCTGCTAAAGCGAATCGGGTCCATGATGTGCCAGCGGTACATGCCGAAACGCTGCTGGCTGTTCCAGAGTCCGTCGGGCTTGATGACCTGATGAAAACCCAGATAGGGCGTCGAATACAGACCATACTGGCCGGCTGGCTCCTCGAAACTCCATGCGCCGCCGACGTAATCCTCTGTGCCGGTGCCGCAAATCGTCGGCCAGTCGGCATCGCCGTCGAGGTAGAACTTGACCTCGCCTTCGCCCCACCAGCCGTTGTTGTTCGACCCCCATGCCAGATACGTGCCGACATACTGCCCGTAGCCCTGAATCCCGTCAACGAGCGTATGGACATCCCCGTAGGCGACCGGGTTACTGCGCCGCCATTGGGCATGGAAACAGGCATAATCGTCTGGCACGTCGGTCAGCGTGTAGTCGATCTGATAGAAGAAGCTCTCGACAAAGTCGGGGCTGAGGTTTTCGATAGTCACTCGCGCCTGCTTGTGGAAGGGCATCTCCCAGTAGCTGTTGAAGCCGCCCGCCGGATTAACCGATACCGGCAGCGAATTGACGTTCGAGCGGACACCCCAGCCGTTGCAGAAGAAGTCCCCCAGCGGGACTTCGACGGACGGCATCAGTTCGTTATCCCAGTAAAAGCGCAGGATCAGCCGCCGCCACCATGACGGGTCGGCAGTGATCCAGAGATGCTGGATGACGCCAGGGCCGTCGATCTCGGCCAGCACGACGGTTTGATGACCCGCGATTTGCAGGCTGGGCGAGACTTTCCAGCCCCGACCCAGTTCACGGGCAAACACTGCGCCCGTGCCTTCGGTCGCCATGCCGCCAGCCCCTTTGCCGCCGGTACGGTTCTCGGCGCTGATCGAGCGCGTTTGCGCTGACGAGAGCCGCGCAAGATTACCCGGCCCCATGCCGAGGCCGTTGAATGGATAGCGCATAATGCTCGTGTTCCCTTTCGTCGATGACCGCAGGCAGGCCGGGCGGTCTAGCCGGGCAGTTGTGGCGCGAGAATCGGCCCTTCCATGACCGCCTGCACCACCAGCGTCGCCGCGCCAACCGTCGCCGGGTTGGGCGTGAGCTGCGAGGCAACTACTTTCACGTCGCTAAAGAGGGGGTGCAGAATCGTCAGCCGACGCGCGGAACGCCGGGCGGCTTCCAGCGCTTCGCTGCCGCCAAAGTGGATGGGCGCGCCGCCGACGATCACCATATTACTGCTGTAAAGCTGAATCGTACCGGCGACGGCGATGCCGAGATGTTGAGCGAATCGATCACGTAGCTGGAGCGCCAGCGCCTCGCCGCTGCGCGCCGCCTCGATCAGCGCGTCGAAAGTTCGCTCGCGCCGCTGCCAGTATTGAAGCGAGGCATAGCCCTGACTTCGCTGCATCTGGTCGTCAAGCTGGGCCAGCAGGGCGTGGGTCGTGATTTCGTTATAGAGGCAGCCGGTATTGCCGCAGTAGCAGGGCGTGGAGCTGCCAGTGCTGAGGACATGGCCGAGTCCGCCGGTGATCCCCGCCAGCCGCTGGCTGTCGCGCACCAGATTTCCCGACGCTACCAGGCCGACTGCGACGCCGGTATCGACGTTCAGGTAGGCAAAGTCAGGGACGCCGCGCCCCGCTCCGTATACGGCCTCGGCCAGCGTCGCTGCGTAGACGCGGTAATCGACAATCACCGGCAGGCTGTAGCGGTTTTCGAAGTATTGCCGCACCGGCACATCGCGCCAGGTCGTGCGAAATAACATCCAGGTGGATAAGCCAGCCGCAGTATCGACGAAGCCTTCCAGCGCGATGCCGATGCCGAGCAGCTTTGACGGGCTGATACCGGCGGTTTCGATCAGCCGGTCAAGCATGTCGCCGGTGAGCGCGAGGACGGACTGCCAGTCGAGTTCGGCTGGCGCCGCCAGATGCAGCGACGCGCTGACGTGTCCGTCAAGCTGCATGATGACGCCTGTGACCGAGTCCGACGCGATTTGCAGCCCGGCGAGCTGCCAGCGGTCAGCGCTCAGGCGATAAAGACTCGCCGGACGCCCGCGCAGCACCTCGCCAGCCGTCGGCTGATCGTCCTCCTCAACCAGTCCTTCGGCAATCAGCCCGTCAATAATGGTGGCGATGGTCGTGTTGGTGCGGTTCGTCAGGCGGACAAGGTCGCTTTTAGAGCGCGGGCCGTGGTCGCGCAGCAGACTGAGGACGGCAAAGCGATTCCGTCGTCGAATGTCCGCTGGTGTTTCAGCGGTCGGATAAAGCTGCATAAGTCACCGGATTTCTCAGATAGCCATTAATGACATTGTACGAGTCCAGTTTAACTTTAGTCAACATACTTATGAATTCATCTCCAGATATAAACAGAGTTATCTCATGTCGGGTGTATCAGCAGCCCATCAGACGAGATACGCTTTATAATAACACAACTTAGTTGACATAATCATGCGAGTTATGCTAGTCTATAGCCGCAATTAGTAAACTTAGTTTGAAAAATAGGCTTTTCTTCGCTGCTATTAGATACTTACCACTAGCCCCTGTGGAGAAAGAGAGTGCGCCTTCCGAACAGACACCTGCCGTATTCCTTAGACGCCTTATTAGCCAACATGGGAGTTTTGAGCATCAGCAACAAAGTATCTCGCCGCGATGTCCTTAAGGTGATGGCAGCAGGCACTGCCGGTCTGGTCGGCACGTCGCTGGCGAGCGCTTCACCGCGAATCGGCAGCCTTCGTAAGGCGACCTTCCTGCAACAAACCACTGAGATCAGCCTGTGGGTTCCGCCGATGTGGCGCTACGGTGCCGACAATGAAACCATCACTGGCGCTGGCTCCGATGACTGGATTACCGACGCCATCGCCCGCTTTGAGGCCGACCATCCCGGCATCAAAGTCAACGTTGAGCTGGTTCCGTGGGATCAATGGGGCCAGAAGACTGCGACCGGTTTCGCCAGCGGCGACCTGCCGAACGTCATTTACACCATGATGGCCCCGGATCGGATCGACGCGGGTCTGTTCGAGCCGCTGGATGCCTACGTCACCAAAGAAATGTCCGATAACTGGGTTCCGGGGGCTTACGAGCAGCTTTCGATCAACGGCCACCTGTACGGCCTGCCCGCCTTCGTCAACCCCGACATGTCGGCCTTCTCCGGGCCAGCGCTGCGGAAGCACGGCGGCGCGGGCATCCTCGAAGCGGTTGGCGAGAAGCGCAACGGCCTGACCTTCGATATGATGCGCGACTACGGGAAAGAGTTCAGCGACGGCACCAGCCGCTACTTCCTCGGCGTTCCGACCGACCACTTCTCGGTGGTCTACTGGGGCTTCGGCCAGTGGCTGAACGGCTGGGGCATCCCGATGTGGAACAAGGACGAAACGCGCTGGATCGCCCATGAACACGCTCAGTCGGTTGAGGCGATGAACTGGTACGTTCAAGCAC
This sequence comes from uncultured Anaerolineaceae bacterium, assembly GCA_964652205.1. GTDB lineage: Bacteria > Chloroflexota > Anaerolineae > Aggregatilineales > Phototrophicaceae > ZC4RG36. The sequence goes on along the minus strand of CAZZAO010000085.1, from coordinate 17,034 downwards.
AGAACGACTGGAAGATTCTCATTCCCAACCTGCCGCAATGGTCGGATGTTGACAATTTCTACTGGAACCAGAACACGGCGATGCGCTTCCAGTGGGCCGGTATCCAGACCGAGCTGGAAGTGGCGCAGGAAGCGGGACAGGCCCCGAAAGACTTCGATATCGTCCTGGCGGGTTTCCCGCACACGCCCGAAGTCGGCCCCTTCCGCCCGAATGTCCGCCCGAACCACTTCAGCGTCACCGCCACCGGTAGCCCTGCCGAACGCGAAGCTGCCTTTACCTTCGCCAACTGGCTGGCAACCGACGACTCCAACGCCGTCGCCTGGCTGGTCAACGGCATCTTCCCGGCGACGATCTCCGGCGCTGCCGCCGTGGCCGATCATCCCTTCATGGAAGACCCCAACCGTCAGTGGGTGCTGAACACCTATCTGCCGGACTTCCCGATTGGCTTCGCTGGCTGGAACTGGGAGCCGGTCAGCAACGCGCGCACGTCGAAGATTTTCAATCAGCTCAACCCTGGCGACCTTTATATCCAGCAGTTCCAGTCGATGCTGCTGGGGCAGAAGTCACCAGAGCAG
>CAZZAO010000085.1:0-16449 GCA_964652205.1 uncultured Anaerolineaceae bacterium | reverse complement strand
ACCGAGCTATCGCAGCGCATTAACGGCGCGCTCGGCGTCGAAGCCTGATCGTCGTCAACAATCCAGACCCAGGCGGGTGACTCATCCGTCTGGGTCTTTGCTCATGGATGAGCGGAAAGGACGACATGGCTGACCATAACACAGTCGGGCAGCGCCAGCGTGTCACGGTTGACAGCAGCACGGCGACTGCCGCGCTTCGACTGAACACGTCCCCGGTCACACCTCGCGGGCGCTGGGGCAACATCGTCCAGCGCTTCAAAAAAAGCAATAAATGGGCCTACCTCTTCATAGCGCCCCTGATGATCGACTTTCTGGTGTTCACGGTCTATATGGTCGTGCGGATCGTCATGATGTCGTTTCAGGATATCGCCTTCGGCCAGTCGGAATGGGTTGGCCTGAAGCATTACCAGTGGATCATGAGCGACCCGCAGTTCTGGAACGCCATGAAGAACACCATTCTCTACACGCTGGCTGTCGTCCCTGGGGGCCTGCTGGTCGCGCTCGTCCTCTCGGAGTTTATTTTTCGCCGCAGCGAGCGGATTCAGGTTTTCTACAAGAGCGCGCTCTATCTGCCGTCGGTCGTTTCAACCGTCGTGCTGGCGATTGTCTGGACATGGATCTACCAGCCGTTCAATGGCATTCTCAACTATCTCGTCAGCGTGGTCGGCGTTGCGCCAGTTAACTGGCTCGGCAACCCGCAGCTCGCCATGCCATCGATTATTTTCATGTCGATTGTCGGCGGCATCGGCGTCTCGGTTGTCTTTCTGACGGCGGCGATGGGCGGCATCCCGACGGAAATTTACGACGCCGCAAAAATTGATGGTGCGAGCGAGTGGATGCGCTTCTGGCGTGTGACCGTCCCTCTGCTGCGCCCGACCCTGCTCTATCTGTCGGTGGTCGGCTTCATCGGCACGTTTCAGGTCTTCGAGCAGATCTACGTCATGACACAGGGCGGCCCCGGCTACCCTGGCGCAACCGAAACGGTCGGCTACCTGATCTATAACTCGGCTTTTTCGTCGTTCAATTTCGGCATGTCGTCGGCGCAGTCGGTGGTGCTGTTCTTCGCCATCCTCATCGCCTCAGTCGTCCAGTTTCGTATCTTTGCCTCGGAAGTCGAGTATTAGTACAGGACACGGAAACGTCTTATGCCAAACGCAACGACACGCAAATGGTCTCTCGAGGAGATGCTGACCATCGGCGGCTATGTCCTTCTGACTCTCTGGGCGATTCTGGCGCTGTTTCCGCTCTACTGGATGGTCAAGAACAGCCTTGAGCCGAACCAGTTGCTGTCGGTGTGGCCGCCGCGAATCCTGCCGAACTGGAGCGTGCTGACGCCTGACAATTACACGGCGCTCATCGACCGGTTTCCGCTGCCGCGCTGGTTCTTCAACAGCCTGCTGGTTGCGGTCGTCCGCACGGCATCAGCAGTTTTCTTCGGCTCGCTGGCGGGCTATGCCTTCGCCAAGCTGCGATTCTTCGGGCGCAACGCCCTCTTCTGGGCGATGATGGCCGTCCTGATGCTGCCGACCTTCGTCCTGATTATCCCGCAGTACCAGATCATCCGCGCCTTCGGCTGGTATGACAGCTACTGGGCGCTGATCGTGCCGGGCTTCAGCGGCGGGGTCTGGGCGATGTTCCTGATGCGCCAGTTCATGCACACGCTGCCGACCGAGCTGATCGAGAGCGCGCGGATTGACGGCGCTAACGAGTTCACCATCTTTGCCCGCGTAATCGCGCCAATCGCCAAACCGGGAATGGCGGTGCTGGCGATCTTCTCCTTTATCGGCAACTGGAACAATTTTATCTGGCCGCTGATCGTCACCAGCAACACCCATATGCGCACGCTGCCCGTCGGCCTGGGCCTGCTCATGAGTCCACGCGACAGCGGTCAGGTCGTGCCGATTGGTGAAATCATGGCAGGCGCGTCGATTGCGGCAGTTCCCATGATTATCGTCTTCCTGTTCTTCCAGCGTTACTTCCTGCGCGGTATCACCATTGGGGCCATCAAGGGATAGAGCTATTCTCATGTCCACAAACGACACTTTCAAACCACAGATGCTGCCGCGCGCCGTCGAGAGTACGACGACGCTGGTGGCTGGCGGCCTCAATCGCGCTGCCATCATTTACCCGTCGGGCGATTCTGCCTATCGCCAGCTTGCCGATGCGCTCGCCAGCGCAATTGAGGCTGCCAGCGGCAGCCGACCGGAGCTGACTGAGGCGGGCGTGCTGATGCCTGATCGCACGACTCCGCTGCCGGACGCTTACCGCCGCCGACCGCTCATTCTGCTCGGCAGCATCAACACTAATCAGGCCTTCGTCACGCTTTATGCCAACCTGCTGTGCGCGACCGACGCGGTCTATCCCGGCGAAGCTGGCTACGACCTGCGCACGGTCGTCAACCCCTACAGCACCGGCGAGAACATGATTCTGGTCGGCGGCAGCACGCTGGACGGCGTGCGCCGTGCCGCCGAACGGTTGACCGAGGTGATTCAGGCGCGCGGCGAGCCTGGCGAACTGCGGATTCCCTTCCTGCTGGACGTTGAACTCGGCGCGGCGCTGCTGCGTGAATTTGAGGAATGGCCGGAAACCCCGCTTGGCGTTCCCCTGCCGAGCATGGTCGAAGGGATGGCGAAAGCCTGGGGTTATTACGAGCCAATTTTGCGCGGCGTCGGCGCCTATGGCGTGATGTACGCGCTGACCGGCGACCGGCGCTATGGCGAATACGCCCGCGACTGCCTGCGAATGTTGAACCAGCAGATGCCCGACAGCTACGGCGACTGGCACTACCGCGCCGAGCGCGTCCTGCGAGCGCTGCCCTGGCTGGTGGCGGGCGGCCTGCTGAATGACGCCGACATTCAACGGACTGACAGCCTGCTGCTCGGCACGGCGCTCGGCACGCAGGACATGTGGTGGCGCGTCAGCACCGGCGAACCCCCGCTCGGCCACCGGCATCACTGTATCGGGACATATGAATTTCTGCTGCTGGTACGCTACCTTCAGCGGGCCAACCCCGATGAAGCCGCGCGGGCTGAATGCGCCCGCTGGGTGGCGGAATGTCAGACTTATCTGGACGCGCTGGCCGAGGCGCGCGGCGACGATCAGGACGATGAAACGACGCTCAACGTGGTCTCGACGCTCTTCCGCTACGCGCTCGGTGAGGAACGCTACACTATCTTCGAGAACGGCAATGCCCGACTGATGGCCGAGCGTGGATTGTCAGTTCACGATAGCAAGGGGGCTGGCGCGGGCTGGGGCGGCTACGGCGAAGCGCAGGGCGGCATGGTCTTTTCGCAGCAGGACGCGACAACTGCCGTCGGGACGTGCGCCTTCTACTATCAGGACGGGCGCTATAAATGGATTCTGGAGCGCCTGCCCAATCTGAAATCACCGATGCGCTATATCTTCCTCGACTTTGTGCCGCCGTTCCTGCGCCAGTACGCCACCGGCAGCGAGCTGGCCCCACAGCAGCCACAGGGGCTGACCGGCATTCAGGTGGTCGCGGCCTCACCGCACCAGATTCGTATCAATAACCACCCGCCGGAACACATCGAGCCGCGCGGACATTCGGTGAACGCGCGCGAAACCTGGCTGCTGGCGACCGGCGTGGGCCGCAATACGCTGCCCGCCGACCGCGCTATTGATAAGCTGGTGCTGCGCGGCGGCTTCAACCCGACGGACAGCTACCTGTTGATTCAGGGCTATCAGGGCGGCTACCGCTGGCAGGGCCACATGCAGGCTGCCAACTGTATCGTCCGCTTCACGCAGGCCGGACACCCGTTCCTGATTCAGAACACCGGCAAGGCGACCCCCTATCATAAGAACGGGCTGTTCATCAGCGACGGCTACAACGACACGCCGCTGCTGCCCTTCGCGGAATGGGTGGCAACCGACACCTTCGACCCCGTTGGCCTGAGCGTGACGCGGCTGAGTGGTGTCCACCACAGCGACTGGACGCGGCATATTTTCTGGTCGCGGCGCGGCGGTGAGTATTTCGTGGTCGTCGATCTGGTCGAGTTTCAGGCGGACGGGCCTTACTCGCTGACCTGTAGCTGGCGGACGCCGGGCTACGCGCGGCTGGAAGGTAACGTCTGGCAGGCCGATCAGGGGCATTACCGCTTCACGCTGCAAAACGCCGATGGCGTCGCCATGACGAGCGAAGAAGAGCAGGAGCAGGGCGGCGCGCTCCCTTATGTGCTGCGCCAGCTCCAGAGCGGCGAGTTCGCTGCGGGCGATCAGGCGGCGTTCCAGAACCTGTTCTATGCCCGTCCGCGCGACGCAGCGGTTGGGCTGAACATCCATCGCCTGTCGCCGCGCGCGCTGATTATCAGCCGGGACGGCGCGGCGGAAGCCTGGTGCGAGGTCGGCCCGGCGCTGCAATCCGACCTCATCAGCGCTCAGGCCGCCAGCCTGTGGCTGACAGCAGACGAGATCGCGCTGTCCGGCGTGACCCGCTTCAGCCTGCCCGCTGCCGACCTGCGCCTGACCAGCGACCGCCCGCTCGGCCTGCTGATCGACTTCGAGAGCGGTACGCTCGCCTTGCAGCTCGACGGCCCCGGCGCGAACCGCGCTCAGGTGACGCTGACTCAGGGGGAGCGTGTCGAACAGCTCACCGTCACAGACAGCGCGCAGATCGCGCTCTCAGCGGCAGTGATCGGCCAGCAGCCGCAGGTCGCGGCATGGCTGACGCAGCAGGAACTGCCGGTCACGCCGGAGCCTGAAGCTGCGCCAGCCGCCACAAAGGCATGGTCGCCAGCGTGGACCTATCAGACGCCCGCCCGGCTGCCGAATCGCATCCGCGATCTGACGGTCGAGGCCAGCCCGCCGCCGGTTGACGGTTTCCCGCTGCAACTGATCGACGCCGTTCTGCCCGACCGACGCGAGGCGCGCCGCCAGTGGCCGGATAAACAGCCCATCGATATCACGCTGTCACTGTCCCACGAGCAGGAAATCGAGCGGCTGCGTTTCATCGGCGACAGCGACCGCGAGCCGACGCTGCGGACGTTCAACCCGCTGCCCGATACGATCCGCGTGGGCAGCAACGGCCATGAGTACAGGCCGGAGCCACAACCAGGGGTCTACCACTACAAGCGCTACCGCGATATGGAAGACCAGATGCAGACGCGCGCCGTCCAGATCGGCAGTTCAGCGCGGGAGTTTAAGATCACGGTGCAGCCCCCGGCAGACGGCAGCCCACTGGTGCTGCATGAAATTGAGGTCTACGGCTGTGAGCGGAGCGCTCCGGCGATCCGCTACCTGAAAACTGCCGACCTCGACGGCGACGGGCAGGCCGAAATTGTGATCGTCAACGACGCCTGCGAGTTGATCCTGCTGGAAGCGGGCGGCCATGAGCGCTGGCGGCAGACGCTGGACAGCGAAGCAACCCACCTGTCGTTTCACGATCTCGATGGAAGCGGGCAGCTCTCGATCTGCCTCGGCCTGCTCGGCGGCATCCTGCAAGTCGTCTCTGCCGCTGGCGCAGTCGTCCATTCAGTGCCGCTGGCGGAGCAGTTCCAGCAGCGCACCGACGCCTTTTTCGGCTGGTTCAACACGATTCATGAGCTTCAGGTGTACGCGCGTGAGGCCGATGGCAGGGCGGCGCTGGCTGTCGGCGGTTACGCGGTGATCGTTTTCCTGAACGCCGATCATGAAATCGTCGGGCATAGCTGGTTCGATGGCCCGTGGGTGACGAATATCCTCGTTGCCGACGGCGGCAGGACGCCCGGCCATCTGTGGGCGCGCTGCGGCTGGAATCATGGTATCGGCCACTACGGCCCCGGCAATGGCGTTCAGCCGAGCGGCGTCATGCAGGACTTCGGCGGCGTCATGCAGGCGATGTTCCGCCCGCTGCTGCGGCTGGTGCCGTTCGTCACCGGCAAGTCGCTGGCGTTTGAATGGCTGACGCCTGACCGGATGCTGGCGATTGCCGACTCCGGCGTCGGCGTCCTCGAAGACGATGAGTGGCGCTGGAAAGTTGAAGGCGGGACGCCATACAGCGCTTATCTAGTCGCTCACGGGATGATCTTCCTCGGCGGCGCCGATGGATTCGTCAGCGCCTTCGATGCCGACACTGGCGAGCGGTGCGGGCGGCTGAATGTCGGCGCGCCGGTTGTCGGGCTGGCGCGTCGCCCTGACGGTTTCCTTGTGGCGACGCGCCGCGACCTGAAAGCGGTGAGCGCCGACTGGCAGATCACCAGCGTCACGCCGATTCGCGCGCTGAGGATGGCCGGATTGAACGGCGGCGGCGCTCTGGTCGAACGGGATGACCATACCCTGGTCAAGTTAGTGGAGTAATGACGATGAGCCGAGAAGTCCGCATCGCGGCGGTTCAGCTCCCGGCCTTCCAGCCGGGACAGTCGAACGCCGAAAGACACGAGCAAAACCTGCGAGCCGCCGAAGACTGGCTCGGTCGCGCCGCTGAGCAGGGGGCCGACATCGCCTGTGTTGGCGAGACGTTCAATACGCTTGGCCTGTCACTGTCGGCGGAGACGCTGCGCGCCGAGATCGCCAGCGCCTATGATGAGGTCGCTGCCCGGCTCGGCGCGGCCGCGCAGCGCTATGGCATGTACGTCATCGCGCCGGTGATGGCGCTCCGTCATGACACGCCGCGCAATGTGGCGCTGCTCTTCGACCGGGGCGGAAGTGTGATTGGCGAATACTGTAAGGTTCACTGCATTGAGAACGAATGCCAGCTCGGTATCGTCCCCGGCGATCAATGGCCGACCTTCAAGCTGGACTTTGGGACGATTGGCATCCAGATTTGCCATGATAACTCGTTCCCGGAAAGCGCCCGCTGTCTGACGCTGAATGGCGCTGAGATCATCTTCTGGCCGCATGTTATGAGCGGTTGGGGCGGCGAATTTATGGATATTCTGCTGCGCAGCCCCGCCATTCACAACGGCATCCACCATGTTCCGGTTTGCTTCGGCTGCGACCCTGATCGCGCCTGGCGACCGGGGATGCTGATCGGGCGCAGCAGCATTATCGCGCCCGACGCGACGATCCTCGCCGATGCCGGGCGCTATCCCGGCATCGCGCTGACGACCGTTGACCTCGACCGGCCCCGGCTGGCGACGACCTTCACCCGTGACGGCGACTGGGTCTGGCGCACTGACATGCGTAATGACCGCCGCCCGGAGACCTATGCGCCTTTGACCCGCCCCTACACCCCGACGCCCCCGGAACCGGCGGCCTCACAGAAAGAGAATTAGCTTTCATGACGATCAATCTCGCCCTCATTGGCTGCGGCGGTTTCGTCCACCATACGCATCTGGCGAACCTTCAGAAGAACCCGCGCTTTCACGTTCACGCCACGGTAGACGTCAACCTTGAAGCGGCAAAAGCGATTGCCGACGCCTGCGGCTCGGCCTATTCGACCGACGACGCCGACCGCGCGATCAACGACCCGGATGTTCAGCTTGTTTTTATCTCGACGCCGCACCATACCCACGCCGACCTGAGCATTCGCGCCGCGCGAGCGGGCAAGCACATCTACTGCGAAAAGCCGATGGGCCTGACCGAGGAAGACTGTCTGGCGGTCATCGACGCGGTCAAGACGGCAGGCGTGCAGTATATCGCGGGCTACAACCGCGGCGGCGCGCCCTTCCTGCTGCAAGCGCGCGAGCTGCTGGCGAAACTGGCGGCCCCGATGCTGATCCATCATCGCTTCGCCGACTGGAACCCCTACAACCGGGGCTGGCTGATCGACGAGAGCCAGAGCGGGGGGCGGATCGTCGGCGAGGGGGGACATTCGCTGGATATGATGTGTCGGCTCGCCGGTCAGAATCCGGTTCGGCTGTACGCGGAAGGCGGCAACTTCGCCGAGCCAAGCCCGACCCACGCGCCGGACAGCGCCAGCATTATGATCGGCTTCCCTGACGGTTCCAGCGGCGCGCTGATGCTGTCGAGCGTCGGCAACAACGGCTACCCCAAAGAAGAAGTCGTCATCACCTGCGCCAACCACACCATCGCCATCTTCGGGTTTGAGCGCATGGTGATTCACAGCCCGTCGGGCGCAGAGGAGTTCACCCTGCCCGCCGCCGACAAAGGTCACGCCGCGATGCTCGACCAGACCGCCGACGCCATCGAACACGGCAGCCGCCCGGCTGCCGGGCTGGACGAGGCGCTGCGAGCGGCGCGCCTGACGATGGCCGCGCGGCGTTCGATTCGGACTCATACCTTGCAGACCCTCGCCAGTTGACGCGCATGATTGAGGTCTAACGTGCCTGAATCCATTCCCGATCTGATCGTCAGCGAAGACCAGCTTGACGAGGTGATGACGCGGCCCGGCGCGGCGTTGATGGCGTTCATCCGTACCCTCTCCAGCCCGCTGGTCGTGCTCGGCGCGGGGGGCAAGATGGGGCCAACGCTGGCCGTGCTGGCCCGCCGTGCCGCCGATGCCGCGAACTATCCGCTCGAGGTGATCGCCGTGAGCCGCTTCTCCGACCTGCGGGCGCGCGACTGGCTGGAGTCGCGCGGCGTGCAGACCCGCTCGTGTGACCTGATGGATCGGCGCGCGGTGGCCGCGCTGCCCGACGCCAGCAATATCATCTATCTGGTCGGCCTGAAGTTCGGAACCAGCGGCAGCCCATCGACCACCTGGGCCGTCAACACGCTGGCTCCGGCGCTGATCTCCGAACGCTATCCCGCCGCGCGGATCGCCGCGCTGTCGTCGGGCAACGTTTACCCGCTGGTGAAAATCGGCGGCCCGCGCTCGACAGAGAGTGACCCGCTGACGCCGCTCGGCGAATATGCCAATAGCTGCGTCGCCCGCGAGCGCGTCTTCGAGCATTTCTCGCGCGTCAACGGCACGCCGATGACGCTGGTTCGCCTGAGCTACGCCGTCGATCTGCGTTATGGCGTCCTCTACGATATCGCCTGCGCCATCCACGAAGGACGTCCGGTTGACGTGACGATGGGTTACCTTAACTGCATCTGGCAGGGGGACGCCAACGACAGCGTTATTCGCGCGCTCGGTCTGGCGAGCAGCCCGGCGCTGCCGGTGAATCTGTCCGGCCTCGAGCCGCTGCCGATTCGCGGGCTGGCCGAGCGGCTGGCTGAACTCATGGGTAAACCGCTGATGGTGACGGGCAGCGAAGCCGGGAGCGCCTTTCTGAGCGACCCGACGCAGATGGTGGCGCAGTTGGGCGCTCCGCCAACAGACATTGACAGCGTCCTGCGCTGGACTGCCCGCTGGGTGTCGGCGGGCGGGCGCTCATTGAACAAGCCGACCCACTTTGAAGTACGCGACGGAAAGTATTGACGATGACCGGATACCCGCTCCCCTCTCAATCGGTGCTCGACAGCCTGCGCGACGGGCTGGTGATTCCGGCGCACCCGCTGGCCCTGACCGAAGACCGTAAATTTGACGAGCGCCACCAGCGCGCGCTGACGCGCTACTACCACGCCGCTGGCGCTGGTGGCGTTGCCGTCGGCGTCCATGCCACCCAGTTCGAGATTCGGCATCCCAAGCATGAGCTGCTGCGCCCGGTGCTGGAACTCGCCGCCGAGACGATCCGCGCCTGCGACGCCGCAACGGGACGTCGCAGCGTCTGCATCGCCGGGATTTACGGCGACAGCGAACAGGCGACCACGGAGGCCGCGCTGGCCGTCGAGCTTGGCTACCATGTCGGGCTGCTCTCGCTGGCAACCCTACAGGATGCCAGCGATGACGCGCTGATCGCGCACTGCGAGCGCGTGGCCGAGTGTATCCCGCTGATGGGCTTCTACCTTCAGCCTGCGGCAGGCGGGCGGCTCTTAAGCTACAACTTCTGGCGGCGCTTCGCCGAAATTCCGAATGTCGTGGCGATCAAAGCGGCGCCGTTCAACCGCTACCAGACCTTTGATGTCGTTCGCGCCGTAGCAGAAGCAGGTCGCGCCGGTGAGATTGCGCTGTATACCGGCAACGACGACAACATTGTGAACGACCTGCTCACGACCTACCAGATTGCGCGTGACGGCGCTGGCTTTGCCAGCGCGCAGTTCGCTGGCGGGCTGCTCGGTCACTGGGCCTGCTGGACTCAGCGCGCGGTCAGGCTGCTGGAAGAGTGCAAGGCCGCCCGTGCTAACGGCAGCCTTCCCCCGCGCCTGCTGACGCTGGCGACCCAGGTGACGGACGCCAATGCTGCCCTCTTTGACGCCGCCAACCAGTTCGCTGGTGTCAACCCCGGCATTCACGAAGTGCTGCGCCAGCAGGGGCTGCTGGCGAACAACTTCTGCCTCAACCCTGATGAGGCGCTGTCTCCCGGCCAGTTAGGTGAAATCCGGCGCGTTCACGATGCCTATCCCGACCTTAATGATGATGCCTTTGTCCGCGAACATCTGGACGAGTGGCTGCGCTAACGGAGCTACCAATGGATCTGATCGCTTTTACGAAACATCTGGATGGGCGCGATATCGATCAATTGATCGAGGTGGCGCAGACGCACGGCTTTGAAGGCTTTGATCTGTGCGTTCGCCCCGGTTACCCGGTCAACCCCGACAACGCCGGAACCGCGCTGCCGGACGCCGCGCGCCGGATTCGCGCCGCTGGTCTGAAACTGCCGCTGATCACAGGCACGACCGAGCTGTTGTGGCCCGACCAACCCGACGCCGAGCCGCTGCTGGCGGCGATGGACGCTGCCGACGTCCGCCTGCTCAAGCTCGGTTATTATCGCTTTGACCCGGCTACGGATGACTACTGGGAAAAAGTCGACCGCATCCGTCGCGCGCTGGAGCAATGGCAGGCTTTAGGCCAGCGCTACAACGTCAAAATCTGCTACCACACGCACAACGACCGCTGTATGGGCCTGAACGGCGCGGCCCTGGCGCACCTGATTCGCGGCTTCGATCCGGCCTACATCGGCGCGTACCTCGACCCGCTGCATCTCCTGCTGGAAGGCGAGGAGTTCGCCTTCGCGCTGGCGATGGTCAAGCCTTACCTGAGCGCGGTGGCCTGCAAGGACGTGATGAAGCTGCGCGTGCAGCACGGGCATCACGGCGGCTATCGCATCGACGTCGTCCCGGCGGGCGAAGGGATGGTTGACTGGACGGCGGTCTTTGATGACCTGAAGCGGGTGGGCTACGATGGCCCGCTGTCGATGCACTGCGAGTGGGCCGTCCCTGCCGACCAGTTCAGCGATACCCTGCGTCGGGAAGCCGCGTTCTTCCAGCGCGAGCGTCAGCGCATCAGCGAACAGCGGCCAGCGTAAGCGCCCTCATGCTGTCAACCGATATTCGCGTGATTGATTGCCAGCCCTATTTCAGCATCGAACGGCCACGCGCGCGCTTCAAGTTCGGCAGCGCCGTGGCCGGCGACATCACCTGCTGCCACGTCCGAATCCGCGTGGAAAATCGGCTCGGCAGGGTTGCCGACGGCTGGGGCGCGATCTTGCTGTCCTACCCGTGGGCTTTCCGCTCGCCGGACGTCGATGACGCCAGCAAAGACCGCGTCATGCGGCGGCTGGTCGAAGCGTTTGCGGCGCGGCTGGCTGATTACAAGCACTACGATCACCCTATCGACATCTTCATGACGCTCCAGCCGGAAGTTGACGCGCTGGCGGCTGCCGTCTGTGCTGAAGCGGGCATCGCGGCTGTGCTGCCTGCGCTCGCCGCGCAAAACTGCGTCGCGCCCGTCGATGCCGCGCTGCATGATGCTTTCGGCACTGTCAACCAGTTTTCAACCTACGCGGGCTACGGGCGAGCGCATATCCGGTATGACCTGAGCCGCTATCTGGGACCGACTTACCGGGGGCGCACGATTGCCGACATCCTGCCGCTGCGACTGCGCCAGCAAGTGCCGATCTTTCATGTCGTCGGTGGGCTGGATGTGCTGACGACCGTCGGCGCTGCCCCAGATGAGGGAGCAGCCGGGGCGCTGCCTCAATCGCTGGCGGCGTGGATCGAACAGGATGGCGTCTTCTGCTTTAAGATCAAGCTGAACGGGCGCGATGCTGCGTGGGATTATGACCGAATCACGTCGGTCTACCGGGTAGCGCAGCAGGCGCTCGCGGAGCGGCGCGAGCCGGTGCTGGCGCTCGACCTGAACGAGGGCTGCGAAACGCCCGAATATGCGATTGAACTGCTGCGGCGCATCCAGACTGAGCAGTCCGCCGCCTTTAACGCCGTCGCGTTCGTCGAACAGCCGACCGGGCGCAATCTGCTGGCTGACCGTTTCGATATGCGACCGCTGGCAGCGCTGCGTCCGCTGCTGGTGGACGAAGGGCTGGCGCGGCTGGATGATCTGGAAACGAGCCTGAAGCTCGGTTGGAGCGGCCCGGTGCTCAAGACCTGCAAGAGCCAGACGTTAACACTGCTGCTGGCGGCCAGAGCGACCGCCGAGGGAATCCCCTACGCGCTGCAAGACCTGACTAATCCGGGGATCGCGCTTGTCCAGTCGGTCGGGCTGGCGGCGCGGCTTAACCCGCTCGGCGGCGTCGAGGCCAACGCGCGTCAGTTTTATCCTGACGCTTCCGGGCCGGAACGCGCCGTTCACAGCGGCCTGATCGCGCCGACCGCCGGGATGGCGTCAACCGAGTCGATTCGCGGCCCTGGCTTAGGCTACCAGGTGGAGCAGATACCGCGCCCGATTTTCCATTCCGACGACTAAAGTGCAAAGTTGCGGCAGTAAAATTCTCAGACTCGCAGGATAAAGCTGCTGGCGTTTCTGCGGACTGCTGCCACGTTGTCGAGGCCGGGCGCTGTTTATCTCTCGACTTCTGCGCGCAGTCCGGCGACGAAGTCGTTTTTGCCGCTGTGCGCCGGATGCCGAATCTTGTTGCACTCGATTCCCATCGCGGTCAGCAGGCCATAGCCGACGTTGCCGACGGCGATCACCTTCTCTGGCGCGAACAGCGTCAGCAGCTCGCGCACGAATGGCTCGCCAAGCGCAACCTCAGACGCGCGCGGCTTGCGATTCGAGAGCGGGTTACCCGGCTGGTGTGGGTGGAAGGGAAATGCGCTCCAGACCAGCGGCACGATCTCCAGTTCCGGCAGGATATTCCATAAAATCGTCGCGGTCTGCTCGCTCTGGATGGCCTCGAAGCCCGGCTCCAGCACGTCCTGATAGCCGCCTGCTGTGCCAAGCATCTCCAGCGTCGGGATGCCGTCACGTAAAATTCGGCGGCTGACCATCGGCACGCCGGTGATCCGCATCCCGCGATAGCCCGGCGCTTCGCCGATCAGGGCGATGCCCGACTGCTTCGCATAGACGTCATTCAGGTAGCGCAGCAGATTGGCGCGGCGGAGGGCATTGTACGGGTTATCGCCCGCGCCGTACTGGTTATAGGCGTCAGGCGCAGTCTCGACGAGCGACAGTCGCTCGATTAATGCGGGGAAGTCTGGCATCTGCTTCTCTCAATCACGACTTGAAAAGATCATTATACCGACACTCACGATAGAATGAAGCCATTCTGACAGATCGAGAGGCAAAACAAGATGGCTTTACACGCGCTGCACAACGATTACTGGGACGCCGGAATCCTGCCCGAAACTGGCGCGTCGATTGCCTACGGGCGCGTCCACATCGGCGGCGCAGCGCGCGAGCTACTGCGCACGACTGCCGAGGCCGATTATGACAGTGCCAGCAAGACATCGAGCTTCATCATGATGCCGTGGTGCAACCGCATCAAAGACGGCATCCTGAGTTTCGGCGGCGTTGAGTATCAGCTTCGCGCCGAAAAGGACGACGGCACAGCCCGTCACGGCGATGTCCGCAAGCGCGCCTGGGATGTCGTCTCGGCGGATGCGCTGCATATTCTGCTGCGCCTCGACTCGACACGCTACGCGGATATGAACTGGCCGTTCCGCTTTACCGGAGAAGCGGAGTACCGACTCGATGGGCGTGACTTCGCCTGGCGGCTGTCGCTCCGCAACGATGATCCGCGCTCGATGCCGGGCGGCTTCGGCTACCATCCCTACTTCGTCCGTGAGCCGAAGGCCGTCGAGATTCCCTGTGACTCAATGTTCGAGCTGGTCGATTATCTGGCGGTTGCGCCGCCTGTGCCGGTGTCCGCCGCGCTCGACTTTCGTGCGGCCAAACCGCTCGGCACGACGCCCTACAACGACCTGCTCACAGGGCGTCGCGGCGATCAGCCCTCGCGCTTGATTTACGACGACTTTGAGATTGTGCTGCGCAGTGATCCGCTGTTCCGGCATCAGCTCCTGTTCGCGCCGGAAGGGGAGCCGTTCTACGCGCTGGAGCCGATGTCCAACGCCAGCGATGGTTTTAACCTGTATCAGCGCGGCCTTGCTGCGTCGGGTGTCTTTGTCCTCGCTCCCGGCGAAACGATCTCCGCCGAAGTTCGCCTGACCGTCCAGATCTAAGCCGCTTGCCTTAAAGGAGTAGGGAGAGCGAGGCGGGCAGAACCTCAAGCCCTTTCAGACTCAAAAACCGGCGCAGCTCGCCGGTTTTTGAGTCTTTCGCATCTGTCTGCTCCATACTTTCTGTGTAATAAATAATCGTACAGCTATTATTACGAGCTTTTCATGTAATAAACTGGCAGATGACCGAAGGGAAACAGCGCTTTTGAGGGAAAGAATTTACTCATGGCCTGTTCATTTGACGAGGCTCGCCAAGGGTGCTATAGCTTCCAATAAGTGTGGAATATTCCAGCCTTATTGTGATGATTTGAACGATTGTAATCAGGCTTTATGTTCCAAAGGATCGTATGGACACGAATGAGTTATTACGCCGCCAGCTTGTGCTTGATACCAACACGGAAGAAACTCGGCTCGAAAGCGTCCTCAAGGCGCTCGATTCGCTCAATCGCATCCGCATCCTGCGCTTCCTGTCCGACCGCGTCGCCAGCGTGAACGAGATTGCGGGCGCGCTCGAACTTCCCATGTCGACCACTGCACTGCATGTCGAAACGCTCGAAGCTGCCGGGTTGATCCGCACCGAACTGGAACCCGCCAGCCGTGGACTACGCAAAGTCTGTACGCGCATGTATGACCAGATTATGATCGACCTTCCCGTGATCGAACAGCAGTACGACCAGTCGATTGAACTGTCGATGCCGATTGGCGCTTACGTCAATTGTCAGGTCGCGCCGACCTGCGGCCTGCTCAGTACCCACGGCCCGATTGGCCTGCTCGATGACCCGGCCTCGTTTTATGAGCCGACGCATGTCGAAGCGCAGCTTCTATGGTTCTCGCAGGGTTACGTCGAGTACCGCTTTCCCAACCGTCTGCCGGTCAGCGCCGTTCCCGACTCGCTCCAGTTGAGCATGGAAGCCTGCTCTGAAGCGCCTCTTTACAACCTTGACTGGCCGTCAGACGTGACGATCTGGGTCAACGAGGTCGAAGTCGGCACCTGGACATGCCCCGGCGATTTCGGTGGCGAGCGAGGCCGATTGACCCCCGAATGGTGGACGCCGCGCAACACGCAGTTCGGCCTGCTCAAGCTCTGGTACGTCAATGGCCGCGAGTCCAAAGTCGATGGCACGCGCGTCTCCGGCGTGACGGTCGGGCAGCTTAAGCTCAAGGACTCGCCCTACATCGCGCTTCGCATCGGCATCAAGCCGGATGCCGAACACAGCGGTGGACTGAACCTGTTTGGTCATCGTTTCGGCAACTACCCGCAGGATCTGGTTCTCCGCGTTGGTTATCGGTCTACCGCGCAGAGCGGCGCAGGCTAATCGGTGCGCAACGATCAGCCGTGTCGGTCTGGCGCTTTACAGTCAGGGTAGATGGGTGAACCCACCCACGTCTGTTAGATCAAAGTAGAGGAGCTTCACCATGTTCAGTTCGAGAAAGGGACTTCGCGCTTCGCTGCTGGTGCTGCTGATCCTGAGCGTTGTCGGTGTCATGGGCAGCGGCGTGGTTGCTGCTCAGGACAAAGTCACTATCACATTCTGGAACGGCTTCACCGGCCCTGACCGCCCCGGCGTTGAGGCGCTGGTCAAGCAGTTCAACGACGCGCATCCGAACATCGAAGTTCAGATGACGATCACGCCGTGGGACAGCCTGATGCAGAACCTGATTACCCAGTTGACGACCGGACAGGGGCCGGACATCATGGGCATCGACCCGATCAATCTGCCGCTGTACGCGCAGAGTGGTTATGTCGCCGACATCTCTGACCTGTTCCAACCGGGAACCGAGATGGACCCGGCGAACTTCCCGCCCGCTTACGTCAACCTGCTCAAATACAACGGCAAGTTCTACGGCGCGCCGATGACCTTCGCCACGCTGATGATGTACTATAACAAAGACCTGTTCACCGCTGCTGGCCTCGACCCGAGCAAGCCGCCGACCGACTGGGCGACCTGGATCGAGGACATCAAGAAGCTGACTGACCCGAGCAAGGGCCAGTACGGTATCGCTCTGGCCGAGCATGACACGATCCCCAACTGGCCGCTCCTGATCTGGGGCAACGGCGGCGACATCGTCCGCGATGGCAAGTCGGCTCTGGCTGACCCGAAGACGGTCGAAGCGCTCCAGAAGTGGGGCGATCTGGTCATCAACGACAAGATC
>CAZZAO010000084.1:0-25577 GCA_964652205.1 uncultured Anaerolineaceae bacterium | reverse complement strand
AGCGGTTCGAGACGCTGCGTCTCAAGGCCAGGGGATGAGGTCGGACAGGCAGCACGATCCTTAAATTGACAGCTATGGGACATGATGCATCATGTCCCTTATTATTTCATCTGGTGTACGAGAGGAATAAAAAATCCAGATTACAGGTCTGGATTTTTATTTTAACCGAGCACCGCACGCGACACTTCGAGTTTATCACATGGGCAAATAGGCGACGCGATTTTCCCATTCCTCTGCTGTGCTGGCCTCGGCGACCATGAGCAGATCATCAATCACCTCGCGTATGGGGACGTTCTGCTTGATCTCAATGACACCGGGCATCGATAATCCAGCCTCGATACGGTCGTAAGCGAACCCTTCCATCGTATTGACGTCGCGCGTCAGCAGGATACGCCCCTCATGTGCCGCGAAGGCGAGAACTGCCGGATCATCAGCCTGATAGACCTCTGTATCCTGTACGCGAATCACATCAAAATCTGGATTTCTAAGTAGGATGCGATTATCGAAATTTTCGTCGGCGAGAAAGCGCATCCTAATCGCGCTTCTTAAGGCGGGCTTTCAAGCTTTCCGGTAGCTCGAACATCTCCGGGCGACTGGCCGCCAGTTCATTGTGCAACTGTTCGGCCTCGACTTTGCGCTGGCGCAGGTAGGCGTCGACCTCGTTCTGGTTGTTCAGATAGTAGGTGATTACTGCATAGATATCGGCCAGCTTAAGTGACGGAAAACCCTCATGAATCTGCTCTGGCGCGTCTCCCTGTTGATAGGCGGCAACCAGCACGTCGAGCGTCACGCGCGTACCGGCAACTTTGTACGCGCCGTGGGCATCCTTTTCGATTGGGATTGAAACAGTTGGAGTAACCATCATTGCCCCGAAGCTGGTTTGATTATTATAAACGATGATGGCCTGGATTTGATCGGGACTCGTTGTAACAGATCAACCTGACCGTTAATTTGATTGAATATCGGGTGAGGGGTTTCTGCCTACGCCAAATGGCCTTTACTTCCGCCGCCGCTGGATAGAAATGAGCTGTAGCGCACAGGGCTGGCGCTCTCTACTTGAGGCCATTCTCTGCGGCATTAGCCGCCGAACAGCAGCAGCAGCTTTTCTCCACGCGACGTCAGATGATAGTAGACGTGGTTGCTGCTGCGGTTCGACTCGACCAGCCCGGCCTGAGACAGCTTGCTCAACTGCTGCGAAACTGCGCCCGCTGTCACGTCGAGCTGACGAGCCAGATCAGTCGTGTGCGCTGGCGATTTGAGCGCCATCAACAGCCGCGCCTTGCCTTCGCCGAGCGTCGTAATGAGCGCCTGTTCCGGGTCGGGCAGGCACGGCTCGTACCATAATCCTGCGCCGCGCGCGCCGTAGATCAACATTGGCTGCCATTCGGGCGCGATCTGCCACGAAAGCGCCTGAGTGGAGAAAACCGCCGGGATCAACTGGATGCCGCTGCCGTTCAGGTGAAAATCATTGCCGTCGTAGATGCACGGTTCCTTGTCGATCAGCATCACGCCCGGCTGATAACGCAGCTTCGGGTGCAGTTCGTTCATCATCTCATCGACGCCCTTGAGCGCCAGCAGCCGTGCGTGGTAGAGCATGTCACTTTCCAGCACCGAGACGATGCGCGGCCAGTGTCGAGCCAGCGCGTGCTGCCAGTAGACGCGCAGATCCTCGATCAGGCACTCAAGCGATTCGTGCGGATAGGCGAGAAACTGGCGGCGGATTTCAGTTTCCCCGAACGCTTCGATCACCATCTGAATGTGGTGACGCAGCACCGCGTCGGAGACACCGCGCATCCGCGCCAGCTCGTCCTCAAAACTGCGCTCGACGCGGGCCGGGGTCGGCGTCATGAAATCCGGTATCCAGTGACTAATCAGCCCCAGATCGTCCAGATAAGGGAGATTGACGCCTTCGAGCGAGCGGCGGGCATCTTCGGCCCATTGCAGGTTCGGCGCATACTTCGATAAATACAGGGTGCGATAGCTCGTCACGGCTTCGAGCAGCGGGCTGTAGGCGAAGCGGATGTTTTCCAGATCGGCGGCTTCCAGATGAAAGGAAATCATGCAGTCGTTCAGGCTCCGTGCTGTGGTCGGATAGTTCACTTTACGACGTTCAGGCGTGAAAGGGAACGAATTTAGAAAATACTAAATGTCTGCCGCGTGGCTTCGATCCCGCTTTGATCAGACGAGTTGACAGCCCGCAGTCCTACGTTCTTATCGCCGAAGCAGGGCATTTAGAATTTGCTAAATCAGTTCACCGGTTCGACGGTCGCGCGTAGGATGAAAGGGTTGAAGCCAGCAGAAAGCGACTCGTGCTATGTATGACTATATCACCCTGAAGAAAATCGACGCGGATCGCAGCGACGCCGCCCGCCGCCAGCGCAACGCCGACTATCTGGCTGCGCTCGACCGACCCTCGCTGCATGAGCGCCTTCGCCAGTGGTGGACTCGCCGGATGCCGCACTCCAGCGACGCGCTGGCCGAACGCGCGCCGCGCCTTCAGGCTCCGCCGTGTCCGCCTGTCACAGACTGTCCCCGGCTGGAGTCGAGAGCTTAAGGCAGTAGTGGTTGAGGACGAATGGCGAGGCTCAGAACTCCAGCTCGTCGAAGTCCTTGAGCAGCGTCACCGGGCCGCTGAAGGTTTCCTGCGCCTGACCGACCAGCGGCGTCGGATCGGTTTTCCAGACCTGATAATGAATCAGCGCCAGCGATTTTGCGCCGCTCTGGGTGGCGGTTTCCCCGGCCTGTTTCGCGCTCGAATGGCCGAAGCCTTCACCTGCCGATTCATGGATCAGAATATCCGCCTCGCGGCCCAGATCGGCCAGCGTCGGGATCGGCTGAGTATCGCAGGTGTAGGCCAGCACTTTACCGGTGCGCTTGTTCGTAATCCGCAGGCCGATGGTTGGGACGAAATGCAGCGTCGGCCACGCCTCGATATGGAAGTCGTCGTTGTCGAATACCGGGGCGCACGGGCGCTCGGTCACACGATGGAATGAAACGGGGAAGAAGTCCGGCCACGAGTCCCACGAGTAGGCCAGCATCATATCTTCGACGCGGTTGACACAGTGATGCAGGGCATAAAAGCGCAGCGGTTTCCGGCGACCGAGAAGCCACATATGCATCAGCATGTTGGGCAGCCCGGCGACATGGTCGGGATGGAAATGCGTCAGGATCATGTCCTGCACGGTGTCTTCGTCCACGCCGAGGGTTTGCAGCTTGCCGAGCGGATTCGATCCGGCGTCGATCAGGAGGTTGCTGCTCTGGCCCATCAGCAGAAAATGGGTGTAATCATGCGCCGCGTCGGAGACTGCCGCTGCCGATCCTAAGATCACGAGCCGCGCCATAGCGATCCTCGATCTTGCTGTCAGGGAAACGATCACGTCCGCTTAAGTATATGCGAGGACTGCGGTGATGGGGATACAGGTTTCGAAATACGCCAAACCCGCCGCCCTCACTCCCAACCCCTGGTGATGGCCTGTTCGCCCTGTGAGTCGAGACGCCGCTGCGCGGCGCGAACGAGGCCATACCACTTCGTCTCCCGGAGGGCGAGGGGAGAAAGTTCAAGACCGCGATGGTTCGTATCCGCTTCCCCCTCTCCGTTTACGGGGACGGAGCGTGCCGAGCGTCTTTTGCTCGGCAGGAGCCGAAGGCCGCGTAGGACAGGGGGAGGGGTCGGATTGACAGGAGCCGGAGGCCGCGTAGGACAGGGGAGGGGGCGTCTTCCGGCGGGGCGCTCAGGTCATTTCACCAGCAGCAGGCGGACAATCGCGGGCGTGATGTAGGCTTCGATCAGCGCAGCGATGATTAGCCCCGGAATGACGACGCCGAGGCCGAGCTTGATGGTGTCGCCGAGCGCCAGCGTCCAGGCGCGGCCCACTGTCCAGCCCTTCGGCGGGCGCGTGACAACGGCGCCGAGCCGCAGCGCTGCCGCCGTGGCGATGATGATGACTGGAATTTCGACGATGCCATGAACGCCGATAGCGACCAGTATAAAGGCCGGGCTGTACCCCGCGCTCACGACCTGACTGAAGGTGAACCCGGCGATGAAGAAGGCGGCAGGCGTCAGAATCAGCGCCACGCTGCCGAAGGTGAACATGCCGATCAGGGTCGCGCCGATCAGCAGGCGCAGGTTCTGCCAGAAGATCCAGCCCGGCCCGGCTTCTGAGATCAGCGCCAGCCGCTGGCTCAGGGCTGCGCCGTCGATCTGCCCGGTCGGGTTCTGGGTCACTGGCAGCCGCCATTCGGGCAGCAGGCCGACGACGACGCCAGCCAGAATCGCCAACACGAACACCCCTGCAACCACGCGCCATGAACTGCGCTGGCGGCGCAGGCTATCGACTACGCCGCAGCGATACCATTCGCCGAGGCTGCGCGCCCTCGTCCCGTCCGCGTCGATGGCGATGACGTTGCGCCAGATGCCCTTGAGCGAGCCGCGCAGGTTCAACTGGTCAATCGTGCGGCCTAGCAGTTCCTCGCGGTTGAAGATGCTGTTGCCGACGCGCAGCAGCAGAAAGACGACCACGATCATGCCGATGATGATCGCCCATAGCGCGCCGATGCCGCGCGGAGATTCGGCGTCCGGCGCGAGGAACATGATCGCGCTTTCGCCCTGAATAATCAGCGTCATCGGGATGATGATGAACGAGGCCAGCAGGTTTGCCGCGCGGGTGCTGGTCGTCTGGCTGGAGACGACGACCGCGCCCGTGACCATCACCAGCGCCTGCACCATTGTCAGCAGGATGATCTGCGCCACCAGCATCGGCGGCGGACGCCACGCCAGATCGCCAAAGACGAGGCTGGCGAGATAGACCATCATGCCGCCGAATGACGATACCAGCGGCGGGATGATCGCCGCCAGCGTCTTGCCGATGTACAGTTCGGTGTTGGTCAGCGGCGTACTCAGGAGCGGCTCAAGGCTGCGCCGTTCCTTTTCGCCGACAAAGGTTTCAAGCGCGATCACCAGTGAGATCGAGATCGGGAAGAAACCGACGATCATCAGCAGGAACGGAATCGTCCGTTCGCCGATGACCTTCGCGCCGTAGCTGTTGACGAAGCTGGTGAAACGTCCGGCGACGAACTGCGCCAGAAACGGAAACAGGAACGTCAGCACCACAATCGGCACGAGGATGCGCCAGTCGCGGAAGCTGTCGCGCACCTCGCGCCGGGTGATAATCAGGGCATTGCCGAGCGTGACCCGCCATGCGCTCCAGCGCCCGGCGGTCGGTGTTGCGTCATTCGCCTGTGCGAGCGTTGCCATTCTGCGCCAGTTCTTTCTTCTCATCTTCTTCCATGATTTGCAGGTAAATCTGCTCCAGCGTCTGCGAGATCGGGGCTATCGAGACGATGTCAACGCCGAGGCCCGCCATGTGCCGGATCAGCGCCGGGTTGGTCGTCTGCGGGTCGGCGACGCGGAAGCGCAGCCAGTCGGGGCCGCTCGCCTCGACGCTGACCATGCTGCCGATTTCCTTCGCCAGCCCGTTCAGTTCACCCGCCACGCGCAGTTCCATCTGCGCGTCGCCGACGAACCGATGCGATAGCTCGTCGAGCGTCCCCTGCGCGATGATCCGTCCGCGCCGGATGATGGCGATGACGCTGGCGAGTTCCTGCGCTTCGGTCAGGTTATGGGTTGTGATGAGGAAGGTGTGTTCGCCGCGCTGAAACTCGACGATGGCATCGCGCACTTGTTTAGCGCTTTGCGGGTCCATGGCGCTGGTCGGCTCGTCGAGCAGCAGCACCGGCGGCTGATGGAGCATCGCCCGCACCAGCGCCAGCTTCTGCTTCATCCCCTTGCTGTACTCGCCAAGCCGCTTATCGAAAGCGTTTTCCAGCCCGAAGCGCGCCATCAGGTCGAGCGAGCTGCGCCTGCGTTCAGCCGCCGGAAGGTGATAGATTTGTCCGAAGAAGTCGAGGTATTCGAGCGCCTTCATCCGTTCATACAGGCCGTGCTGCTCAGTCAGCACGCCGACCAGCGAGCGGACTTTTTCCGGGTACTCGACCACGTCATAGCCTGCGATACTGGCTTTGCCGCTGGTCGGCGTCAGGATCGACGTCAGCATACGGACGGTCGTCGTCTTGCCCGCGCCGTTCGGGCCGAGCAGCGCCAGCACCGCGCCGGTCGGTACATGCAGCGACACCGAATCGACTGCCAGAAAATGATCAAAAATCTTGGTGAGCGCGTTCGCTTCGATCATGGTTTAGTCCTGAAGGCCCTCACGCGGAACAATTGATGAATGGCTCAATGGCTTTGCCGCCGGAGTTTTGGCCCTCAGTAACGAGGGCGTAGGGGCGAAAAGGTGAGATACAACCTGAAGTGCTGATGTCTATTTTACTCGCAAGCGCGCCCCAAACCTGTTAATTCTTCCCGCCTGCTACCGAATGTCATATACTGAAGCTGTCAACCGTTCTTTCACCGCTTGTTTATCCCACAGCCTGTCTCTCATCTCTCGCCTGAAGGAGACGGGGCCGGGGGTGAGGGGATGACCATGAAAGCGATTCTCGTCGATCAGCCCGGCCATGTCGATGCCATGCGCTACGGCGAAACAGCCGCGCCGCAGCCGGAGAAGGGTGATCTGCTCGTCCGCGTCCGCGCGGCGGGCGTTAACCGGGCCGATTTACAGCAGCGGCGCGGCAGCTATCCGCCGCCACCGGGCGCGTCGCCGATCCTCGGCCTCGAAATCGCCGGAGAAGTGGCCGAGCCGTCAGGGCGCTGGAAGGTCGGCGACCGGGTGATGGCCGTCGTGACGGGCGGCGGCTACGCGCAGGAATGTGTTGTCTCTCAAGGCATGGCGATGCCGATCCGTGACGGATTCTCGTTCGAGCAGGCAGCGGCCATTCCTGAGGCTTTCCTGACGGCGTCCATGAATCTGTTCGCGCTGGGGCATCTGGCGCGCGGCGAGACGGCGCTGATCCATGCCGGAGCCAGCGGCGTCGGCAGCGCGGCGATTCAATTGGCGCGCGCGGCGGGCGCGCGGGTCTTTGCCACGGCAGGCAGCGAGGCCAAACGCGCCTTTTGCGCGCAGCTCGGCGCGGAGCTAGCCATCGACTACCGGAGCGAGGATTTCGCCCGACGAGCGCTTGAGGCGACCGACAATCGCGGCGTCGATGTCATCATCGACTTTATCGGCGTGGCCTACTGGATGAGCAATCTCGCGGCGCTGGCGCGCAGCGGCAGGCTGCTGCTGGTTGGCTTCCTCGGCGGCACGTCCGGTACGCTCGACCTCGGCCCGATTATGAGCAAAAACCTGACCGTCACCGGGACGACGCTCCGCCGGACGCCGCTCGACCGGAAAACCGCCCTGACGCAGGATTTCGTCGAGGCGTGGCTGCCGAAATTTGCGACCGGCGAACTCAAGCCGACCGTTCATGCCGTCTTTCCGATTGAAGCCGCCGCCGACGCGCACCGGATGATGGAAGCCAACGCCAACCTCGGCAAGATCATTCTGCGAGTCGACTGACGATGCCCGCCCTGTCTCAGCGCCTCGGCATGACGCGCTTCGAGGCCGACGAATACTATCGCCACGCGCTCGATGCCTACGCTAAACGCGATCTCGGCCTGGCGGTCGATCAGATGAATTACGCCATTGAGCTGCTGCCGACCCGGTCGGAATACTTCGCCGCGCGCGGCTTCTTTCAGCTTGAGGATGCGGCTTACGACGAGGCCGAGACAGATTTCGCCCGCGCGCTGGAAATTTACCCTTACGAAATGCTGGCGCATTACGGGCGCGGCGTTATTGCCTACCGAAACAAAGACCTCGACGCGGCGCTGGCACACTTCACCGCTGCGTATCGCGCCGACCCCAATCGCGGGGAAACGCTTTACTACCTCGGCCTGATTTACCTCGCCCAGGGCGACCCGGCTGCCGCGCTCGATCTGATGGTGCGGGCGCAGACGGCGTTTGAGCAGGCGGGCGATAAGCGCCGGGTGAACGCCGACCGGATGGTGCGCGAGCTGGGCAAGCTGGCGCAGCGCACCGCCGCAGCCCTTGCCCGACAGGCGGGCGACACGTCCGGTTGACCCGACATCCGCCGATTGGCGGACGCAGCGACTCTCATCTCCGCATATAATGGCGAGTGTGGCTGGACGCGCTCATTCTGATGCGGGCTTGCCATGCTGCCGAAATTATCATCTGCCGAGGTTCGCGTATGATGCGCTGGCTGAAAGGGCTGCTGGTCGGCCTGTTGGTTCTGATTCCCCTGAGCGTTCAGGCCCGGCCCGCCGCCGACTGGCAGATCGTCGTCTACGAGTGGGAGCGTGGCCCGGCGCTCGATCAAGGCGGTGCGCTCGACATCATTGACGCTTCCGGCGTGGTCGCCCGTCATTTGCTGCCCGCCTCGATCCTGCCGGGAGATCGCTATACTATTCCTGTGTTCGCCGTCTCGGACGACTGGCGCTACGCTGCCGTCGCTTACAGCACGGACGACATGACGAGCGCGCCGCCGGTTTCGATCTACGACCTGAAGGCCGATTCCTGCTGTGTCGTGGTGACTCCGCCGCTGGCGAATCCGCAGACCTACAGCATGGTCGGCTTCAGCGCCGATGGATCGCAGTTGGCCTTCGCCTACGCCGCCTTTCCCGACCCGAATAACCGGATGCTCGATGGCGGGCTGGTGGTCGCCGATGTGACATCCGGCGCAGTGATGGCTGCCCTCGACCTGAAAGCTGTTCAGGCCGCGACCGGCCAGGCCAGCACTTCATTTGCGCAGCCGCTCGACTGGACGGCGCAGGGTATCCGCTTTGTGCCGGGCTGCTGGATGTGCGAAGGCACGATTGAGAACAGCATCTACGTCTGGAATCCGGCAACGGGCGCGGTCACGAAGGACGAGAACGGCTGGTACAGCGTCTTTGCCGACACCTTGCCGCTGACCGGCGAGCTGCTTTACACCGTCGATAACACCGCCTTTCCGAGCGGCCAGCGGCCCGGTTATATCCCGCCCGCTAACGTGGTCGAATACTACGCTGGCGGCCTTCCTGATAAGACTGACAGCGGCAGGCAGACGTCCGCGCCGAACGCGACTCTCGTCTATCATGACCCGAACAACCTCAACCTGCCGCGCGCTGTCTGGGTGGCGGATGGCCGCGCGTTTTTGCTTCAGGGCAGCAGCGCGAACCCGACCGGGACGCTGGTTTTCCGCGATCAGACACAGCTTGACGCGAATTTCGGCGAGTCGGATCGCTTCATCGCGCCGACACCCGATGGCTGGCTGGTGCAGGACGCCGCCCGTACTCTCAATCACTATGTTGTCGCTGGCGGCACGCTGAAGGTCGAACCGCTCGGCCAGCTCGCCTCGCGCGTTTATGCCGTCTGGTCGCCGCCGATGGGTCAGGCTGGCCTGCCGCCGTTCGTGGCGGCTGACGTCGGCCCGCCTTCCGGCTGAGAAAAATATTTACCGCTGAGGCTGCTTTGAAAGGATGACCTGATGCGCCTGCTTAAAGGATTTCTGCTTTGCCTCGCTTTCTTGATTCCTCTGACTGTCCAGGCGCAGCCGGGCCAGGACTGGCGCGTTGTCGTCTACGAATCGAGCGCGAATGTGCCGGGGACAGGCGGCATCCTCGACGTGCTTGCGCCGACCGGCATCGCTGCCCGCTACGCGCTGCCCCTGTCGATTTTCCCGGTCAATAACGCCAGCGCCTACCCGCAGATCGTCATTTCGCCTGACCTGCGCTATGCTGCCATCGCTTTCAGCCCTGACGGGAACAGCGACGCGTTGCCGGTCTCGATCATCGATCTGCAAAGCAATTCCTGCTGCGTCGCGGTGCAGCTTCCGCTGCCGAATGTGCAGGGTTACTCGCTGGCCGGGTTCAATGCCGCGTCAACTCAACTGGCTTTTTCCTACGTCGCGTTCGTCGATCCCAACGCTTTCTCGCCCGATGGCGGGCTGGTCGTGGTCGATGCCAGCAGCGGGACGATTGTTAACAGCGCCGGGCTGGCGCAGCTCTCAGCGTCAATCAGCGCGCCATCCTATTTCGCGTTTGCTCATACGGGCGGCTGGACGCCTCAGGGCATCCGTTTCACGCCGAGCTGCTGGGCCTGCGATGGCGTGGCCGAGGCAGCCTGGTACACCTGGGACCCGGCCACCAATCTGGTGGGGACGGTCAGCAATAGCTATTTCACTGTTTTTGGCGACACGCTGCCCGTGACTAACGAACTGCTTTACAGTATCAATAACACCAGCTATCCATCTGGTCCGGCTGATGGCATGTTCCCGCCCGCCAACGTCGTCGAATATTTCCAGAACGGCGTGCCGATGGCCTCGCCGGGTGGGCAGCAGACCAACGGGGCCAACGCGCCCATCGTCTACTACGACCCGAACAATCCGGCCATTCCGTCGGCGCACTGGATCGCCAACGGCGCGGCCTTCGTCGTCCAGGGCAGCGAGAACAGCCCGACGGCGACGATTGTTTTTCGCAATCAGGGCCGCACCGCGACCGCCTTCGGCCCGACTGACCGTTTCATCGCCGGGACGCCCGATGGCTGGCTGGCGCAGGACGCCGCAGGCAGCATCAACCATTACCTCGTCAACGGCGGCGCGCCGATTCAGGTGACGTCACTCGGCCAGTTCGCGCCCAATACTGCCGCCGTCTGGAGCACGCCGCTCGGTATCCCCGGCCTGCCGCCCTTGACTCTGCTCGCGGGTGTGCCGTTCAACCCGACCGCCGCCCCGCCGCCCGGTCTGGCGACCGCGACCCTGCCGCCGCCGGTGATTGCGGGCTGCCCCGGCGCGCCGCTGCCGCGTCTGGCCGTCGGTCATCAGGGGCGCGTCACGCCCGGCACGCCGAATAATCTGCGCGGCGCGCCGACGCTCAGTGGCGCTGTTCTCGGCCAGATTCCCGCAGGGGGCGTTTTTACAGTCATCAGCGGCCCGTCCTGCTCGAACGTGGTTGACAATATAAACTGGTGGGGCGTCAACTACAACGGTCTCGTCGGCTATACCGCTGAAGGCAAGGGCGGCGAATACTGGGTCGAACCAGTCGGCTGAGCGCGTAATCCCGCTGGCCCTGCTTCGAGGGCATCCGATAGGGATTCGATGAGCATTTCTGGACGATCTTGCGACCCTCATTACAATAAGCGGCTATCTGGCCTGCCATCGCCGTTGTCAGGCGCCGCCTCATCGGGTAGCCTCAGCCTGACAACGGCTGGCTTGAGCGCGTAAGCATTGGACAAAACCGCATGGATCAGCAACTGCTCAGTTTCCTGATGGGATTTCACGTCCGTAAGGACGAACGCCGACGTTATGAGTTCGACCGCGCGTGGTTCTCACCCAGCGGCAAGGCGGCTGTCAATAACTTCTACAAGGCGCGGCTGTTCGCCGATCAGATCAGCCGCAAACGTGACCTCATCAACCATCCCGAACGGGCTGTTCAGGCTGGGCAGGTTAACGGCGTAGCCTTGATTCAGGGGATCACGCACTATATCTTTCGCCTGTATATCGCCCAACGCGCCCCGACTCTGCTGCGGCTAGCCGAAGGCTGGCTGACGCAGCAGTTGGGCGCGGCGGCTTACGAGGCCGTTTTTAACCATTTCGTCGATCAGTTTCCGCCGACTGCCGTCCTGAGCGGTGAGGTAGATCGCGCGACTTATCTGGCTGGCAGCGCTGACGACGTCCCGAACCGCGACCGGGTGCTTGAAGAACTGCTGCTGCTCTGGCTGTCGAACGCGAATCCAGCCTTCAAGCCGCTCGGCGAATTGTTCTCGGACGCCCGACTCAAGCTCGATACGTCGTACACCCGCTTCATGGCCGAGTTGTACAGGTTCTTCAACTCGAAGGTGGCGCGCGAGCCGGTTGGGGACAGCCTCTTCAGCGCCGACGACAATATCATCGACGTGCTGCTGGCTCCGGTGCGCGCCGCGCCGGATTCGCTCGAAGGGCAGTTGCAATTCCTGAATCAGACCTGGGGAACGGTGCTTGGCGACTATTTGATCGAGCTGCTGCGCGGCATCGACCTGATCCGTGAAGAGAGGAAGCCGACCTTTGGCGGCGGCGGGTTCGGCGGCGGTTTTGTCGAAGTGGCGACCGCCGCTGATTACGCGGCGATGGAGCTGGAAAGCGAGAACTTCACGCCTGACAAGGACTGGATGCCGAACCTGATCCTGATCGCCAAGAACAGCTACGTCTGGCTCGACCAGCTTTCGCGCAAATACGGGCGGTCGATCACCCGACTCGACGAAATTCCTGATGAGGAGCTGCGCCAGTTCGCGCAGTGGGGCATTACCGGCCTGTGGCTGATCGGCCTGTGGGAGCGCAGTTCGGCATCGCAGCGCATCAAGCAGTTGCTCGGCAACCCGGACGCCGTCGCCTCGGCTTATTCGCTCAAGGATTATCGGATTGCCGGGGCGCTCGGCGGTGAGGCGGCCTGCGATGACCTCAGGCGGCGGGCGTGGCGCTACGGCATTCGGCTGGCGAGCGATATGGTGCCGAATCACGTCGGTATCGACGGTGAATGGGTCATGCAGCATCCCGACTGGTTCCTGTCCGTGCCGGACGCGCCCTATCCGAGCTACAGCTTCAATGGGCCGGACCTGTCGCCTGATCCGCGCATCGGCGTCTACATCGAAGATCACTACTACAACCAGACCGACGCCGCCGTCGTCTTCAAGCGCGTTGACCGCTGGACGGGCGACACGCGCTACATCTATCACGGCAACGACGGCACGACGATGCCGTGGAACGACACGGCGCAGCTCGACTACCTCAGCGCTGACCTGCGCGAGCAGATGATTCAGCTCATCCTGCGGATCGCTAGACAGTTCCCGATTATCCGCTTCGACGCGGCGATGACGCTGGTTAAGCGCCATGTCGCGCGGCTCTGGTTCCCCGAACCGGGCAGCGGCGGCGCGATTCCCTCGCGCTCCGAGCATGGCATGAGCAAGGCCGAGTTTGACGCGCTGATGCCGCAGGAATTCTGGCGCGAAGTCGTTGACCGGGCCGCCGTCGAAGCGCCGGATACGCTGCTGCTGGCAGAAGCCTTCTGGATGATGGAAGGTTACTTCGTCCGCACGCTGGGGATGCACCGCGTTTATAACAGCGCCTTCATGAATCTGCTGCGCGATGAGGACAACCGGCAGTATCGCTGGGTGATGAAGAACACGCTCGAATTTGACCCGGAAGTGCTGCGCCGTTACGTCAATTTCATGAATAACCCGGATGAGCGCACGGCGGTCGATCAGTTCGGCAAGGACAGCAAATATTTTGGCATCGCCACGCTGATGATGACCATGCCGGGGCTGCCAATGTTCGGCCACGGCCAGATCGAGGGCTTCGCCGAGCGCTACGGCATGGAGTATCGCCGCGCTTACTACGATGAACAGATCGACCAGTGGCTGGTCTCGCGCCACGAGCGGGAACTGTTCCCGCTGGCGCACCAGCGCGCGCTGTTCGCAGGCGTCGATCACTTCCTGCTTTACGACGTGTTCTCGCCCGATGGCAGCGTCAATGAGGATATTTTCGCCTATTCCAACCGCAAGGATGACCAGCGCGCGCTGGTCGTCTACCTGAATAAGGATATGCTCGCCAGCGGCTGGATACGGACGTCAGTGGCTTATTCGATCAAGGTCAACGAGGCGGGCGAGCGCGCGCTGACGCAAAAGACCCTCTGGGAAGGGCTGGGGCTGACGTCCGGCGAGGATCGCTACGTTATCTTCCGCGACCAGCGCAGTACGCTGGAATATATCCGTCAGTCCGACGCCCTGCGCGATCAGGGGATGTACGTCGAGTTGGGGCCGTATCAATGCTACGTTTTCCTCGACTTCCGCGAAGTGACGGCAGCCGCAGCGCGGCCCTACGACCGCGTCAGCGCGGCGCTCAACGGGCGCGGCGCTGCCAGCATCAATGAGTTGTTACAGGAAGTCGTCAATGGGCCGGTGCGCGATCCGTTCGCGGCGCTCGCCAACGCCGACCTGATCTATCGACTGCTTGAGGCGCGCGTGACCGCTCCCGATCAGGCTGTCAACGCGCCCGTGCTCGACGAGGTTGAGACGAAAATGGGGACGCTGCTCCGCGCGATCCAGAAGTTCACTGGAGCGCCGCCGACGCCAGGGGTTAAAATGCCGCCGACGGACGGCGCTGAGACAGAAACGGTCGAGTCGGATGCTGAGACATCAGCAGCTGCCGAACCGGATCAGGTCAACATCATCGCCGCTGAAGTGCGTCAGCAGGTGGCGACTGCTTTGCACCTGTCGATTCCGCCGACAGCAGATGCCGATGCTGCCGCGCAGATCGTCAGCGCGGCGGATCTTCCGGCGGACGATCTGGCGCGATGGGGCGGGTTGTTCGCCTGGCTGGTGGTTCACGAACTCGGCGCGGTCAGCGACGCGCTTAATCCGGCGCGGCAGGCGCGAAGCTGGATCGACGAATGGCGGCTGAGCAGGCTCATCGCTGAGGCGCTGCGCCAGTTGGGCGCGGACGACGTGACCGCCGATCAGACAGTGGCGGCGGTTAGAATCTGGACGACGCATCAGGAATTGATCGGGCGAAGCGAGCCGCTTGAGCCGGAAGCGCTGCTCAACCGGCTGCTGCGCGACAGCGAAGTGCAGCAGTATCTGCGCGTCAACCGCTACGATAACGTGCTCTGGTTCAACCGGGAAGCCTTCGAGCATCTGTTGAGCTGGTACAGCCTGCTCACGCGCGTCGTGCTGACTGACGCGGCGGCGATTGCCAGCCGGCTGGCGGTGGTCGATATCCTGTCCGACGCCATGAATCGCTCGGAATATCAGGTCGATAAGCTGCGCGCGGCCCTGCGCCAGCCTGTTCCGCTGGAGCCGACGACCGAACCGACTGAGGCTGGCAGCGGCGAAGGGCCGCGATAAGCTATCGGCGGGCGGGCCGCGCGGCTCGCGGCTGACCACCAATGGTCAACCTGATTCAATCGGCCAGTGGAATGATGATAAACTGGATCAGGAAGTTCTGGAGAAGCTCATGCTAGATACCCCGGCGCGTACTGTATTTGACGTTATCACCGATTTTCTGGCGACTGAGCCAACCGCGCAGGAGATCATCGCCTACTTTCTGCCGGATGATTTGCAGCAGCGCGCTGATGATCTGGCTGAACGTAACGGAGAAGATTTGCTGACCGCTTCGGAGCGCGAAGAATTGGATGAGTTCATTAAGGTTGATCGCATGTTTTCGCTGCTCAAAACCAAGATGCGGCTCAAACTCAAGAATCAGCCTGAATGACTCTCACTGCTGAAGTGCGCCGCTTTGTCCGTGAACGAGCGGGAGACTGTTGTGAATACTGCCGTGTTGCGCAGGTAGCGCGTGCAGTTCGCTTTCAGGTAGATCATATTATTGCTATCAAGCATGGCGGGACAGACACCGACGACAATCTCTGTCTGTCATGTTATGAATGCAATGGGTTTAAGGGGAGTAATGTTGCCGCTCTTGACCCACTGACAGGTTTGGCGACCCGGCTCTACGATCCACGGCGGCAGGTGTGGGCCGAGCACTTTGAGATGAATGCCGATGCGACGCTCTCCGGCCTGACACCTGAAGGCCGCACAACCCTGCTTGTTTTGCGCTTGAATGACTCAGAACGTGTCCAACAGCGGTTAGGCGAAGTGCAAATCGGCGCCTATCCCTGTTAACCTTTAGGGGCTGCCGCCCCTTTTGTGGGCGGTTTTCTTTTTAGCCTCTCCGTCGCAGCGCCTTGACCGCCAGCGCGAGGCCGACGCCTGCCAGCGCGCCTGCCAGCGCCCACGTCGGCGCGCGCTGAAGCATCGCCAGCATTTCCCCCGGCGGATAGTCGGGGAAACTGTGGCTGTGCATCCCGGTCTTGAGCAGCATCAACGTGACCGTCGCCAGCACGCCGCCGAGTCCGGCAATCGCGCCGAGCAGGGCCGCGCCCGCGATCCACCGGCGCGGCGGCAGGGAGCGCGCCAGTCGATCAAGCGTCAGCAGCGCCGCCAGCCCGCCGCCGAGAATTGCCGCTGCGACCGGCGTATTGTCCTCAACCTGAAGCCAGATAAACAGCGCCAGCCCGTAAGCAATGACCATCCATCGCCGCTGCTGAGAGGTCAATCGACCCGCTCAAAACGGAAGATATGCGACTCGAACGGCTTTAGCTCGATGAACAGGCCAGGATCGACCATCTCTTTACCGACGCGCCGGTAAACGCGCCCGTCGTCAACGTCGAACAGCTTCCAGCGATAGTCGCCGACCTCGCTCCAGAAGCCGAGCGGCAGCCGCGCGACCGAGGCAATCGGCGTCAGGTTGACGACCACCAACCGGTAATCCTGATTCTCAAAGCGCCAGCCATAAGCCAGCAGGTTTTTGTGCGAGCCGTCACCGTTGCCGGCTGTAATCAGGTCGAACAGATACCATTCGCCCTGCTGATAAATCGGGTCGCGCGTTTCCTGAAGCAGGCGCAGGTAGTAATCGTAGACATCCTGCTGCGTTGGCTCGTCCGGCTGGCGGCGAATCTGCACCGGCAGCTTGACCATCCGCCCTGCGAACTGGCCGTCGTGGAGCAGGCAGGCTCCCGGCAGCGTGCAGATCAGCGTGGCGGCGGGAAAGCTCTTGTAATGGCCGAGCCTGTCGAAGGCGCGCAGTTCGTCATGATTTTCGAGGAAGCGCATCATATGCTTCTGATAATCGAGCGAGGCGACCAGATGCGCGCGCAGGTGCTGGATATCACCTTCGATGATGCGGTCGTAGAGCAGCTTGTCGTAGGCGAAGTCGAAGCCCTGCTGGAGAATTTCGTACTCGCGGTTCCAGTAGACTTCGGCCACGAACATGAAGTCGGGGTATTTCGCCTTGATCTTCGGGATGATCGACGGCCAGTAATCGCTTTTCGGCTCGGTTTCGACGTAACCGGCCCAGGTGCTGCGGAAGATTTCGTTGAACATCAGCATCGCCATGTCGCAGCGGACGCCGTCACACTGGCTGGCGATGTCGAGCAGCGTCTCGACGACCGCCTTACGCAGTTCCGGGTTGAAGGCGTTCAACTGGGCTGTGTCTGACCAGCCGGGGAAATATGGATCGCGCCCGTGGGCCAGCACGATGAGCCTGTTGTGGCTGTCCTTGCGGCGAAAGAAATCGCCGGGGCGCTGGCGGGCGTCCCGGAGCATGCCCTGTACGATGAAGTCGGGCTGCTCACGCACCCACGGATGGTCAAC
Source organism: uncultured Anaerolineaceae bacterium (assembly GCA_964652205.1). GTDB lineage: Bacteria > Chloroflexota > Anaerolineae > Aggregatilineales > Phototrophicaceae > ZC4RG36. The sequence continues at coordinate 8,472 of CAZZAO010000084.1, read as the reverse complement.
GGCGACATGGTTCGGCACGAAGTCGAGCATCAATTGTACGCCGCGCTCGCGCAAACGCAGGCGCAGGGCCGCCAGCCCGGCGCGTCCGCCGAGGCGCGAATCGACTTCGTAGTCGGCGATGGCGTAGGCCGAGCCGATCACGTCGCTATCGGTCAGGTCGGGCAGCGCGTCGAGGTATTCGTGCTTGTATTTGAGCGCGTGGCGGCGGGAAAAGGCGCTCCGCTTCCAGATGCCCATCAACCAGATCATGTCGATATGAGGCTTTGCCAGCGTGTCGAGCGCCTCATCGGGGATATTGTCGAGAGTGATCGGTCGATTGAATTGCTTGCTCAGGTCACTTAACCAGACCCAGGTGTTGATTTCATAGACAAACAGCTTGTCCGGCCAGCCCGCCATAGTTCCATTACCTTAAAACAGGATGCTGAGAGAGGGTGTGTTGGAAGGCGAAAATTATACCTGTCGGTCTGTGGCTGCGCTACCGGCGATCGCGCGCGTCTCTCCTAAGACCATCAGGTAGACAGGCGTTGTTGTTATCGCCATAATTACGAGCACGTCTTCGTCGGTTGGCCTTTTCGTCCGAGATAGGAGTGTTTCTCATGGCCGATGGTTATTTTGTTACCCCCAATGAGTCCGGTCAGGTTGAGATGCTGGCGGGCGTCCATCGGCGCACGATGGCAACTACCGATGAGGCCATGCTCTGCGAGTTCTTCATTCAGCGTGATGCCGTCGTGCCGGAACACAGCCACATGAACGATCAGGTCGGTTACGTCGTTTACGGTCGGCTTGAAGTCACCGTCGGCGACGTCGTCCGGGTCTGCAATCCCGGCGACAGCTACGCGATTCCTGGCGGCCTGCGCCATCAGGCGCGCGCGCTGATCGACACGCTCTGCGTCGACGCCTTTTCGCCGCCTCGTAATGACTACCGCACCGAGGCGCGCTAACGCCAGAAGCGAAGCCAACGATCACAAATGATGTTAAAATGGTTGTGCTACACTTAGTTTCAGGTTTGTGTCTGAGATGCCTGCATCCTGAAAATGATGACGGTTGCCAGGATGCCAGCGGTCGTGAGTGGGATGTCGGGATGGTCGTGTATGGATATTCAACAGCCTCAGCGGAGACGTACCAGCCGCATTCGTGAGCGTCAGCAGTCGCGCAGCGGCGACTCGGCCAACGATCCGTTCGATACCTCAGTCGATGCCGCCCGTCTGCTCTACGCGCCGAGCCGGGCGCGCAAGCCCTCGCTCAACAACCCGTCCAACCCCTCAACCTTCCGCGCCCGGCTGACGCTGCTGGCTCAGGATGCGTGGTGGTATACGCTGCACCGGCCTTATGCCGTGCGCGGTCTGATCGCGGCGCTGGCGCTGGTGGCGGTCTGGTTCGTCATCAGTCATGTGGCGGGCGGGCGGACGTTCCCCAATGTCTGGGCAATGGGCGTCTACCTCGGCGACCAGACGACCGATGAAGCGGCGGCGACCTTGTCGAAAGCGTGGGGGAGTCAGATCAAGATTCATCTGGTCGATGGCGACCGCGACTGGGCTGTTTCGCCCGCCGATATTGGTATGAAGCTCGACGCCAGAGCGACCGCCGATGCCGCCCGCGCTGCCGGGATGTCCGGCCTACCGATGGGCATGAGCGTGATGCCGGTCGTCAACCTTGACGAGTTCACCGCGCAGAGCTATCTACTCAACATGACGGAGAAGGCAAATTTCGCGCCTTACAACGCAGGCTATCAATGGGCTGGCAGTTCAGTCGTCGGCGTTCCCGGTCGCGCCGGTCGCGTCCTCGATGTCGGCCAGACGATGGAGAACTTCAAGGGCAATCCCTCGCTGGTAGCGAAAAATCTGCGGCTCGACCTGAGCATGAACACGCTCGAACCGGAAATCATCGACCCGTCGCCCTACCTCAAGCAGGCGCAGGCGGTCGCCTCGAAGCCGTTCCAGTTGACGGGCTATGACCCGATCCACGATGAAACGGTCGCCTGGTCGACTGACCGCGACACCTTTGCCTCGTGGCTCGAAGCCACCAGCGACGGCCTCGGCCTGCGCAAGGATGTCTACGCCCGGTTCCTCGACGCGCAGAATGCCAGCCTCAACCCGACTGGAATCAGCGTCCGCTATCTTGAACCGACCGAGACGATGGATCGCATCGGCAAGGCGATTGACGGGGGGGCTAATTCGGCGCTCCTGCGGATTCGCTATCGCGCGCAGCAGTATTCCATCGCGCCGGGAGACACCGGCTACCGGATTGCGCGGCGCATCGGCGTCCCGTTCTACCTGATTACCAGCGCTAACCCCGGCGTCAACTGGGATCAGCTTTCGGTTGGTGAAGTCATCAACATCCCTTCGCGCGACGTTACGCTGCCGCGCGATCCGGTGCCGAGCAAGCGCATCGTCGTCGATCTCGACAACCAGAGCCTGACGGCCTACGAGAACGGGCAGGAAAAGTTCCACTGGCTGGTTTCAACCGGGACGTCAGATTTCCCAACTTCACCGGGGATTTATCAGGTACTCGACCATGAGGAAATCGCGCTCGGCAGTTCGTTCGAGCTGTGCGGCGCGTCAGGCTGCGGTACGTGGAAAATGTACTGGTTTATGGGCATTTACGAAGTCGTCCCCGGCCTGATGAACGGCTTCCACGGCGCGGTACTGCTGGCGAACGGCAACTACCTCGGCGGCGGAAACGTCGGGTTTCCCTATACCTATGGCTGTGTCATGTCTGAGAACAGCAACGCCGAGAAGCTCTATCAGTGGGCCGATGAAGGCACGGTGGTTGAAATCGTCTCATCGGATCGCGCCCCGGAGAGCGATCTGGGACGCCTTGCCGTCAGTCACGCCAGCGCTATCGTCAGCTAGCGAGCGTGTACGACGCTGAACAACCGGAAAGCGGGACTAATCTGGCCCCGCTTTTTGCTTGTATAAGTTGTACGAAGTTCCGTGGTGTCTTCTACGACTTTAGGCGGAGATTAGCATGGAGAATTGAGGGAGATTTGATGGTACATCAATTGAAAACCAATTGATAAATGGAGATTAAGGGAAGATGAAAAAGAATAACACCTGTTAGTGCCTGAAGGTGAAAAAATCCCGCCCCTCGAAAATTAGCGATAATTCCATTTAGCACAAGTGGCGGTGGATCATCAGGCGCTCGAAAGGTGGTTGACTCTGGCTCGGCAGCGCCTATACTACAGAAGAACCACCAAATAGAAGTGCGAAGTGCATAAAAAGTTATTGGTAAAGACCTTTTCCCCCGCACTTCGCACACGACGCTAACGCCCCGTTTCAGCCGAAACGGGGCGTTTCGTTTCTGCTGACTGCGCTATACTTCTCCGGCCTGTGTTGTCCTCTCGGAGCATTTTCATGGCGAAAACCCTCAAACAATTCGGAACCTGGTCGAGTCCGGTGACGGCGCGCGCGCTGGCGGCGGGCCTGAGTTTTAACGACGTCCGCTGGAGCGCCGATGGCAGCACCCTCGTTTGGCTCGAAGGGCGCGGCAAACAGGGCGTGCTGGTGACGCAGCAGGGGACGCAAGCCCCACGCGACCTGAATGATCTCTCGGCGCGCGGCGGACTCGGCTATGGCGGCGGCGAATTTGTGGTCGGCGATGGGGTCGTCTATTTCGCGTCGAGTGGACGTCTCTACCGCCAGAGTCTCGACGGCGGTGCGCCGAGGGCGATCACGCCGGCTTTCGGCGACGTGGCGGCTCCGGCGCTTTCGCCCGATGGCGCGTGGCTGGCTTATGGATCGAGCTATGAGGGCGCTGATGGGCTGGCGCTGGTCGATGCGGCGGGCGAGCGCTGGCCGCGTAAGATCGCCTTCGGCAGCGATTTTGTCATGCAGCCGGTGTGGCATCCGTCAGGGAAGCGTCTGGCCTATGTAACCTGGAACTTCCCGCAGATGCCGTGGGACGGCGGTGAGCTGCGGCTGGCAACCTTCGATTATGGCGGCAACGTCGGCCCTTACGTCGTCTCGATGGAGACAGTTGCCGGGGACACCGGGACGGCTATTTTTCAGCCGGAGTTTTCGCCCGATGGCCGCTTCCTGAGCTACGTCAGCGACGTCAGCGGCTGGGGGCAGCTTTACCTCTACGATCTGGCTGAAAAGAAGCACGTCCAGTTGACCGAAGACGAGGCGGATTTCATGACTCCGGCCTGGGTTCAGGGAATGCGAGCCTATGGCTGGACGCCAGACAGCAGCGCCCTCTACGCGCTGCGCGCCGAGCGCGGTCACTTCGGCCTGTGGCGCATCGATACGCGCACCCGGCAGGCGACTCAGATCGATGGCCTGTCGGAGTACAGCGCGCTCCGGCAGATTTCGGTCTCGGCGCGCGGTGAAGTGGCGCTGATCGGCTCATCGAGCGCGCTGACCGAGCGTATTCTGACGCTCATGCCCGGTACAGACGGCGTACAGATTCGCAAACGCGCCGGTTCCGAAAACTTACGTCCGGCGCAGCTCTCGCAGCCACGCATCGTTCAGTGGACAGGCCACGACGGCGAGACGGTCTACGGCGCGTTCTATTCCCCGGCCAGCGAGACGTTCGAGGGCAGCGGCAAGCCGCCGCTGATCGTCAGCGTCCACGGCGGGCCGACCTCGCAGGCGCGTCAGGCTTTCGACGGTCGGGCGCAGTTTTTCGCCACACGCGGCTTCGCCGTCCTCGACGTCTATTATCGCGGGACGACCGGCTTTGGCCGCGCCTATCAGGACAGGCTGCTCGGCCAGTGGGGCGTCTACGACGTCGAGGATGCGGCCAGCGGCGCGGCTTATCTGGCGGCTGAAGGGCTGGTTGACGCTGACAGGCGGGTGATTATCGGCAGCAGCGCGGGCGGCTATACGGTGCTGCATTCGCTGGTTGTCAAACCGGGATTCTACACGGCAGGCATTTCGCTCTACGGCATCTCCAATCTGTTCACGCTGGCAGCAGACACGCACAAATTTGAGGCAGGTTATAACGATCAGTTGCTGGGCGTGCTGCCGGGAGCAGCTCCGATCTGGCGTGAGCGCTCGCCGATTTTCCACGCTGACCAGATCGTTGATCCGGTGCTCCTGTTTCAGGGGGCTGACGATAAAGTTGTGCCGCAGGCACAGGCGGATGTTCTCGTCGCGGCGCTCAGGGCGCGCGGCGTCCCCTGTGAGTACCACATCTACGAGGGCGAAGGTCACGGCTTCCGCAGGCCGGAAACCATCGAGCATTACTATAAGGCCGTGATGGACTTTCTGAGTCAATACGTCATCTATGGCTGAGGATACCTTCGAGCGACTCGCGCAGAAGATCGACCGGCGCAGTCGATTGCTTCGCGCATGGCCGCTGACCGGCGGCATCTCGGCGCAGGTGACGGCGCTGGAGATCGCGCTGCCAGACGGCACAGCGCGCAAGGTCGTCGTCCGCCAGCACGGCCCCGCCGATCTGGCCTTCAACCCGCAGATTGCCGCCGACGAATTCAGGCTGCTTCAATATCTGCAAGCGGCAGGTTTGCCCGTTCCCGCGCCGATCACCCTCGACATGTCGGGCGAGATTTTTACGACTCCCGTGATTGTCGTTGAGTTCATTGACGGCAGCGCCAGTTTCACGCCCGCGCCGCTGGACGACGCGCTTCAGCAGATGGCCGCCACTCTCGCCCGGATTCACCGCGTCGATGGACTGTCGGAGCTGTCGTTTCTGCCGCGCCAGAGTGAAACCGTCGCGTCTATCCTGCGCGAGCGCCCGCCCACACGCGACGACTCACTCGACGAGGGCCGGATTCGAGACGCGCTCGGCGCGGTCTGGCCGCTGCTGCCGCGCAATGCGGTCAGGCTGCTCCACGGTGATTACTGGCCGGGGAATTTCCTCTGGCGTGACGGCAGGTTAGCTGCCGTCATCGACTGGGAAGACGCGGCGCTCGGCGATCCGCTCGATGATCTCGCCATTGCCAGGCTCGAACTACTGTGGAATTTCGGCAGCGACGCGATGCAGGTCTTTACTGAGGTCTACCAGTCGATGACTGCTATCGACCTGACCGACCTGCCGTACTGGGATTTGTACGCCGCGCTCCGCCCTGCCGGACGCATCGCGGACTGGGCCGCGAACGCCGAGCGCGAAGCCATCATGCGCGCCGGGCATCGGCTGTTTGTCGCGCAGGCATTCGAGGCGCTGGCGCGACAATAAAACGCCGTCGTGGAATCCGGGCGCGATTTCTCGCGCCCTTACGTGCCAACTTAAGCGGATAAAACTGGAAAGTTGCTGCCAGTTGTGACCGTTTCCCCCTCTCCGCTTGCGGAGAGGGGGTTAGGGGGTGAGGTCGGGGGCGCGATTATTCGCGTCCGCCATGCAGGAACGCGGACGTATCCGCATCCCACAACCCGGCCTGCTTACGACTTCGGCTCAATCACCTCCAGCCCGCGCAGATAGGGGCGCAGCACCTCAGGGATGACGATGCTGCCATCGGCCCGCTGATAGTTCTCCATGATGGCGATCAGCACGCGCGGCGCAGCCAGCCCGCTGCCGTTGAGCGTGTGGACGAAGCGCGGTTTCTTGCTGTCGGCGCTGCGATAGCGAATGTTCGACCGGCGCGCCTGAAAGTCCTCGGTGTTGCTGCATGAACTGACTTCGAGCCATTCCTGCACGCCGGGCGACCAGATTTCGATGTCGTACTTTTTGCTGGCGCTGAAGCCGAGGTCGCCGGTCACGATCTCCAGACGGCGGAAGGGCAGCTTGAGCGCGCGGCAGATGTCGCTGGCAGCCTCGGCCAGCGCTTCCAGTTCGGCGTAGCTGGTTTCCGGCGTCGTGAACTTATACATCTCGACTTTTTCGAACTGATGCACGCGCTTGATGCCGCGCACGTCGCGGCCCGCGCTCATCCGCTCGCGGCGGAAGCAGGGCGTATGCGCAACGTAGTAGAGCGGAAGCTGCGCCTCGTCCAGCACTTCGTCGCGGTGCATCCCGGTGATGGCGACTTCGGCGGTCGGCAGCAGGTACAGCTCGGCGTCGGGATCATCGTAGACAACGTCGCGGAACTTGGGGAACTGCGCCGAGCCAACCATCAGCTCCTCTTTGACGAGGTAGGGCAGGTACAGCTCCTCGAAGCCTTTAACAACGGCGCTGTCGAGGAAGAAATCGATCAGCGCCCGCTGGAGTCGCGCGCCCATGCCTTTAAGCACGTAGCCGCGCGAGCCGAACATGCGGACGCCGCGCTCGAAGTCGATGATGTCGAGCGCCGGGCCAAGCTCCCAGTGTGGCTTCGGCGTGAAGTCAAATTCGCGGATGATGCCTTCCGGCTTCCACGGGATGTTGTTGTCCTCGCTGTCGAACACCGGCACCGAGTCATGCGGCATATTCGGCAGCCAGAGCAGCGTTTCGCGCAGGGCTGCTTCGACTTCTTCAACCTGTTTATTCAGCCTTTCGACGCGCGTTCCGATGTCGCGCAAGGAGAGGTTGAGCGCGTCCATGCCGTCGCTGCCGCCGTCGCCGAGGGCGAGATCAGGCGATCCGGCGCTGTCCTGACCGAGCGCGGTCACGGCGTTGTCATACTTCCCCGCGCTGATGAGGCTGGCGGCCTGAAGCGCGCGGACGCGCCGGTGCGCGGCGTCGAGCGCCTTATTGCCGCGAAGCTGGCCGATAGCCTTATTGAGTTTGTTGCGCGCTGCCTGGGTTGTCTCCGACTCGTTCAACAGCGCGCGCCGCTGGCTGTCGAGCGTCAGCACCGCGTCGACGCGCTCCAGCGCCGCCGCGTCGTTCAATTTGCGAATCTGGTCTTTCACCCACTCCGGCTTTTCGCGGATCAGCGCGATATCCAGCATGATGGCCTGTCTCCTGTGATGGCTTGCTGCGGGTTAGAGGCGCGTCTGCGCCCGAATCATGAGCGTGGGGCGTCGCCGCGCGGGCCGTTCGGCTGCCGGTCGGAGCGCGGCGGCTCCGGCGGCAGCTTACGCGACAAGTCCGAGTACAGCCGCACCGCGGCCAGCGCCAGCCCGATCACGATCACGGCGACGATCAGGGTATCGAAAAACTGGCGAGTGAGGAATGGCTGCATCGTGTTTCAGGACTGAGGACTAAGGACTGAGGACTGAGTTGAATACAGCAAAATCGAATGAGGGCTGCCGGAAACTCAGTATCTCGTCACTCAGTCCTTTTTTTACTCAGTCCTCAGTCCTTTCTTTGAATAAAAAACGCCTCGTCCGACCGGCGCTGTCCGGCAGGTGAGGCGTTCGTCGATCACGCGAAACGTGCCGGATGTTAGGGGGCTGTCCTGCTCGACGAATCGCTAGCGGATGAAGCATCGGCGGTTGGCTGGTCACGCCAGACGGGAAGCTTCAGGCTGATAGTGCTGCCGACGCCTTCCTCGCTCTCGAACCACATCCGTCCGCTCATGGCCTCGACCTCGTGCTTGCACAGGAACAGACTCAACCCGTAGCCAAACTCGGCGATAATCTGCGGCTGCCGCGCGCGCTCGAACGGCATAAACACCCGGTCTGTCTCGCTCGTCCGCACGCCGTAGCCTTCATC